>NZ_WFIY01000004.1:1848833-2186600 GCF_009729545.1 Acidianus infernus
AGAGCGCAATTTCTATTTAAGTCTCGCTTTGAAGGGCTAAAAATGTATTTAACAATGTTAATTGCAAATATCGAAACAAAATTATAATGAGCTTTAAATAATTGTTAAGAATAATGAGAGGTATGGAAAGGAAAGTTAAATTTCCTGATGGCAGAGAAGTTGATGTACTTACAATTTTTAAATTCGTTTATGGCTTAAGCAACCCAGAGTTGGAGATACTTAAGTTATTAGTCAATACAAAAGGTAAACTTTCTGCAGAGGATATTGCATCTTCTCTAAATATATCAAGGAATACAGTAACTAAGCCTATAAACTTGTTGTTATCAAAGGGCTTAGTACTAAGGGATAAAGAAAAGGGAAAGGCTAATGGCAGACCTAGGCTAGTTTATTTTGCAACTCCTGACATTTACTCTAAATTGCTTACTGATTTACAGAACATATTAAATGAATCATTAAAAGAAATATCTAAAATTAGGAAAAATACTTAATTTTCTTGATTTTATTATTAAAATCCCTTTTAAACTCTGTTAAAGAAAGATATGAAAGTTATTTATAATGATAATTTATAAATTTTAGAATCGAAATGTACTCATGGATTTTAAAATTCAATTCCCAGACGGAAGACAAGTGGATTTCCACAAGCTTGTAGAATTCCTTTACGGCATAACTGATAGCGAAATGAACATTTTACATCTTCTTCTGTCTACAGATGAAAAACTCTCCGTAGAAGACATCTCAGAAAGATTAAAAATAGCTAAAACATCAATAAGTAAACCAGTAAACATTTTACTATCTAAGGGTCTAATTATGAGAGATAAAACTGAAGGAGAAGGAAAGAGAAGGCCTAAGTATCTTTATTACACTGACAAGAATGCGGTTTATAATAAGATAGTTAATGATCTGGAAGCTATTGCTAAAATCTTTTGTGAAAAGTATAAATCTCATATAGAATCAGTCACGATTAAATAAATTTTTTAAATTCTTTAAACAAGAGCATTTCATGCAAAAGATAAGACCTTTCTTCGTATCTTCTGCAGGATTTTTTCTAGATGGTTACGATTTATCGGTAATATCTTTTGCACTGTACTTTATAGCTCAAGAAATGAAGCTATCGTCATCACAAGAAGGGTTAGTTTCATCTGCTTCATTGATGGGAATGACTATTGGTGCGCTATTATTCGGTTTCCTAGCTGATAAAGTAGGCAGGAAAAAGTTAATGGGCGTTGACCTAGTATTCTTCATGACCTTCGGAATAACTTCGGCATTTTCACAGAACTTTACACAACTCTTCATATCTAGACTGTTGCTTGGGATAGGCATTGGAGGGGACTACCCAATTTCCTCTACGATTATAAGTGAATTTTCTCCAGCAGTAAATAGAGGGAAATATCTCGTTGCATCAATATCTCTTTATTGGATAGGAACTTTAGTAGCCTCAATAGCCAACTTAGCTTTCTTAAGTCTTTACGAATTTTGGAGGTATACTTTTCTGTTCGGTGCCTTAATTTCATTGCCAATTATTTTACTTAGGATAAAGCTTGACGAATCTCCTAGGTGGTTAGCTTCAAAAGGAATGCTAGTTACCGAAAAATTTAACCCCCTAGCTGAGAACAAAGGAATAAATGGAATTAAGGAACTCTTCGAAAATCCTTTATTACCTTATGTTTTAGCGGTTTCAATAGTCTGGTTCTTATTTGATGTAGCGTCTTACGGTATAGGGCTATATTATCCTCTAGTACTAAGAGAGTTTGCTTTCCCTTCAAACGTTGAGGTTCTTTATGTCACAATGGCAATAGCTGGCGGAGCTTTATTAGGTTATTTAATTGCAGTGTCTGCAATTGATTCACTAGGTAGGAGGAAGGTCTTACTTACGGGATTGGGCGGAATGGCTTTCCTACTAATAATAGGCGGAATTACTAAAATTGGAGGATTTTTGCTCGTTCCCTATTTTATGACTTTTGTAGCTTTAGAGCAGTGGGCTGGAGCAGTAACTCTATTTTATCCTACAGAAATTTTTCCAACTTCTGTGAGGTCTACTGCTCAAGGGTTTGCAACTTCAGTTAGCAGAATAGGAGCAATACTCGGAGTATACTTCTTCCCATCAATGGTTAGTTCTGTGGGCTTTTCATCATCCTTAATAATATTTGGAATTACTTCTACTCTTGCGTTAGCAATTTCGTTCTTAACTTATAAGGAGACTAGGAAGAAGGAATTGGAAGAAATAAGTTTAGGAAAAATTATACTTATTAATAATAACAACAAAAAGTAAAATCTCTTTTTCTTTTTTAAATAAGCTAAAACATTGGGAGAGTATTAGCTTAGATTTGGGATAAAGCAGCTACTATTGGTTGGGAGAGGAAGCTCACTGCTTGGCTTATTACTGCGGATGTTGCATAGAAGGCTCCAAATAACATTGCAGCTATTGCAATATTTCCATTCTTTAATTCATTATTTATATAGAATGTTTCCATTTTTCCTGACATCCTATGAGCAAAGAATCTGTAAATTTCTCTTTGTGCTAAAGTTATTGAGAATATTGCTAGGGGTAATCCTATGAATAGTTGTATTAAACCGCCAATTAGATCAGCAATTGCGCACTTTCCTCCCAAGAATGCTCTCGCAATCCCTGAAGCGCCTTGACCTATTACGCTAGCTACTGCAACTAATATTCCTGCTACGTAAATTCCTACTGCAATATTTCCCTTCTTTAATTCTGCAATCTGATCAAGATTTGAAGTTAACTTATCTAGTAAATTTAACGAAAGTGTTATACTAAAAAGTGCTAATGCAACTCCTACAACTATTTGAACTACTGCTATTCCTAAGCTTTCTCCAATGTATAGGAAGTTCATTTTTGGTCTAAATGAAGGCTCTTTAACGGGGTTTAAAAAATAAACTAAGGTAATCCTTTGGTATTATCTCCTAGGAAGTTTCGAAAATACAAAACTTCCTATCTTTATTAAAAATGAAAAATGAAGAAAGAAGTAAAATTAAATCAATTAAAAATAAGGGATATTGAAAATCTTTTATTTTATCTCTGTCAATAATTTACGATTTTAAAAATGCCAACTTAAGCACTGCTAAAGCGATGAGATAAATTTGTGCACAAATAAAGCTGATAATAATTGAATTAATACTAAAGAATAAGTGAAAGAAACATACATAAATTCAAAAAATAAAATAACTTAATTACCAATTGGTTAAGAATTACTTCCTTCTTCTGCTCATTATTATTGCTACGATTCCTATTATTATTGCTATTACTGCTAAACCTAGAGTTATGTAAATTAGCGTAGACAAACTAGTCTTTACAGATGTTAAGCTATTGTCTAAATTGCTTATTGAGCTAGATAAGCTGGTTTCATCAGTATTTACAGTTTTGCATAGGTTTTCTAACTTATTCTCAAAATTGACTGTTACAGAAGATTTAGTATGTAATCCGTCAGTCTGTATTGCCTCAACTTCAATAGTGTAGCTACCATCCGGATATTTAGTTGTATTCAGAGCATAACTAAAAGTTCCATTGCCGCTAAACTCGGTAATTTCTTGCCCATTTAATAATACTATTACTTTA
This sequence comes from Acidianus infernus, assembly GCF_009729545.1. Taxonomy (NCBI): domain Archaea; kingdom Thermoproteati; phylum Thermoproteota; class Thermoprotei; order Sulfolobales; family Sulfolobaceae; genus Acidianus; species Acidianus infernus. The sequence goes on from NZ_WFIY01000004.1 coordinate 1,852,408, forward strand.
CTTACGTCCTGTCCTATTACATTAAACGAGATAGTATATACGCCAGTTAAGTTTTGGTTAGCCGTTGGGGAGATTATCTCTATTTCTGGTAATGCAGGGGATATATTACTTATCCTAGAATTCTCTATAGCTATCATTGAGTTTACCAGGGTAATTCCATTAACTGAAGAATCGACTAAGGTTATATTGGAATCGTCTAGATACAAGTTACTAGCAGAAGATGATATTAGAGTTATGCTTGAATTTAAGAACTTTACATTAGTTAAATTACTACCAACTATAGTCACATTACCTATTATTGTATCGTTTATTAATATATCATTAGTTAAAGTTCCATTAGTAGTAATTATTGTATCGTTTATTAGTGCAGAATTATAAGTCTGGAAACCGTCAAGTGTCTTTCCTTCAATTGCAGTATAAGGTAAGACGTAAGTTGTCCCTGCAAGAGTTGGCGAAGGAGAAGTAGAGTAGCCGTTATACGACTCGCCGGTAATTAATATCCTGAAAGGTGCACCGTAGTAGTTCAATCCTGCTAAGTAAGTTAGATTTCCAGGATATAACGTTGAGGGAAGTGTTACATTTCCTACCCAGAGGCCTAGTTTAGCGTTATACCATAATGGTAACTCAACCATTGTGCTTATCTGAGAGTATTCGAAGCATAAGGACTGAGGATATACAGTAGCAGAATACATTCCGTACTTTACTTCAGTACCGTTTGGATAAGTGATGTTAGCGTAGATTGTGAGAGTCTGTCCCTCGAAGGAGTAAGACTGCACTTTAACGTTGACAGTTGATGGCTCTTGAACGTATATTTGACCATAGAAGCTTCCGTTAATGTACTGCCCCAGACTTAGGGAGAAGTAACTGGAGTGAAGTAATATTGTGTATAATCCTGGAGTAGCGTCACTAGGGACATGTAATTCTCCAAAATAGATGCCTTGACAGTTAAAGAATATCTTTGTCGTGCTAACTACTTTACCTTCTGGGTTAACTAGTTCTGCGGTAACGTTGGATCCGTCTAATACTGCAGAATATTCACAAATTCCTAATGAAGACGATATATATTCGAATAATATAGACGGAGGCTGTATTATACCTTCTATTATAATATTCTCGCCAGGATAGACGCTTCCTGGCTCTTCAATTACTGGAGGTATTATAAATAAACCGTAAGGATACTCTCCTTGTAACGAAACTCCATTGGTAAATGCTACGAATCCGAAGACGTTATCAGCCATTATTAAATAATCTCCAGGCAATAAGCAAGGATATTTTCCTACCCATGCAACTCCGCTCGGAGTTATACTTAATGTTGTATTAGCTACAAATGTATAAGAGTTGTTTAATATGCAATATTTATATATGGTAATATTTACCGTACTAAAGTTATATAATTGTCCTAAGGCATTAGTTACATTTGATATAATAATACACTCATTAGCCAATATCGGTACGAAAGTTTCTGGTAATAAGAATTGTGCATAATATCCCGAAAATATCTCATCCATACCGTAACCAATAATTCCTCCCGATTCACCCACAACGGTTACAGATAATATACCATTAGCATTAGAAGGCAATTTCACTATTCCATACCATTCCTTAGTCAATGGATTATAAGCCATAATTACTCTGGATATGTTGCCCATCACATTACTTATGATTGCATTGAAATTGCCTGAAGAAACTGGAGTATTATTATAAGTCACGTTAGCTATTATTTCTACTACTTCTCCAGGGAAGTATTGAGGCTGCGACTCTCCTGAGGAATTTACCACTTGCACTTGAATATTAAGTTCTTTTTTCTCCTTCATTGTCATGTTATAATACAACGCAAACTCGCCAACGTTTAAAGTACCGAACCCTGTAACTAAGTTATATCCATAAGTAGCGGTCCAAGGAATATTATAGCCGAAAGTGATAGGATTAAACACCTTTGAGTAAATCGTAGAATTTTCACCAAACATGTATATTACTGGATTTAAGTTACCTAGCCTTGAGTGAGCATAATTCATGATCAGTGCCAATAATCCAGCAGTTAACGGAGAAGCTTCGCTAGTCCCTCCAGTTATTTCGGTTACGTTACCTGGAAAGATAATGTATACTCCGGGATAGACGTTTGCGTTGGCTGAAATTGCTGGAGTAGTTTTACCTGCAGGATAAGTTGAAGGAGTTGGTATTCCCCATTCATAATAAGGCTTAGGCTCAATTACGCTAACTCCTCCGGTAGAGCCTCCGAAGTTCACGTCATCTGGCACGAAACCATAATTAGACCAGGCTGTTTGTGTAGAGTTTCCAGGGAACTGTATGTAAGTAGTTGTTCCTCCTACTGCAGTTACAAAAGGTGAAGTTGATGGGTAAATTACACTACCTATAGGTCCGTTACTATAACCGGAACCTCCTCCGTCTCCACTTGAGGCTAAGAAAGTTATTCCCTCGGCAGATCCTAGGGCGTAATAAACGTCACTTTCGTAAACGCAAGTGTAAAACTCCTGAGCGTTAAATAATGAGAATATTGATTCTGGTATACCAAAGCTTTGAGACAAATCGTCAACAATATCTTGATTTACTATGCAGGCAATTACTGCAGGTAACGATAAAGCGCCGTTGGCTATATATAATGTTATATTTGCCTTTGGAGCCATTGCATGAGCTACTTCAACGTCTAGGCTTATTTCTCCAGCCCATCCAGTAATTATTCCTGTGCTAGGGTTATATGGACCAATAGGTATTACAGTAAAGTTTGTAGGAGGTAATCCTGTAACTTTATCAAAGTAAGCTAACTGCTGGAAAATGTAAGGGTCTCCGCAAAAGTCCAGAATCCCGATGTTATATCCTTGACCATAGTCTTTTATTGCGTAAAGTGCAGTGGCATTGTAAACTTTCTGCAACGCAGTAGGCCAGTAAGCTTCAGTCGGTGCAGTAATGTTAACTTGATTTGCTAGCTTTGAGGCAAAAGACTGAATTTCTTTCTGAGTAACTAAGAACTGAGGATGAGCAAACAAATATGCTGTAAGGTTTTGCGAAACTATTACAACTCCGGGAATCGTAGGATTACCGTAAGATTCGTAAAAAGTAAGGGTCCCGTTAGTATAAACTGCGAAATTCAAGCCTAAGTATTTATGAATTTGTGAGACTGTACCTTCTGCAACGATTACCGAGTCTAGTGTGCTCAAAATTATCTTGAAGCCTCCGGCCTTTAATTGATTTAATACTTCCTCATATTTCTCTGTAGGAAGGAATTGCTGAATCTGTGACCTAGTTAGGAAATGGTGATAAAGAGGTGATGAAGGATTTGAGGTTTCCTCAGCGTAATAGAATATCTTACAAGTGCACTTTAGTGGTATGTAGACTGTGAAGAGAACTTCCTTATTCGGTTGTAAACTTCCTACGGTTTTAAATCCTGTAGGAGCAGTTGGTTGTGAATGCGTTATCGGTAGAAATTGAATTGTTGCAAAAATTAGTAGAAATAAAATTATTATAGATTTACCACGCATACAGTGTTTTTCGTACAAGATTATTTAAACGTTATGGTGAATTATTCATGACGAGAAGAAATATATATAGAATTAATAAGGCGATCTAAACAAAAATTATGTATCTTTTCTAGGTAATTCTGGAATAATTGGCTTACCATAAAATTTAACTCCTGAGGAAATAAACTCTACCTTGATTAATTTACAGTCAGCGGGACAAGGCGTTTTAGAGTTAGGAGGCTTTATTAATTCTCCAGTTATAAGGCTAAAGACTGCATGATGAAAAGGACATTCTATTTTATCGTTATCAATTTTATAACCTTCAAAAAGAATAGGTCTATTTTTGTGAGGGCAAACTGCAAGGAAAGAATATTCTTTACCATCTTTTTCGTATATCATTATTGGATATTTTCCTTCATAAAGAACTGTCTTAATCACAAAATAATTAAGGATGCAAGTATTTAAATATGTGCCTTCTCTTAGCCCAGTAAGTAAACTAGAATTATTATCATTATATATGCTATAATTACTGATGCAAGCACTGGAATAGTAGGAAACTTTCTCCTCTGTACGATGGTTTGAGGAACAGATTGCTTAAAAGGATATCCGCACCTTAAGCAATGAGTTGCATTTATTGGGTTTTCTGAACCGCACCTAGGGCAAACAATGACCTGAGGTTGTTGAAAAACGTAACCACACCTTTGACACTTCATTGCGTCTCCAGGATTAATATAACCACAAACTGGACAAACCTTAACTAGAGGCTTCTCAGGAGGAGTTATAGGTGTAGAAGGCATAATGTGTGGTACGCTCTCAAAACCTAAATAATAACCACACTTTTCACAGACGTATGCATTGTCTGGATTTAAATGACCACATCTTGGACAAACTTTCATATATTTTTACCTACTTTTTCCGCATATAAAACCTTTATCATAAGATTAAGGTAATATGCTTACTATGAGTTTGCCGTTTTGTTGGTTTAACTTAACGTGATGTGAAGTTAAACTTTATTAGAGAGTGGGGAGAATATTCACTCATGTATAAGCTTAAAGTTCATAAGAAGGGGATCATAGTAATTCCCAAAGAGGTTAGGGACAAGCTTAATATTAAGGAAGGGGACGAGTTGAACGTGGTTGCTGATGGCGAGGGGATTTTCATTTTTCCTCAAAGGAACATCGAGAAGTATTTTGGTAGCGATAAAGACGCTATAAAAGCGCTTAAGGTATTAGAAGAGGAGAGGAGAAAAGAACGTGAGAGTAGTTCTTGACGCCTCAGCCATACTTCTCTACTTTTACGGTAATGAGAGCGTCAAGGAGATAATCTCGAGGTCAAAGGAAGTTTATGTTAACCCCGTCAACTTGACAGAGTTTTTGTACTCATACACTAAAGTAAAGGGGTGGAAGAAGGCGTTATTTAAGTATACTTTGGTAAGGAATTCCTTCAAGGTTATCGACATCACTGATGAAATAGTTAGAACATCAGCTAAGTTGAAAGTAAAATACAACCTCTCCCTTGGTGACTCGTTTCTATTGGCTTCAGCTATCAGTATTAACGGCAATGCAGTGACAAGCGATCACGAGCTGGAAGACGTTAAGGAGGCAAAAGTGATACTCGTTAGATAGCTCAGAAGTCCTCGAGATTTAAAGGCTTTCTTTCTCGTTATGTAACGATGAGTAGGATAGGACAGAATTTTTCCAGTTATTCTTGGGAATAGGTTTGTCATGCTTATAGCCCTAGATGAAGACTCGTTCGTTTGTCAACGTTTTGGTCGTTGCCGACAAGGTTAGGGAAAAGATTGACGTTAATTCCCACCACGATTCTACAATGGGCTGAGGAATATGAGAAAATTCGAGATATTATTAAAGGAAGCCAATGACGACCTCGATAAGGGGAACTTGAATAATGCAGTTTCAGCATCGGTTAGAAAATATTCTTCTAGTCTTTAGGTATGAAGTGCCTAGGAGAGATAGCCAATGTGTTAATCTGAGGAGAGTAAAATGCTGATTATTCCAAAGACGTAATAACTGCAGAAGAGGCGAGGAAGGCTTTCGAACACGCTAATAGAATACTTAAAATCCTCGAGAAATTAGAAGAGAGAGTGAAATGAACAGTTATTTATTTGCAATCAACGGTTCTTCTCTACATACTCTCTTACTGTCAATAGATGAAGAAAAGAGCGGTGACACAACTTACTTCGTATACTCTGGATTTCTAATAGAGAATGAAGAATTTTCGTTACCTTTACTAAATTATTACAACCTGCCAGCTTTCTCAACTGCTTATTACATTGCATCAAGCAGAAAGAAAGCTTACACTCTCCTAGAAAGGCATTATTATGAAGGGGCAGTCCCCCTTTATTTAATATTCAGAACTAACGACGAAAAGAAGGCTATGGAAAAAGCCTTAAAGACTTTCAAGGATACCTTACTGATGATGGGCTTAGGGTTAATATTTAAGCTTCCTTCATCCTACCTTGAGTTACTTTCAGCTGACTATGTGAAGCTACTAAAAAAATGGTTCTAAGATTTTACGTAACTTTTTAACGTTATCTGCATAAAATTTAACTTTGTTTTCATCTAGCCTAGTTTCATGAAAACCCTCCACGTGAAGAATCCACGCGCTCTTCCATATATCCTTAATTTCAGGGTAAGAGTTAGAAAGCTGTAAAGAGGCATCAAACAGAAACTCGGATTTCCATCTGTCCTCTTTTTTAACCTTAGATAAAACACTAATATTCTCTCTATAGGATAGGAATTTTATTGCTTCTTCTTCTGCTTTGTATAGTTTCTCTGATGCTTGTATTAAATCTCCTTTCTTTAACAGTTCATCAGCCTCTTCCAAGAACTTTAATATATTCTCTATCTGCAATTTTAACCAACTCTTCAACGTCGTTTCTAAGGTCTTTTACTACTTCCTTACTCAGATTTACTGTAATAAGGGATATTGCAGATGCCCAATAAATAGGTATTTTACTGTCATTTAATTTCTCCGAAATTAAAAACACAGCATCAGTAAGAGATTTAGTATTAACAATTTCCAAGTTTAATTTTAGAATGAAGGACAAGAGCCTTATTGCTTCTTCTGCTGCTTTGTATAGTTTCTCTGATGCTTGTATTAAATCTCCTTTCTTTAACAGTTCATCAGCCTCTTCCAAGTAAATGTCTGCAGAAGTTTTTAAGCTTAACATCATTATATACTCCCTCTTTCTAAATAATAAATGTGGTGAAAAAGTGAGAGAAGCTTATCTAGTACTGGGAAAGAATTTGTTAAGAATTATATGCAATTATAGCGAATGCGAGTGGTTTATTCTGGATCAAAACTGTTCTTTAGAAATATTAAACATTAAGCAGAAAGGGAAAATTAGAATTACCGGAAATGCTGAAAACCTACAAGTTATGAAAGTCCTCTTATCCTTTCTTCTCTCTAGTAAGGATCCAAATGAGGCAGTTTGCATTCAAAAAAGCGGGAGATTCGAGTGTATAAAAGGCGATGAAGGGATAGGGATTATGGAAGGTAAATGGAGCGGGAGAATTTTCTTCAATGAAGAAGAATTGCAGAATTTTCTAAAAAATTTGAGAGAAGAATAGCAAAAATCAACGCACTCCCACATCAACGTCAGCACTAATCCTTCTCCATTGCCTCATTGGAGGGAGTTCTACGTAAAAGGCATGAATTTCTTCATTAAATCATCATCGCCCACTTGTGGCTTCAAAGTGCAACAAGGAGAATAAAATTAGGGAAAAGTTAGTTTTCCTTTTATCAACTCATTTTCAGAAAGTGCGTTATAGTAAAAGCTCCTAAGCCCACAGCTGTTAATACGAAGTTAATAATTATAGCTATTATGAAAGCTAAAACTGCTATTCCGAAAGCACCTAGCCAACTTACGTCGAATACTCCTTTGAAAACTCCTAATACTCCAATAATAGCTATTATGAAACCTATTAGTACAATTATAGGATTTGGTATTACAAATGCTATAAATATAAATATAGCAACTATTATTTCAAATACTATGATTGCTAGTAGTGATGCTGCCATCGCTCTAAGGAAAGATGATCTACTATTAAAGACTTTAGCTGCTAACCAAACCGGTATAGATACAATAATCCATGCTACAAGAAAACCAATTATTAAATCTATTATTTCTATTGTAGTCATATTCTCTAAATATATATAAAGTATTTCCTTAATATTTTTTCCTTAAAATAATATACTACCAAAATCTAGCATTAGGCCGATATCCAGATTAGGAAAACTAAAGATAACTATGAATATGACACTTTTTAATCTATCCAACTCGTAATACAAAATTATCATTACACATTGTGTTGAATTATTTATATAGTAATTACCATTGTACTCAAAAAGTATTTAAGGCGAAAATTATCTTAGCTTACTTACGTTATTATATAAAATTATATCTAAAAAGCTCATAAAATATTAGATTATTTTTATAAAATAGCTTAGAGTTTTAGCGAAATTTTTAACAATACTTAGTATGGTTTAATATTCTTAAAAAATATTTACATGATAGGTAAGTTATGTATATAAATTAGACCTTTAAATTTCATGTTTAATTGAAACTACTTTTTAACAAATGTTTATATAGATCATCAAAACAAATAGTACAAACCTTTCAAAATGAGGGAATGTTACTATGTCTTTAAAATATTTTTAGTAGATCTACATGTAGAGAACCAGACGTAAAACATGTGAAATATAAGAGCCATAAGTATGCTTATTCCTAATCCTAACGGCAGTAATATACTAAGCGAATAATCTCCAAATTTAATAATCTCGTAATTTCCTAGTATAAGTATTGATGCTGATATCGAGAGAATTCTCAATTCCTTAGCGCTCTTTCTCAATTCCTTAGATTTATATCTAATTTCATTGATTGTTGTTATTACTGAAAATAAATCTTCTATTTCCTTGCGAATTTTATCCGATTTTTCCATAATATGATTACTTATTTTATCTAAATTTGGATTTCCAAAAACCCTATAATAATATATAATTTCTTCTATTAGGTTACTTAGTTCACTATTGCTGAGAAAATTTTCGCTCTGTTCTAAAAATTTTATAGAAAGTTTGTGTTTTAATGAAGTATTTAAAGCTTGGCCTAAGTTTTCCATTTTACTTGCAATATAAAAGGATATACTAATAAATAATATATCAATTAATAAAATTACAAAAAAGGGTACATCAATGAGGAAGTTCCTCCTTTAACTTCTCGACAATTTCTTTCATCTCTCCTTTAATTTCCTTAAACCTAGTTAATTTTTGAAGAACCTCTTCTCCTTTATTAGTTATGAAATACAAATTATCTTTTCTGATTATTAAGCCGCATTTCTCTAATAACGGTAGGTATTTATTTGCTACCTCAAATGTTAAGTTAGCCGAGTACATTAATCTCGTTTTATTTATGCCCCCGACATTATTTTTACATGCCTTCAGAATATCGTGGTAAATATCATACTTGTCTCTCTTTCTCTTGTTAAATAGGGCCATATAAAATATTAACTTTAGCCAAAATTATAAGCTTTATCTTGAATAAAACAGAGGGGATATTAATAACTTAAGGAAAGAAGTTTGCTTATTATAATTATTATGCCCAGTATTATTGACGAGAGGAACGCTGAATAAACTACTAAAAATAATAAAGGGTTAAAAGAGAACAAGCCTTCCATAATACAATAAGGTAATAGTTCTGGGACTATTAAGAATCCCACATTAGTTGATTTAAATCCTCCTTTTCCAGAATTTAGCATAAATGTAATATTAGATGAATGACATATTGTTTTATTCCCAATTAATTGTAAATTACTTGTATTAGAGTAAAATAATATGGCAAGTGGGAATTTAAATATGAACTTACTAACGTTAACCGGTAGGACTAACGTAATGTTTTTACACTCAGGTAATACTCCAATTTTAAATGAAACTCCAATCTCCTTCTTAGTAAGAAACGAAGGCGCACATGTAGAAGTCCATTGAGCTCTAGTTAGTATAGTATTAACTGAGAATATAACGAAGAATACTATAAAGAATAACACGAATAACGTGGAAAATATTAATTTTGTATTTAGCTTATTATACTGTTTTCTCTGCATTATTTCTATTTTATTTTTATCTATAATCTCTAATAATATATAAATTCCAAAAATTGTTATTAATGCATATATTTTACCTTGGGTAGTATCCACTGTAGAAATAGCGTAACCTATATAAGGAATAGATAATGGTCTTCCTAAAATCACTGGTACAAAACCCTTAATCCAATATGGCTTAACTATCCAAGGATCTGGAAATTTATTATGAATTCCTTTAGTTATATATCCACACGCTTTCTCTTCTATTATTTCATGGACTATATAATGGTTATAAAAAGGCGGTTTATAAGCTACTATTTCTCCAATGTGAGGTTTTCCTAATAATGGCATTATGAAGACTATGCAACCTGGATTAAGTTCTGGTACCATGGAATTCGTTGCTTCAATATTCCAGCCGTAAGGTAAGCCAAAGAAGTATTGTGAAATTAAACTAAATGCTATGGAAATTAAAAGCAAGGATAAGAATATGTAAGCAATAGCTCTTAACAAATTAAATCACCATATAACTAAATAAGAAGAGATATAAAAAAATATTAACAAATTAACTTATTTACTTGATATTATTGTCCATTAACTACGTTATACGTTGCAGTTACGTATATCGTGAAGGTTAAAGATGTTCCTGGTGGTACATTATAAATTACTAATACTAATGTTATTGGTATTTCTTGTCCGGGACCTAGCACTAAGGGTGATGATGGATCAGGCATAGCTTTCGGATTCACGTTTGATGTATTAAAGACATATATTGAAGCGCATTTTGGCGCATCTGCCATTATTGTTACTGTTACTGGTTCATTTAAATTGTTCTTAACATAGAATACGTCGCTTAATATTTCCACGCTATTTGGAGCAACTTTACCGAAGTTTATCTGCAAGTCGCCTTGGGCATTTATAAAAGCGAAGTAACCACAGGGAGACTTTAAGTGGTGGTCATTCGGTATTAATGCTATATTTGCTGCACAGTCATTAACTACGTATGCTACTGCAGTTCTAGGTGCGAAGTAAACGAAGTCCATTGAGACTACTAGACTTAGTAAGAATATTCCTGCTATAACTCCTAGGGTTAGGGCTTTTGTTTCCGTTCTCATTTTTCTTCCACTGATAGTTACTTGTTTTTGCCATTTAAAAATATATCGTTTAATCTAAATAAATGGATAATATAAATTATTTGTGTTGATATATTCAAAGATATTACTTAAGCAATTGAATATAAGAAAATTATACCTTTCATTTATGTTGTAAGAATGTTTAATCTTAGCAAATTGCACAGTGAATGTTAAATATCTAGTAATAATAGAATGAATTATGAGATCAGTTTTATTCTTTATATTAGGTATGCTTCTAGTCCTGTCCTTGGGATTCGTGTATTCATATTTCTTTGAGGAACAAAGAGGCATTACAGCAACAGCTTGTGTGACTAATTTTATTAAAGAATCTAACTGCAAGACGATAATATACAATCCATACTGTTTTACTATTCATGTTAACTATGGATGCCACACATTAACTCTACTACCTAAAGAGAGCACATATATTTCCAATGCATCTGAAATATATATCTCTTCTCCTTGTAGGCCGTGCTTTTTATTAGTAGTATATTTAAAATATGAATAAAATTCTTGTTAGCTTTTCTTTGTGTTTAATTTAAAACTGGCTTAGTTTTTGTTAATTAATTTTTTAATGTGATAATTCACAAGGGAAATCTTATGAAAAATTTAAAAGTAGAAAAGTATTATAAAATACCTATGAAATTAGATTTAAGTGAATGTAAGAGAATAAATGAAGTTCCATTTAGTCTTGTTGAAAATTATGTTAAGTTCTTTAATTTCTTCTTACCTCGTAATATATCTGAGGTTATAGTAATAATTCCTAAGAATAAAATGAGTGAATCAGAGGTAATTGGGCATGCGATAAGAAAAATAAGAAATATAGATAATATAAAAATTATTTTATTAAGTGATAAGATAACTAATAAGTTCATTCTATGCTTAAAATGATATACTTAATTAAGGGAAAAGCTTAATATTTACTCAAATAATTCATAGTTATGCGAATAAATCTTAATAAAAGATTAAGGTTATTCCTAATTTTCACACTATTAATACTTGCTATAGCCTTGACGTATACTAACGTTGTGGCTTTAGAAGCATCTTCTCATCCTATACTAATTGGATATCAAACTGTGGCTTACGACAGTATATATTATTCTGGATTAATGACGCCTAATCCTTTCAGTCATGGAATAAATGTAACTATTTGCAAACCAATAATTAAATACGAAAATCTTAGTGTATTAGCATCTATAATACTTTATTCCAATTATTCAAAGATTTTAGGAACAAATGAACTAATTAATGTTACTCACTTTCCAGAATACATAGCTAAATATCTTTTAATAGATGTTAAAAACGTATCATGCTTTAAATATAATGTTATACTTTATGATGTGGGAGTTTATAATATAACATTACTTAGTGGTACGGCTAAAGGGCAATTACTGTTGCCGGTTTCTGCATTAAGCTATGCATTAAACAATTTCTCAAAATATATTCCGGGCAATTATGAGATAATAGTCAGGTTATGTTATAATAATAAAACTTCCTGTACTATTATATACTCGCAAGGTAATTGTCTTAATTTGAAAATTAATAATATTGTAATAGCTTATGAAGGAAAAATCAAGGAAAATTATATCAATACTACCGGAAACTCCTTTCCGTTACAATTGTTACAAGAATTGTGTATTCACGTTAGGAGTTATCCTAATTATAGTAATCTAACTTGTTATGAGATTGTAGTTAATACCACATTAGGATCTTTAATATATAAAAAAGGTATAGCTAATTCGTCAATAATACCCCTTAATGTTACTAACATCTCAAATTATGTTTCCGAACTACTTTACAAGTACGGAGTTTATTCTTCAGGTTTTGATATTATAGTATATATCAAAAATAAATCAGGTAATTATACACTAGATCCCTACATTGTAATATCGAATAACGCTGGATTCATTACAATTACATCGTATAACTCTACAGTAAACATGCCTGTATATCTGAAAGAAGACTTTAACCGACTAAATTTTATATATTCAGCGCTTCCTGCCGCAGCTTTAATTCTATTACTTTCGCTCACAAAGAATAAAGAAGAATCACTTAAAGAGAGAACTATGAGAAAGTTAAGGAAAGTGAAAAAGATACTTATAGAGACATCAGAAAAACCCTTTGTTAAGGAAGTAATAAGAGTTAACGACGTAGACGATATAATAAAATATTCTGCAAACTTAGGCAAGCCTATAATACTTTATAAAGGAAAGAATGTACTTGAAGTCTGGAGCATAGATAATGATATAGGTTATGTATATTCCGTAAATTATTAAATAAAAATACAGGATTAATATTTTTTATAATATATAAAGATAGTGGATGGTTGAATAAAATTAAGTGAGACGGTATCTTTATTCGTAAATGCTTCATCATTACTTAATTTTGGAGGGAGGTAGTAAGGTAAGCTGATTGAATTCATAATATATAATGTTTTAGAGAACTCCGTTTTGAAAGTAAAGTTGATCACGGGATAAGGTAAGCTTATTGAGGAATATAATATTACATCCTCTGGATATAATAACGAAGAAACTTTACAAGTTTGTTTCCCATCTTTAACTTCTATATTGTCAACTTTTCTATTCCTTATAATCATTAAAATTTTTGCTTTTAGTTTCTCGTCGTCTTTAATTTCTATTAAATCTAAAGATATTTCACACGATCTTCTATAATCATTTATATTTACGTCATATAGTAGAACGTCAATTGAAGGATTTAAGATAACATACTGCCCTTTTTTCAGTAGTACTCTTATGGATATTAGATTATTTATTAGTGTCTCTTTCTCATAATTAATCTTTCTCAATTCTCTTGTGCTTCTAGGAATTTTAAAATATTCCAAGACTTCTTGAATAAAATATTTATTCACACTTACATGCCTTCTAGGCAAATTTTATTTTTTACTACATAATTTTGTCAGTATTACATAAGCTGTATCTGGAATTGGGAAATCAATAGTAGCTCTTACTTCATCATTAAAAATCTTTATATCATTTTTATAAATTATATTTTCAGGCTTTCCATATTGATTAATTTTGTCCGTAATAACTAATTCGCTCCTAGATATTTCAAATCCTTCATATTTGAGCCATACAGAATAACGCATGACAGGAAAATTACGAGTTAATATAAAAAAGTTAGCAATGCTAGTTTCTCCATAAATACGCTTTAGTACTTTATACAATTTATCTGGATTATCTAATGAATTTTTATATTTTATATTGAATAATAATAAATAATTTCTATTTTTGGCTAGATTACATTCTAACTTTAAGCTAAAAACATATATCATTTCCAAATTAGACAAGTTTATATTAAAATTACATAATTTCTCTATATTATTTTCAAATAATTTAATATTTTTCTCTATAATCTGAATTTTTTCTACAGGAAATAGGCTGAATATAAACAAATCTTTCTTTAAATCTTCTTTTAAAGTAAAATTTATTGTATACTTAAACTCTCCTAGTCCATTTGAAGATATGTATGAATAATTTTCAATACTATGAACCAAATATTTGGAATTTAAGTTATAGCCCAGTTGTCTTAGTCTTTCAACTTCATACATATTATATATTATTATGTTTATAATTATAAGGATTTACCTCGAATAACTAATAAAAATTATTAATGCCTATGTTGTCTATTCTACTTAAATCTATTCAGAAATTTATATGAATAAATGTAAATCCTTTATATAAATTAAAATATAAAACATCATTTAACGATTTCTAGCAATTTGCGGGAAAAATACTGCATCGTGTCTTATACAGTACTCGAAAGAATTAAAAACTTATTATAAATTTATCGTATATTTCTGATCACTTTTAATGTACAATATAACTAAAAAATTTTTATCAAACCCATAGTATAAGATTATAAATATTTTATTTCATGCATATGGATATATTACTAGATTTATCTAGAGTTATTATTACAGTTTTAAATTTTCTTACTTTTGATATTGAATTTCGTATCATCTCAATTTCATGAAATAATGTTTCTGGGACGCTTATAATTATTTCCTTATCTTCTACATTTTTAGGTAAAACAAAATTAAAGAATTTCTCATAATTTGATATTAGTGACCTAGGTATCTCCTTATAATAAAGGCATTCCTCGCTTATTTCCTTCTTTCTTTCCATATGGAATATATACTTATTAATATTATAAACATTTCGTATAGATTAGTCTATATAAATATATTTAAATAGAAGAATTAACTGCAATATTCTGATGTAATACTTTTTTATTCTTGATCGTCAAAGTAATACTCATGAAGGTAATAGAGTCATTATACGACAGATCAATGAGCGAACATGGATTATTTGCTAAAGATGTTCTAGACGAGATTATCCCTAAACTTAAGGCTAACGCTCATTATTTTAGGAGTAAAGGAAGCATATTCTCTTTGGCACCGTCGAATAAATATATTTGGACAATGAGGATAAACCTAAAACCATTTTATGTTATACTGTGCAAATACAGATATACTTATTGGACTCTTCCGGATTTAGAGCTTAAAATAATTGATTGCTATAGACTAAAAGGCGAAGTTGAGAAGTACTTCAAGGAGAAGTTTTACTTAGTAATTGAAGAGTAAAGAATTGAAGGCTAGACTAACATTAAGAGAATTAACTCTTACTCCTTGTCTTTATTTATTTCTGACTTCCTCCTGGAAGGGTTACCTTCCAAGGGGCTCATAGTTCCCGTCATTAATTCTAGTCCAGAGATCATCATTGGAAGAGTGTGGGACTTTCACGCTGGTTGCTCATACTTGAGCTGGGGAGGAGCGTCATTACATTCTTGGGCTATCGTGAGGCTTTGCCTCCTTAACTTTGTAAAATCTTTCCTTATAATCTCTTAGTATCTTAAAAGAAAGAGAATCCATCTCCTCTTCTCCCACAAAAGGCAGTATAATTTCGTCCTCTTTTAAATACACGATGTACTTTATTTTTTCATTAAGTAATTTTACGTTTTCTATTAACTCCTTATTATTACAATGATAAAAATTGTTCAGAAGGTCTTCAATGCAATTTACATATCTTTTAAGGAAATTAACGCAATCGACTTCTATTTCATCTCCGTTCAATATTGATTTATTTTTTATTTTAACACAAGTTATCTGGTCATTAAGGGAAAACGATGAATATTCCGAAGATAACTGAATGTCTAGAAAACCTGCTGAAGTTACAAATCCTTTCTCGAAAATTTTTCCTTCCCTAGTTATTCCTACAAGAACTGGTTCCATGTGATATGTTCTCACTCAAGGTTAAATAGAGTTGCTAGATGAGTATTAAAGAAATGCTCATAATGTTTATAATAAATTACATTATTAAAAAAGAATTTATCAGTATACTATATTTAGATTCAAGTTTGGTTCTCTTTATTCCCAAACTATCGTAAATAGAATCAGAGCTAATTATTTTTCGCAGAAGCGTTTTTAGCAGCTCTTAAAATCCTCATCATCAATCGATGCAGTAACCTTAATTGGGTCAAGAGAGAATTTCTAAAAGTTGCTATAGACGTTGATATATCATTTTTTGTACTCCTGCAAGATCAATAAGGCTTTTCTCTTCAGCTAATAGCTAAGAAAAAATCAGAATCAATATGAAGCAATTTCTTTTTCAGCCTCCTCTAAAGCTTTCTTTTTTAATTCCTCGATACTCAAGCTTTGTGGGAACTTTTTCTCTTCTTCTAGAACTTTAACCCTAGGGGCTATTCCTTAATTCAGTTATATAATAAAACTCATCTACATTAAATTTATCCCTTCTTTAGGTAAGTAAAGTCTACCTTACTTTTTTATTTATTTAATTTAACCATCGCGAATAATACTTGGTGTAGAGAATATAAAGATTTTCCACTTTTGTTCGCTCTATTGAAGTAAATAATTATTGTTTGTAAGAAAAATTGTATGCAGTACTATTAATCTTCTGTTGATGATAGCATTTCCTTAATTTCCAGATAGAAGAAACCTAGGACTATCCAGCCCAAAAAGATATTTATCATTATTGGAGAGAATCCCGTGAATGAGTATAGAAGCACTACAATGCTAACTAAAGTTGCTAATATCCCTATAGTTAATTCCCACCAGTGTTTCTTAGCCCTCTTTGCGGTAATTCTTACTAAGGATAAATTAGCGGAAGAATGTATGAATAAGTTAAATATGCCTGCTAGACCTCCTAGTATGACGAAAACCCCATATAATCCCATAAAGTTTGTAAGCGTTACTACGGCGGAAGTAAATATTCCTGCTATCAAGATTTCAGCATATAAGGGCTTTCCTTTTATATCCTTAGCCAGAATTGAAGGAAATACCTTATCCTCTGACATTGCCTTTAAAGTCCTTGAATTTGCTAGAATATAGCTCATTCCGCCTAGTATTCCATCGTTTAAAGATATAAAGCCTAAAATTATTGCGCCAGCTATCCCGAAGTCACTTAATAAATACTGAACTAAGTTCCCTGTAAAGTCTAATGCCCCTAAGGAGTAAAAGAAAAACACTGCTAAAAGGCCTCCATAAAATACTACTGCAACTGCAACTTTTCCTATACTCTTTGAAGAGGCATCATAACCTAATGGTGCAATTGAACCATAGCCTGTAGGGATTCCTAGACCAAAAACTACTGCCTCAAAAAGCGAAGAGGATAAACTAATGTTGAAAGGATTATAAAAGTGCCATCCTGAGTCCCTCAAGAAGAATATTGCCAGGCTAACGAGAGCTATCATTTCTGCAGTTGACATAATCATTGCGTACTTTGCTGATGCCTTAACTCCTGCAATTACTAGCGTGGAAGCCAGTCCGCTAACTATTAATGCCAATAACCATTGATTAAGTAAGATGCTAGGTGTAAAAGGTAACATTCTAAGTATTGAATAAAGTACGTAAGCTCCGCCTGCTAGCAATGTACCTCCGTAAGATAATGCATAGGCTAAATAAACCCAACCTGTGCTAGTCCCCAATCTTTCTGTTAGCGCATAATAAGCATAAGTATAGTAACCTCCTCCCCTCTTAAACCTACTACTTAGCCTATTTATTACTATTCCATTTAATGCAACGACCGCAGTAGCAATTAACATTGCAAAAGCTCCCTGAGTCCCTACTAACGATATCATTACAGTACCGAAGGTTAGTAGAGAAATAAAAGGAGCTTGACCTCCAAAGGATAGGAAAAATAAGTCTAAAGTTGAAAGTTTGATCTTGGTTCTGCCTTTGTTGATCCCTACTGGCTTTTGATCGTTCATTATACAATAATTTGCGGAGGAAAATTATAAGACTTACTTGTATTATATTTTGATAAAATAATATCACGGATATAAAAGAAAATATAATCAAATTACTCTTTCTTTTATAATACTAGAAGAGATTAAGAATTATTAAGGTTCTTTTCTAAATTTTATTTAATGCTAACTCAAACTTCTTCTGACGTATTATTATCGATTGCCGATGATTTTCTTTCTAAGGATGACGTTGTTTCACCGACTAGAAGGGTTACCTCCAAGGGGCTCATCGATTCGGGTGGCCAGAGAACTACCATTGGAAGAGTGTGGGACTTTCATGCTGTTACCCTTCACTTGAGCTGGAGAGGAGTGTCATTAACGTCACTATAAGGCTGCTGAAGAAACAATAAAGCTTTTATCAATAAGGAAAAAGCTTAGCATATTAAGAACTGTGGAGAATCAAAAAAGATGGACCTCTTCTATATTATTTGAGGCAGCAAAGAACTTGGGGAGAGGCATACAAAATCTTGCATTCTGCTTGATATTTGCACGTTTTTGGATTTCATGAAAAGTGATGCGGAAAAGATTTCTATAAGAATAAAGAGAAAATAAATAATTGTCTCTTATATAGATATAACGCGTAATCCTACTATAGCAGGAAAAATTCTATAAGATCATGAGTAAATGTAATAGTAAAATGATGAACCGTGTTTCAGCTGAGGTGTGAAGAAAATCGCTGTGCTGATAACGGTTTAAAGTCAGTTGTAAATATTCATTCATGAGAAAAGGGAAAGCAAAGCTTTACTGCGGATGCTTCCAAGCTGTCGGGTTATCAATTAAGGAATTTCTCGAGATGACAAAATAAACGATAAGCCTCGCCCCTTCTAGGGGCTGGGTAAAGTCTTTTAAACGCCAACTATGCCTATTAATTAAAGTCACGAAGAAGCCTAGAGGAGTAATCATTTGCCCCAAGGGACATAAACTTCACAGTGACCTAAACGGTGCGTTAAACGTTCTAAAGAAAGTAACAAGAAAAATTGTTAATGCAGTTAAGGAACCTCTATCATTCGTCGTAGATCACAACCGAGTAGCACCCATAAAGGGGTGTAACCCTTGAGACCTCGCCCTTTAGGGCGGGGAGGAGGTCAGTATTTCATCAACAAAAATTACATTTAGTTCTGCTTTAAAAGGCTCAATTTCCTTTTCCCTTCTAAATAAGGTTGGTAAACCTAAGACCTTACCCGTTGCAATACTACTCGCATCAGCCAACGATATAGGATATTTACACTTTATTTTATAAACTTCTCCTTTTATCCTGGAAAACGGGAATATTGTAAAATAGCCTGAAGTTTTAAGCATATTTTCAACCTCTTCTGCCTTCTTTTCTCCGTTTTTCCTACAAATTACGTATTTTATTTCCTCAACGTTTAACTCATTTATTACTACTTCTTCCAAGTTATCTTCTATATACTTTTCTAATTTTTTGCCTTCATCGCTTCCTGACAATATGTCAATGAGTATTCCGGAATCAAACACCATACTTCTCTTTCTCGTGCTCAATTTCCTTTCTCCTCTCTTCTTCAAGTTCTTCCGCAGAAAGGTTAGGCACTATTCCTACTAAACTCCTTAAAATCTCTGGATTTTTCTTCCTATAGAGAGAAAGTAAGAATTCTATTACGTCGTTAAAATCCACTTTTTCTCCTCTCTCTATCTGTAATTCGCCCATGATTTTGATTAATTCCCTTTTCACTTCCTTTGATACTCTAATTGTGTCTGACATCACTTTGTTACTTTGTTACAAAGTATATTAAGGTTTACCAAATGTCAAAGGGAACGTGTATAATCAAAATCGTAAGTGAACGTTGAGTTATTATGACGATAAGAGATATTATTTTCCTGTAATTTCCTTCTCAATTTCATTAACTATTCTAGGTAATGCAACCTCTATTGGTTCTCTAATAATTACGTCAGCCTCTTGATCTAAAGGAGTTTCGTCTGCGTTAATAATGATAAGTGAGCCTCCCCTCTCTTCTTTAACTATTTGAGGAATTAAGTTTGCAGGATATACAGTAAGGGAAGAACCTATAACTAGAGCAAGGTCTGCCTCATAAGCTATCCTTACTGCTAATTCAAAATCCTTTACTGGCTCTCCGAAAAGTACTACGTCAGGCCTTATAATTCCTCCGCAAGAACATTTAGGAGGAAGGTTTCCTTCATCGATCATTTTGAGCACTTCCCTAGAATCGTATTGTCTAAAGCATGATGAACAGTAAGATCTCTGCATTGTTCCATGTAATTCTATTACGTTTTGTGAGCCTGCCTTTTGATGCAGACCGTCTATGTTCTGCGTAATTACATATTTTATAATACCCATTTTCTCCAGCTTAGCTAAGGCGTAATGTGCTTCATTTGGTTTTGCTTCGAATAATCCTCTCATTCTCTGAGAATAAAATTCCCAAAAGCCTTTAGGATCTCTGTTTAGATAATCAATTGAGGCGATCTCAGGAGAGTACTTTTTCCATAATCCGTTAGGCCCTCTGAAGTCCGGGATACCGGAGGCGGTGCTTATTCCTGCTCCTGTAAATGCTATTGCGTAAGTTGAGGATAATAGGAGCTCTACCACATTTTCCATAATGGGTTCTCATAAATATTATTGAAGAAGGGATATTATGTTTTGCTAAAACGAAATAATTTAAACATACATATAGAATATCAGAATTTACAAGAATGGGGATTAATGGACGGATGGATATCCCAATTAGTATTAATGACTCTCCTCTCAAGTATTCCTCTGGGCTAGAATCGTTGAGTCCCTTGGGAGGTAACCTTTCCAGGAGGAAGTCAGAACAAAAAACTTGTCTGATGAAGAGAAGCCAGTTGAATGAGGAGAAAGAGATAATCAGCTTTTATCTTCCTTCTTCTCAGCTAATTCATCCAATGCTAGGATTAAATTAGCTTGGGCAAAGGCTTGAGGATAGTTTCCAGTAAATTCCTTCCTGTCTGGATCTATATGCTCTCCAACTAAGTATATTCCTTGAGTAGCATCAAGTATTCCTTTAATTATGTTCTTAGCATCTTGGATTCTACCTAGTCTAATGTAAACCCTAGCTAGCCATAAGGACGCAAGGACAAAGGGGTATTTAGCCTCACCTAGGAAGTCCCTCTTATACCTCTTCAGTTGTCCCTTATATAAGAGCTGATTTTCTATTTCCCTCAACGTATTTAAGAAAATCTCATCTCTCACGTCAATGAAACCGTAAATTGGTAAAGTAAGCAGTGCAGCGTCAACTTCGTTACTCCCTACTTTCTTTACGAATATTCCGTTTTTAACTCCGTTTTGTAAAACCCACTCCTTTATCTCATGCTTAGTTTCCTTCCATGGATTTTCTTTACCTATTGCGTTCATTAATTTTCCTGCCCTATCTAACGCAACCCACATCATTACCTTAGAGTGAATATAATGCCCTTGTACACCTCTTTCTTCCCATATTCCTACATCTTCTAATTTCCAGTTTTCCGAAACCCAATCTGCAATGTACTCTATCACGTCCACATGGCTTCTTATGTAATTTTCGTCCCCAGTAGCTTCATAGTATTTGTAAAAAGCATCTAAGAAGAAACCTTCCAAATCAAGCTGTAATTGCCCAGCAGCCGCATTTCCTATTCTTACAGGCTTAGAGTTCTCGTAACCTGAAAGCCAAGGTATTTCTTCCTCTTTTGGAGGGACTGAGCCATCAATCGAGTAGAGAGGATAAATGAAGGGCTTGGAAGTAAATGAGACCATTCTTGAGAAGAATTCTATTATTCTTCTAGCCTCTGCAGAAAAACCAGCAGATATTAAAGCCTCTGCAACTATTGACGAATCCCTAACCCATGCAAATCTATAATCCCAATTTCTTGTTCCTCCTTCAACTTCAGGGAGAGACGTAGTGGGGGCAGCAACAATTGCACCAGTAGGGTTGTAAAGTAGTCCTAAAAGTATTCCAACAGAAGTTTGATAAGCGTCAAGTAATTTGTCTCCAGTGTATCCTTCAATTTCTATTTCTGCAATCTTTCCTTTACTCCTTCCCCTTTTCATTGTATTCCTCCAATAGGCTATTGTCCTTTCAAACCCCCTTGCAACGTCGAATTTAAGTTGTCTTTTGCCGAATATTCCGAACCTATCATCTTTAAAGTAACCCATGTAAATGTAACCCTCACCGTAAACTGTCCAAGAGTTTTCAGAAATCTGGTCAAGCTTGTCGAAAAGAAGATGAACTTCTAAGAATTCTGAGCTTTCCGGATTTGAGAACTTGAAGACATTATTTGAAAGCCTTTCTATTATTGCTGGACTTTTACCGTAATTAAAAACGGGGAGGATTGAAACTTTTAACGGATTTTTTGCCACAATTTTTCTAACCAATCCATGTTCTCCGTGGAGTAATAAATCAGTTATCTCGCTTCCGTCTTTTAGTGTAGTTAGTAGAACGTTTGGAACTAAGTATTCCTGCTTTGCTATTTCTCCTGAGATAAAAAAATGACCTCCTCTTTGAGGGTCTAATATTGAGGAAAAAACTGAGGGCGAATCATACCTTGGAAATGCTAGCCAAACAATGTCAGTTCCTTTTATTAAAGCTCCAGTGAACTCGTTATTGATGCAGGGGAGAGGTTTCACAAAATTAGAAAAGTTTGGTAGATAATAAAGCATATGCTAAGCATATACGATGCAGTAATAAATACATGAATAATACTCCATAGGAAGCTATTGCGAGATGTACTCCGAAATAGGGCTTGCCTCCTCTCCAAAGGGCAAGTTTTGTCGTTCGCTTTATCATTACAAGGAAACTCTAAATAATTGATATTTTTAAATAATACATAAAATTAATCAGTTTATCTTTATTTATAAGCCTTAATATTGATATTGATCGTTATATAGACAATTAATCTATTATACTTTTATATAGTTTCAGTTTTACTATTTATTTCACCATAATAGTAACTTATGACCTCAATTTACCCTTTAATTTTTCTTCGATAGAAAAATACGTTTTTCCTTGTATCTTATTAATTTAATAGCGTATATGAGTAATATAAATGAATATTATACAGTACTAAGCGATTTTAAC
This sequence comes from Acidianus infernus, assembly GCF_009729545.1. NCBI lineage: Archaea > Thermoproteati > Thermoproteota > Thermoprotei > Sulfolobales > Sulfolobaceae > Acidianus > Acidianus infernus. The sequence goes on from NZ_WFIY01000004.1 coordinate 1,875,435, forward strand.
TAAAAATCATCACATAATCGACTATAATACTGTAAGTCTCTAGGGTTATAGCTTTGATTTAGTTAGTTAGTCTGCCCATCCTCCTTAATCTTAACATATTGATCCTGCAGTTGGGAGATTTAAAATAAAATACATCCATTCATTTAAAATTTCTAATTAATAAAATGATATTTCCTTTTTTCCTAGACTCTATAAGTAGAATTTCTACAAGATACAGGATAGTCAATACACTAACTAGAGAATAATAAAACTTGCATGTTTCCATTAAAATCTGATATTTCTGAACGTAAATTTTTTTATTTTAATGCTATGAAATATAATCATGAGTTTTGAAACAGATATAGAGGGATTGAAGGAATTAAAGGATGCCTCTCTGTGGTTTATAATAATAGAAATATTAGCAATTATAGGAGAATTCGCTAGTGTCGCTGCTCTAGTAATTGCAGTAATAGACTTAGTTCTTCTATTTACGATAGCTATTCCAAAACTTAGACATGCATTTCAAATCTTTGCGTCTACTGGAAAAAATGTCTCAAAAGGTTTTACAGGATTGAACTTAATTCTGCCAGGAATAGTTGTTGAACTATTAGGAGGAGCTCTGGCAATAGCTGGATTATTCTCCTCAAGTGTAAGCCTTGCTATTGTAGGAGGTGTGATAGTATTTTTAGCAGCAATTATTCTATTTATAGCATATTTACTTATAGGAATAGATATTTTTAACTTAGGCAACTTTTACAATAATGATATGCTAAAAATTGGAGGAATTTTAATTATAATTCCTTTCATTTCCTTTATAGGCTGGATATTGACTTATGTAAGTGTCGATGAAGTTATAAATAAACTAAGGGGAGGAACTTATGTGCCTCAGCAGTTTCAAGTATATCAAGTAGGGCAAGGAATAATAAGACTTGATGGAACGGCTAACCTTACCTTATTTTCTTCAATTAATGTAAACGTAGTAAGTGCCTCAATAGATAATACCCCCTATACTACAACAAATATAATTCCTAACGTACTAAATGTAGGAAATAATTTCATTACAATGAAATTTGCAGGAGTAACAGGGTTAATTCCAGGAAATAATTATTATCTTACGATTTATCTATCAAATGGAACCAGCATAAAGGCAGTAGTAACATGCTCCTCAACTTAAACCTTTATTTATTGTGTTTATTCTCAAAAATTTAGTTTTATTTTAGAAATAATTCATATTAAATATTAGAATAATGTTATATACAATATTTATTATAAAAACATTTTATGATATAACCTTATTAAAAATGTCCTACAATTAATTGCAGGGAAAGGAAATAAGATGAATTTATATATGTTTTAAAACTTTATTTTATATTCATTTATTATACTATTTATTAAATGCATTTAATTGCTATATAATCTATAACATAAGGTGTATTTATTTTTACTTTCAATGGTTCTACAAGAAAATAATGGTTTAACCTTCATCTTCTTCAACTTCTTGAATTTCTTCTGTAACCTTTTCCTTTTCAGCCTTCTCTTCCTCCTCCATAGCCTTCTTCATTTCATCAACTTCCTCCTTTGGTAAAGGTTCAACTGTTGCAGAGAAATTAGTGACCTTTAAATACTTATCCCACTCTACAATAATTCCGTTATCCGTTATTTCCATTGGGTGTCTAACCATTGAGATCTTAGTATCTCTCATCTTCCATACAATTATTGACCTATACATTTTGCCCTCAACTTCATCAAGGTCCATCCTAATAATTCCGTCTACCGCATGTTCTACTCCTGGTCCTCCAAAACCTCTTTCTCCTACGGAAACTTGACTGACGAAAAATGCAGTACAGCCAAGTCCAGAAATTATCCTCTTTAAAGTCATTACTATTCCTCTAGCCATTGCGGGTTTTGTTAAATAAAGCGTACTTACTGAGTCTATTGCAACTCTAGTAGCCTTTAGGTCTTTTATAGCCTGCCTTAATACGTCAGCCAATTCCTTAACGTCGTCAACGTTCTTTACTACGTATTTCTCTTTTTGCGCAGTTGAACCGTAACCGCCAGTAAATGCGTCAACAATTGCGAATTTGCCTTCTTTTTCATATTTTGTCACATCCCAGCCGAAGTGGTGAAAACTCCTAAGCACTGATACTGGGTGTTCTTCTAAGGCAACATATACTCCTGCCTCTCCTCTAATCAGTCCGTTATAAATGAATTGTTGTGCTGAAATTGACTTACCGGTTCCTGGACCTCCAGAAACAAGGACAATGTTCCTTTCAGGAATACCGCCATAAAGTATTTCGTCTAATCCAGGGATATAAGTCCTAACTCTTCTTACGTTCATAAGATTAAATACTCTTTAAAATATAAAAAATCAACTAACTTCTTTATTACTTGCTTTATCTGAGTTACTTCTACTACTAGTAGTAGATATATTACTACTCCACACTCCTAGAAAATAAAAAATCAAGGATACAACTGAAACTATTGCAGATGCTTCATAAAAGTTAATTAATTTTAGAGCACCGTCACTACCTATATAAGTCATTATGGTTAAGAAGGCAATATCTCCTATGTACCACAAGGATTTAACAAAGTCCTCCTTTACTTTATAGATTGCTCCAAAAATTAAACTTCCTGCCGTAAGTAAAATTACAGCATAAGGAACTAAAGGCCAGCCTGACCAGAATACTATTAAAGATGAGAAAATAAAAGCTAGAGGTGAGACCACTAAAGTAAATCTATTCTTTATAACTCCTTTTCTCCATAGAGAACCCATTACCACGGGGTTAACTAAAAAACCTATGTAGCCTGCAATAACGCTGTCAGTAATTAAGCCGTAAATTGTTGGCAAAGGTGAGGAAATGTAAGTTACCACTGAACCTATAATTGCGAAAACTATTAAGCTCCAGTAAGGTATTGAATACCTTTCGTGCAATTCCCTCATAGAACTTGGCACGTATCCAGACCTACCCATTGCAAATAAAACTCTAGTCCCTGCACCTAGGTAAATATATCCAGTAATAAACGGTCCTATAATACCTATTATTATGGTTAGCAAAAGTAAAGGTGATGAATGCAGACTTGAGGCAATGTCAATGAAAGGATTACCAGGAAGTGATGATAATGAAGACCAACAACCCTGTTTTATTCCTAATTTACTCCAATTCAATGACGCAACAAAGGCAATTGAGAAAAGTACGTAAATTAAGGATTGACCTAAGATAGTTATTAGTATTGCACTACCAAGCTTTTTAGTCTTGGCTTCCTCTGCATAATCTGGTATAACTCTAATTCCTCCGAAGGCAAACATCGCTAAAGGTATTGCTGAAAATACTCCTGCAAAACCGAAGGGAAGAAAACCTCCGTAAGCAGTAAAATTCCTAGGAATGAAAGATAATGCTATTACGCCCAATGCTACAGCTAAGTAAAGTATTAGCTTTACTCCTCCCCCTACAAGGGTAGATTTTCCGAAGAATTTAACTCCGAAATAATTGAAAGGAATGAAAAGAAATAAAATTACGACACCTATTAAAACGCCTTCAGTAGTAGGAACTCCTGAAGAATTTATCAAAGAAGGGTAAAAATAGTCCAGCCCCTCGACTACTGCTAAGGCTTCTATTGGTGGTATAAATAAATACCAAATAAGGTCTGCCATTGCGTTTATTAAATTAGTAACTTTTCCATGGGAGTATATTGCATATCTAGATGGCCCTCCTGCCTCTGGATAAATTCTCGATAATTCTACGTAAGTTAAGCCTACGAAAGTGTAAAATATAGAACCTAGTACCCAAGCTAAAATAACTCCCGGACCAGCTAAGGCAGACATTCCTGCAGAGCTGAAAAGAACTCCCGTTCCAACTGCACCCGAAATTCCTAGAATTGTCAGTTCCAAGAAACCAAGTTCTTTACGTAATGGCATAAAAAGTAAAAATAGTAAGGAATATTTAAGTTTTCATCTTAACAGAAGTTTGATTCTAAATAACTGTGAGATTACAAAACTGGGGGTTAAGGGGGCGAAAAGCCTAAGGGATGGATAGCCCCCTTATAGATTTAAAAACTACTTCTTTTTCCTGTCATTCAATGGCTAGAAGGAAGAAAAACCCAATCAGAGCAACAGTTTCAATGAAGATTGGTTTATCTAACACCCTCCTAGCCCTCGTGAACAACTAAGTTAAGGCACTCCGTTTCACCTTGTTCTGGTTGAAAGAGAACATCCAAAACCTTGAAGAAAAGAACACACTTTCTAAAGTGCACGAGGGATTGTATGAAAAGCTAAAGAAGGAGTACAATCTGCCATCAAAGGTTGCTGAGGACTGTTATCGTGATGCCTTGGCAACATACAAGAGTTGGTACAACAATTCTAGAAAGGGTAGGTTCCCGCGCGTTTACAAGCCCACTGTATGGCTAACACCAAAAGCTAGCTACAGTGTAGACTTAGAGAAAATGACAGTTAAGATAGCAAGTGTTGGTGAACTGCCAATACTAGGGGTTATGAGAACGATCGTGACGTTATTGCAGTCACGAATTTAAATGGGGGTCTCTGACCCTCTCGACTGCCCACCAGATGTAAACCCAAATCGATGAGGGGAACCTCGCTGACGGGGAGGAAGTCAGATGTTATTCTTATCCAGGATAGGATGGTTATCCTTCTTTTTAGGTATTTTCTCTTTTTCCTTTAGATCTCCTACAGACGCTTTGATAGTAAAATTTACAGGAAAAGAGAATTCAAGCAGTTCAATAGGTCTTGCTAGCACTATTTCTCAAATAGGTTCATTGCTTGCTCCAATAAGCATAGGCTTTGCCGTTAATTTATCCCCTTTTTTTAGGAATTTTTACCCTATCTGCAGGCGCTCTTCTATCCTTGGCTGTCTCTTTCCTAATTTAGCGTCAGAACGCAGGCCTTTCTTCACCGTTCGTTGGGGCTGTAGCCTTCCTCATCCGAGTTTTTAATTACTTGTAGGTTTAAAAAGGTTGAGCTAGTGGAATTCTTCTTTTCCAATACGAATGTATAACTAATTCAATACGAGATTTGAAATTTATTTTGCTCCTTCTACTAGGAGAGCTCTTATAGCTGACTCTTCCACGCTGAGGCTTTCAATCAGGAAAAAGCAGTCTATGGAAAGATATTTTAATAAATCTATTTTATTAAATTATGATGGAAGAGAAGGAAGTTGTATTAAAAGCTTTAGAAAAAGTAGATAAGTGGTATGTACAACTGGCTGGAATTAAAGGAAATGAATTACTCATAGTTTCGCAAAGGGAAGTTCCTAAAGAGATCGAAGTAGAAGGTAGAAAGCTTACAGTAAAGCATTATTATCCTGAAGAATACCTTACCGTTATTACAAAGGATGAGAACGAGTTCCGCTCTTACCACGTTTATTACTTTGTTAAAACATACATGAGGAAGGTCCTAGACTTGCTCGCTTATCTTGAGGTAAATAGGATTAGGATTGACGAGAGAGATTTGCTATGAGAAAATAACCGAGGTTAAAGTTGTTAAAATTCAATTCTAGCTAATATTTATATACTATGCAACAAAGTTACTCATATGAAGTTAGGCTCAGAATGGTTCCCCGTGATTATAGGAACCTTCGTATTATCCTTAATAAGTTGGATGAATTCTATACTCTTTAATTTACCTATACTTTTTGATGTAGGAAAAGTAATATACTTTATAGCTCTAGTAATTTTTATCATAATATTTTATGGCTGGATATCTAGGATAACTACGAATTGGAGAGAAGACATGGAGAACTTGAATAGGATAAGCTCTACTGCATTCCTAGGAGTAATATTATTCATTTCAGGCTTCTTTTTCATGACTTATGTTGAAATAAATTATGAAATAGCTTATGCATTACTAGTTCTTTACTTCTTGGGTTACTCTATCGTGTTTTTAGTTAACGTGTACTTAGGATACAAATTATTTACCAAGGATGTTAGACAGAACGAGATATCTTACGCATTATTAGTTCCAGCAATAGCACTTTCTGCCAACGTTATATTAAGTGCTCCCCTATTGCCTCCTTCTCTCCCTTTCATATCGACTTACTTTGTTAAAATCGTTTATTTTATCATGCTATTCTCAGTCGGGATAACTTTCTTTCAAGTGATATTTATAGGTAGTATAGCCTTCCTATCTCACGTAATATATAAGGGAAGTTCGGCTACTGTAATGATTCCCGTGGGTGCAGCGAGCATATTAGCCATCAACGTGTTAGTATTTCCGTCTTATAATTACCTTCACCTCTTTTATTTTCCTCCAGAGTCTGCCTTAACACTAGCAATAATGCTCTGGGGCTTTGAAATGTGGAATTCACTAGTTGCACTTATAATTGCAGTGAAGCACATAAAAGATAAACCTTCGCTAACTAGCTGGGCTTACGTATTTCCTTTAGCAATATCTTCGTTCTCGGACTTTATGCTTTACCAAGAAACGTCGCTTCTGGTGTTTAAAGCTACAGAAGTTGCATTCTCCTTGGCAATCATACTGCTTTACGCCTACTCTTTAAGGAATACTATCTTTGTTTTAAAGAATAAGGTCTAAAGTCTCACAGAAATCTTGAAAGTAAAAGTTGCAGTTTCTCCTTCCTTTAGAATTATTAACCCTATGCCATTATGAAATGCATCGGGAGCACCGCTCATAGGCTCTACAGCTACCGCAGAAGGTTGTCCGGTGTATATTTGAACAAAGTCCATATTTTCCTTTTCTATCATTACTTTTGAATAATCAGAAATTAAAGTTACATTACCTTTAAGTAGAAAACAATCGTCGTACTCTCCTTGAGTTATTGTAAAATCTTCCATTTCTCCGGTAGGTATTTTATCCTTCATTATGAGCCTTTTAGCTTTATTAGGGAAAATCCTCCAATTTCCCTTAACCATGAAGTAAGGATGAGCTCCTACGACTAGGGGAGCGTCTTCGCCCTCATTTTTCACAGTGATAACTGTGGTCAATGAAGAGGAGTCAAGGGAGTACTTTACCTTGATAAAGAGAGGAGACGGATAGCCTGGATCCGTTAAGTAAAGGGAAAGGGTTACTTCGTCACTTTTTAAACTTTCAACGTCCCATATTTTATCCCTTACTAAGCCATGTATTGCGTTTCCTTCAGAATTCTTAGGGAGTTCGTACTTTTTACCTCTCCAGTAATATTCTCCTCCTTTTATTCTGTTAGCAAAAGGGATTAGTAAAGCCATTCCCCCTCTAGTTTGTCTCTCCCTACCTTCTAGCAGTATATCCTTTGATTTAACTTTGAATGAATACAAATAAGCACCCTTATCTAGAATTTCAGCTTCCGTATCTCCTTTTTGAATGTGCATATGAGATCATATATTCATGGATAAAAAATTTTTAACATAACGGGAATGTTAACATCATTAATTTAGATTAAAATTTAGAAAATAATGAATGGAAAAGAGAAGAAGTGATTTAAATTATAAAATTTTCCCATCGATTTTACACTCAAGTTTTATTGAATTTAAAAGTTGTAATACGAAAATTTTTAACAACTTCCGTTATCGTTTTGAAGATATTCCATAATGTTTAAAATGATAATTAATGAACAACACTTTATTTATTATCATATTTATCAATGTTTAATATAAATTCTTATATATATGAAATATATCATATATATCAGAAAAACATGTCTGAAGAAAAGTTAGAAAAACTAATGAAATTAAAAGGAGCGATAGCAGCAGGAGAGTTTAAGGAGAACGGCGAATTGGCGGGATATAAAGGACCAATGCCGGAAGATTTAGCAAAGTTGGTAGCTATGATGTGCGCTGCAAATTCACTGATGGCAAAAACGGAAGCGGAATCTTTCACTAAAATAAGCGGGATGAAGTGGACTCCACTAATAGGTTGGGCAGTAGCTGCAGGAGAATACGCAGTCTGTGTAGTCGGGAGATATGGAGTGTTCGTGAAAGTGAATGAGGCAGATTTTAATGAAATATTCAAAACTTTAAGAGAAGTAGCAGGAATTTGAGGTAGTGAAGACCTTAAGTCAATTTTTTCTTTTAGTTAGCATTTCGTTTTTTATTCTAAATTCTTTAGGAACTTTTGGAAAGAGTGCGTCGTAGTTAAGTTTTAATCCAATAGCAGTTATAGGAGGAAGTAAAATATAAGCTAGGAAGAGTGCAGCATCTCCTATTGGTAAAAAGAGTAAAGAGTTTGCAGCAGGAATTACTGTAGCCAACAGTATTGGTATAGATATGCAACAGCTCCCTCCACCTATTACTCCTAAGAGAGGGGCTAACAGAATTACTTTGGCCCTAGTTAATCTAGAGGAAACTTCAAGAACTCTCATAATATTTGCGGTAACTAAAGTAGCAATAATTAAGCCCATTATCATTGCGTAAAGTGAAAGTTCGAAATAATAGTTGGGAGGGAAGCCTCCAGCTATTGAAGGGTTAAATACCAAATTCATTATAGCAGCGTACAACCCTGCTGGATATAAAGGAGTGAAAGAGAACGTTATGAAGGGATTTTGTACTGTGAACAAAATTCCATAAAAGCCAGTCAATAGCCTTTCTAAAGCTATGCTGTAAACAAAGTAATGGACGGACAGGTAAGAGAAGAATATCGTTAGTGCTGTTCTACCTTTCTTCAGATAGCGAATGGGCTTCCTAAGTACAGTCTTTATTAAAAGAATGAGGAGGGAAGACCAGAATATTAAATTTCCAACTGTAGAATACAGGAAATAATCCGGTGAACTTGGAGAAATATAAATGATGAAAAATCCTGCTAACATTAAAAAGAGGTATCTAAGAAGAGAGGAAGAAAAAAAGGAAGATGACTTCATTATTCCTTCACGACGGTAAATGGAAGCTTACTGGACTGAAGGTTAGCCTTGCCTTAGTTTCCTCAGACAGTGTACCTATCTTCTTTATATTAACCCAGCTCCACTTTACCATTTGGTTGTCAGTTACTGGGTCAACCGTGGGTGTAGTAGCGTTATTTGCTCCAGGCTTAACTTCGAATGCCATTGCTAGGAATAACTGACCAGGAGGCACAGTGTCAGAAATCCAAACTATTGCATCCACTGAACCATAGTCGTTATAAAGTTCTACAATATCTCCGTTCTGCAATCCTTCGTTCTGGGCGTCAGTAGAACTCATCATGACTATTGGGTAAGGAACCCTTTGTAATATTTCTGGGATTTGATAGTCTATCCATCCGGACTGGAAGATTATGTTCCATCTACCGTTATTTAACCAGTACTTGTATTTACTCTGTAATTGTGCAGCGTAACCGAAGATTCCTACATAAGGCGTTGGGAATGGGTTAAATCCGTTAATCACGTAAGGTAATAGATCATTCCAGCTGTAACCGAACATTGACTGTAAATCGTTAATACTTATGTATGTCACTTTCCTAGTTATGAGTGGTAACGTTATTGTCTGTCCAGAGGGAGTAGTTCCTACTGTAATTGCTTGATTAGGATCAATTGTTACTTCTTCAACTCTGAATTCTCCGTTAATTGCTGGCTCTGCATAATTAACTAAGCCGTAAAGGCTAAAGCTACCATCTGGATTAGTAATCTTACCGAGTATCGGTAATTGAACTCCTATAGTCCTTGCAGCCTTGAGGTCGTTTAAATCTATTTGAGCCCATCCTGGAGCCCAGTGTGGTACAATATATCCATAAGGCCAGGACTTAAAGTTTATAGGTCCATTTGCTACGTAGTACTTCCAGATATCGTTGTAAATATTAAACCAATCGTAGTCATAGTAAAACTCAGAATAACTGCTGATTAACGATAAAGGTTGAGAGTTTTGTATCATGTGAGTACTCAGGGAATTCCAGATTTGGTTGAAGGCCTGGTAAATCCTTTGAGCTTGTGGCGAATTCTGCTTTCCTTCTGCTTGATATAGTTGATAAATCTCGTAAGCAATCATGGCGTAAATCCAAACGTCCGGCATAGCACTCCCTGGTGGAGAGTGGTAAACCTCGTCCAGTCTAAGTCTTCTATCGTGTCCGTTCCATCTTATTTCATAAGTTTCTCCGTGATTTGAAGCTGAAGGTAATATTAAATGAGCTGCTCTCTCAAGAACTCCGTTTTGCGGTAATATTATATCATTACCTACAACGAATAGTGCTCCAGGAACAGCATTTGACCCACTGAGACATGAAATTACTGCATTCGCATAAGTGTCTGGGTCTGGGAAGTTAGGTAATGGTGCACCAACGTTCTGGGTATTATATTGTCCGCTGAGTATTTGTGAGTTAGTGTTTGAAGAAGGTATTCCTAGATTAATGGTATTTTCTACGCATTCCTGTAATAAGTGAGCTCTATTATCAATTACTTGGCTTAATTTTTCACCGCTCATAGTAAGCTTGTAAGGATTGGCAGTGAATACCCAGAGTACTTTTCCATAACCGCTATAGATTAGGTAATCAATGACAGGATTATCTTGATATACTTGAGGCACTAATGTAGATGTGTATTGGTTATAGAAGTTCTTAATGAACTCTGCTATAGCAGTGCCGGTAACAGTTTGACCTTGTGCTTGTAATTGCTGCGGAACATATTCGTGCATTTGAATCCAGTAGTTTCTAGGGGCATTTAAGTTACTTGACCACGGTGGTGGGGGAGGTGCTGGGAATGCTGCTCCTCTCTGATGTCCGAAACCTGTTGACACACCACAGCCCGGTCTTCCAGATAATGCACCACTAATTATTCCTAGGTTAGCTATGGCGTAAATCGGCGTATAATTACCAGACCATATTACTCCTTTTTCAAACTCTATTAGGGTTCTCTTATAGAATGATTGCCCGCTACTATTAGTCTTAGGTGCAGCAATAATGTCTCCTATTAGCTGAATGACACTTTGCGGAACTCCAGTTATTTGTGAAGCTTCTGATAGCCATTCGTCTAGAGACTTTGATTGTAAGTATTGTATGTAATACTGGTAGGTCTGCTTATTGAATGTAAAACCGTATTGGCTGGCATTTTGATACATTGTGATGAAATGATTAACTACGTCAGGATAAGTATAATAAATGTATGCTGCAATAGCGTTTGCCAACTCAGCATCTGTTCCGGGATTAACTTGAGCGAAAACTACGTATTGGTGATTAGGATTGTATTGACCATTATAAACAGTTCCCGCAGTTATATCATAACCTTGCATCGCATCTTGTACACTAACTCCTAGCTTTGCAGTTACGGCCTTAACTGTCTCGGAAGGTCTTGCTTCGACTATTATAATGTTTGCAGGTAATGCAGGTTCACCGGTATCAAACCACGCTTGTTTCCTATCTAGAGTACTACCACTAATATTATCAAATATGTGCTGGATTAAATTAACCGTAGACGTAGTATATTCATTAATTCCCCACAAGATTAGGTTGTCTGCTATAGTAATATCGAGCATACTTGCAGTGTCAGTACCGTTACCGTTAGTCGCTTCCATTAGTGCATCTTGCGTGAATGAGAACGCTACTTGATAATGAAACCTTACGAATGGAGTAGCTAATCCCATGTGAAGTAATAATCCAGGCATTAAGTTGCTAAATACTCCTCCACCTTGGCCTCCGCCGTGGTCTGCCCTTATAGCCAGAACTTGAACAGCACCGGGACCAACAGGGTATTCGAAGGTTTCATTATCCATGTAATATTTAAGTATTTTTGCCGCTACCTTAATCGCGTAACTCCAACCAACTGGCTGTAAACTACCGTTCCACCTTATCAATGGCGTCTTTATCCTTGATTGATAAACGGCAAAACCAGAGGCTACGTCGCTGAATGGACTCCAGTTCCTTTGAGCATTTCTTCCTCCTCTGGTGGAATAATTACCTTGGTTCACCGGGCATTCTGGGCTTGGAATTTCTTCTATCCAAACTTCCTCCCAAGTTTGCTTTGATGGATTATATCTCATTGTCCTGGTTACCATTCCTTCTCCTATCCAAGGAGTCCCTGTTAATGCTGAAAGAGGTTGTAGTGGGGATGTATAATCGGCTTTGTATTCTTTTAATTTCCTAGGTTCACCATTTACAGTAAATACATAGTCAATGAAGTTATACTGTATTCCATTCTGTCCAGCCGTTGGTTGACCTTCTTGTCCAACTGGAAAGACAAATATGTCGTATCCGCAACCTACATTACAGAATCTGCAAGTTGCAAAATATCTTTCTGCAGAAGTCGGCGGTAATGGAACTTTACTATTAGGCACTCCAGTGTATTGAGTACTTGAGGAACTCATGAACTCACACCCCCACTTGTTGTACCTTGTAAAACGTTATTGTATGCTCCGTAAACTAACTTGTTAAAACCTAATGCGTAAATATTTCCAGAGCTGGAATCATATTCTAGAATTAGTTGTGCCAAGTATTGGTTAGGATGTCCTATAACTTGCATTCCACCTTTAGTTACATCGTATTGAGAGAAGTGCATTGTACATAATAAGCAGTTAGTGTTGGGATCGTAGCTTAACGGATAACCCATGTGTGCACAATATCCGCTAAAACCAACAATATCGTTATCTGGACCTACTCCCCCTATTGAAGGAACTCCTGTCTTGATTAAAATAACTTGATAACCCATGTAGGTAGTCATTTTTGTAGTTCCTGCAGTTGGGAAGTCACTTACATTTGCTACTAATTGCTTTACATATTTCTCTACTTGTGTTACAGTTTTTGTTATATATTGTGGAACTACCTCTTTAGTAACTTCTGGCTGTACTTCTGTTTTAGTAAGTAGTTTTGGAAAAGCTTGACTACCTATTACTATTCCTGCGGCTACTCCTGCCACTGCTGCTGCTCCACCTATTATTATAGCTCTCCTATCTGGATCGGGCTTCTTGCCCTCATTTTTCTTTTCGGTAGACATAATTCACCACTTTTGTCATGTAGAATTTAGTTAAAAAACTGGTAAAAAGTCTACATATATATGCATAACTATACATATTTATTTTTATAAAAAATATAAAATTTTTTATTTTTGAAACATTTTTAAGTTAACTATATAACACTTTATTAACTTAATATAAAGATAATGAGGAAAGAGAAGATAGCCATTGCTTTAGTCTTCTTCACAGTAACAGTTATCACGTATTTTATGTCGTTTAGTAGGGGAGCAATTTTTATAACATCTGCAATATCATCGCTCTCATTCTGGGCTGGGGTACTAATTCTCATCCCCAGTAAATTTTTTAGAATGATTCTAAACGTCAAGAAGACCAGAGCATATTGGATATCATTTGGATTATACTTATTTTTCCACGTAATGCTTTACGGCTTCTTTTACGGTATAATATTGGGCCTTGACATTTTTATTCCAGAAGTTAGTGTATCTTACGGAGTAGGAATACCACCGTCCTCCATTCTCCTTTTGCCTTATTGGGAGTCATTAAGCCCAGCATTAAACATTGTCATTTTTGGATACGAGGACATTATATCTCCATTTATCACTTTCATAGGAATAATATTAGCGTTATTAATAGGAGCAAACATTGAAAAAATCCTTGAGCTAAAGAGAGAAGTAAGCAAAAGGAGAGCCAATGCTGTGCTTGTTGGAGTTCCGATAATTGGCGTTGTTTCAGGGACCTCGTGTTGTCTCTCTTTGCCTAGTATAATCATATACTTCACGGCTTTAGACCTAGGAATAGTGTACTCTGTATTACCGATTTTAGCTTCCCCTATCTATTTTTCCTTTGTATGGTACGGATTGCCTATAGGCTCAGCCGTTTTACTTTTCGAAAATTTTAGGGAAATGAACAAAATTTTACAAAGACTTAACAAGAAGAAGGTGTGTGAAGTTAAATAATGAAAAGTTTGTTTAAAAGAAAAGTTATGAAGATTAACATATCAAAAATTTTATTATGCATTTATTGATTAACTTTACTCAATGAACAAAGCCGTATCTACTTCCGTGGTAATAGTTGTGGCAATAGCGTTAATATTAGTGGCAGTAGCAGGATATTATTTAGCAACTAGATCTCCTATACCAGTAGGCACAACAACATTACCACCTTCTACTGTATCAACGGTGACTATGTCCACTACCCCCGTTACAACAACTACAACCTCAGTAACGACGTCAGTATTACCACCCGGAGCTAGGCCGTTGCCTTATAATCCTTCTACTAAGACTGTTTATTTGTATATTGCTAGTTTGGATAGTGGTTCTCCGTATAATTTTAACGGAACTTCTGACGGTGAGTTGCATATCTTTATTCCCGCAGGTTGGAAGGTTTGTGTGATTTATACTAATTATGAGCCAATTGATCATAATTTCATTATTGTAAAGAATACTACTGCAGTACCACATTGTAGTATAATACCGTCCTCAAACATTATATTATACGTTGGAGTATCAAGCAGTAACTACTTCGACTCAGGAATATCCTCAGGAGCATCAGCAACAGGATCAATAGTACTATCACCAGGCTACTACTGGTTCGCTTGCGGATATGAAGACCACGCAGAAAGCGGAATGTGGGGAGTAATAGAATGCTCATCATCAATAACACAACCATACTACGAAGTAACCAATGAAGAAATAGAAGAAGATGAAGAAGACGAAGAATAAACCCCCACAAGACAAAACCTTTTTTATCTAAACATATTTGAGAACCTAATTATCATTTATAAATATCATAAGTATAATATTTTTCTTAGAAAAGAAAGGTTAATAAATCAGTAAAACCATCTTATCCTTAAGATGAAAGGCACTACTAATAGTAAGAAGTACATTGTTATGGTCAGCGTTATAATATTTCTAATTGTTATAATTTCTATTATAGCAATAAAGCCATCTAGCTCAAAAAATTGTACTATAACTATCATTAAGCAAGGTTGCATAAAGCACGGTATTCTTCCTTGCATGGCTAAAATAGGTCTTAACGGAAGTGTTTACTATTTTAACCTCACAGTTTATAATCCTGGAAAATCTGTTCCTATTTGTTGTATAAGATTAGACAAAGTTGCCATTACTTTCAATAAAATTTTTGTTTTTTATAAGAATTCATATTATGGCGACGAAATTCCTCAAGGTAAGAATATCATAATAATAGCCTTTAATACCACATGTTCTAACATTACCTCACTTACAATCCATTTAGAGAATGGACAGAATTTGCAACTAAATTTTGCATAGATCATAAAGTTTAATTATTTAGGGAAAGTAATGAAATTATGGAGTCAAAAAGGAAATTGGGTTTGGTTTTCGCATCTGGAGCATCAAATAGAATATGTTGCGTTGCAATATATGGAGGGGCGGCATTAGCTGCAGGATGGGAAGTAATACTACACCTAGTAAATGAAGGAGTAGTGGCTTTTAGAAAAGATGTTCTACCTAAATTAAACACTCTTGGACTAGAAATGACAATAAAGCCAGAATTTTATACGCCTTATACAGACCAATTCTTAAAGAACGTAGAAAATGCTGTGAAAAACGGTCAACTTAAAGATTGGTATTCATTCCTAAAACAATTAAAGATGGACTATAAGGATTCCTTCAGAATTTACGCATGTCCCGTAGCTTCAGCCTTTTATAATGTTAAAAAAGAGGATCTAGTAGATATAGTTGATGACATAAAAGGAGCTGAGACATTTCTTGAAGAAGTTTATGGAGGAGTTGTGATGTATATTTAATCAATTTTGAAGTGAGATAATACATTTTTTCTATGAATAAACCTCTCTATATCCTTATTAACGTGAACCACTCCTTTACCCTTGCCTAGCACTTTGCCTATTTTTATTGGCTTTAATCCCTCTTTTTGCAAATCTTCCATTATGTTATCAGAGATTTTCTTACTGCAAAATATTACTGTAGCCCCATTAGTCCCTGAAGTAGAATTAGGTATGATAAAGCCTTCAGTCGCAAACTCAGCAATCTCCTCATCTATTACGGGAATCTTATCTAATTTAACGTCAATACCCGCCTTTTCAGCAAACTCTTTAATGACAAAAATTCCTGGACCGGTAACGTCTGTGGTCATGGTAATATAATTCTCTCTATCAAATTCCTTTCCAAATTCTGGCAAGTAATTATAAATTACTTTTGCTGTTGGGATATTAGGCTTCCTCATTTGTTCTATCACTTCCATCTTAACTTTTTCTAACCGATTAAAAGAGATTCCTCTACTTTCCATTAGTTCAAGCACTTCCGGAACCACTAAAATCCAAAGATAGACGTTAATTGGAGCTAACTCGCCTATTGGACGAGTAACGATTATCTCATCACCTTCCTCAACCTTATTATAATACGTTGGCAATTCGTGGTCTGATTCACCTAAAACCGTAGCACCTAACATGAGGCTCTTAGTGTTTGGCTGAACGTCGTTAATAATTGGTATATTGTATTTTTCTGAATAATTTTCATAATTTTTCATTATTCTCTCTTTTAAATCACTGTTAGGTGCATCGAATAAAGGTAGCATCCTTAAATTCTGATAAGCACCCTTAGTAAATAAATCGTTCAGAGAATTTGATATAGCAACATCAACTTGCATTTGTGACCCTGGGTCTTCAAGCGGATCTACTATTTGTATAGTATCATTATTTGCTAGCGTATAAGAATTGATTTTATTTCCATCTAATTTGATCAAATCTAGGACAGCTACTTCTGCACTAGGGATAGTCGTTACTATGGAATGACCTTTTCCTATAGTTAATTTTCTTCTACTCCGGATAGAAGAATATGCCTTCAATAAAAAGTTAGCAAATTTTTCAGGGTTTCCTGCAGTATCTTGATTAACTTGGATTAAACTAACTCCCCTATCCGCATCAAAATCCCCTCCGCCTATTATTCTTTTTATTTCCATTTTCTCCCGCGTGATAAAAATATCTGCATCTTCTCTGGGTAATATTTCTATATTCTCTAGCTTATTCTTTATTTTTTCTAATGCAGGATAAACTGTGTCTATTAAATCAACTTTCACTGCACAACCAGTGGCTAGCGATAATGGATTTAACCCCATCTTATTATAAATTTCCAAGTTTTTCCTAAATCTTTCAAATACTTCTTCCATAATATAGTCTTATTTTTATTGTTTTTAAAATTTACTATATATACATGAATTTTGTAAAAAACATTGGAATAATCATGTATTTTATTACAAGGCCGTTAATATTTTGCCAACTAATTGATTCTTATAAGTCTTTGTAGCTGAAAAACTACTACGTCATTTGTCAAAAAACTCTACAGCAATCATACTTACTCCGGGCCAAGGTATTGAATAATCAATGATACTTGCTTTTCTAGGTTTTACGGCTCCCATCACTATGTATAAAGGTCTTAAAAATCCTTCTGGTTGAGCCTCTTTCCATTCTTTAGAACCTTCCAGCTTCATAATACCGCTAAAATCCCCTTTTAATAATAAGTCCTTAAGTATCATATCAAATTTGCTCTCCTTAGGGGATACCTTGAAATAGTATAAATCTAATCTATGAGTAGGAGAACCAGTGCCTATAATTATTGCTCTCTTATTAACTACTTTAGCTATTGCTTCACCGATTTTATAATGCTCCTCTACAGGCTTGTCGTTTATTGAAATTGTAACTACTTTAATCCCTTCTGGAAACATGTAATAAAGGGGAATCCATGCTCCATGATCTAGGCCCCAATTATTATCTGGAGTGAAAAGACCGGTAGAAAGCAAGTTATTCACAGTGTCAGTATCGTTTTCTGCAGAATAACAATACTTATAGGTTTCCTCTGGAAATCCGTAGTAGTCTTGTATGCATTCTAATTTTTCTTGAGTTTCTATCAAAAATTTTCCATTCCATGAGAAAAAGTGAGGGCTAATGATTATTGCTACTTCTGGGTCTATTTCTTTCCTAATTTTCCTTCCTAAATTACGTAAGGTTTCTTTCCATTTATTTTCCTCAATTAAAAGAAGAGGAGAACCGTGAGATATGTAGTAACCCTTCATGATATACTATTGGCTTTTAAAAATAAAATTTTAGATTTGTTATTGCTTAAAAAAAGGTTTTGTCTTGTGGGGGTTTATTCTTCGTCTTCTTCATCTTCTTCTATTTCTTCATTGGTTACTTCGTAGTATGGTTGTGTTATTGATGATGAGCATTCTATTACTCCCCACATTCCGCTTTCTGCGTGGTCTTCATATCCGCAAGCGAACCAGTAGTAGCCTGGTGATAGTACTATTGATCCTGTTGCTGATGCTCCTGAGGATATTCCTGAGTCGAAGTAGTTACTGCTTGATACTCCAACGTATAATATAATGTTTGAGGACGGTATTATACTACAATGTGGTACTGCAGTAGTATTCTTTACAATAATGAAATTATGATCAATTGGCTCATAATTAGTATAAATCACACAAACCTTCCAACCTGCGGGAATAAAGATATGCAACTCACCGTCAGAAGTTCCGTTAAAATTATACGGAAAACCACTATCCAAACTAGCAATATACAAATAAACAGTCTTAGTAGAAGGATTATAAGGCAATAAGTTGTGGGTAATTTGAGTTGTTGATACAGTGGTTGTTACTGGAGTTGTAGTGCTTACCGTTGGATGGTAGCAATGAACTGGGTAAGTCACTTTTGCAAAGTTATATGCTAAAAAGCCTGCCATTACTGCAGTTCCGCCGAAAATGAGTATTAGTATCACAGCCCCTATTTTACTTAACGCTCTCATGTCTATCAAGATATTTTAGAAAATACGAAAGTATTTATTTTTTATCTTAGTAAACTAACGAAGCTTTATATCATTTATAAAATGATTTTCATAATAATAATTGATAAAGAAAAAGCTTTATATATTACTATAATTACTTGATGATTGTGGTAAACGTGTTTGTCCTTCTAACTGCAGCTACGTCAGCGTCTCCTTCAAGTATCCCATTCGAGAACTTTTTTGGTTTCTTGTTAGCTGGTTTAGCCATATTAGCAGGGATAGGATACTATCTCTTAATGAGGAAGAAGGCAATCTAACTTTTTAATCGCATATATTTTTTATATTTTATAAGAAAGAAAAGCTTTTAAACTTTCTAAAAATAAGAAAGTTTGAGAACATGAGTGCAAAACATAGAGATTGGGAGAAAATATGGTTCGGTGTAATGTTAATACTCGTAATAATTTTCGTGGCGTGGTCTTACGAGTCGATACTAACTGGCTCAACTGCTACATATAGATACGGCTTACCTTTAAAGTGCGGTCTCCCTTCAAAGCTACCTAATGGAACCTTAGTAATTTACATGCTTGCAGTTCAGTGGGCTTGGATACCGCAAAATGTATCTGAAATAATTTACCTGCCAAACGGTACAGTTCAACAAGTCTTAATTACAGACGCAATAATGTATGTTGACGGTTTCCCATATATTAAGGTCTATCCTAAGCAGCCAATAGAATTAATACTTTATAGTAACAACGTTGTCCACGCATTTTATATACAATTACCTCACGGAGATCAGAACTGGAATATTGTGCCGGGAATAGATAGCTATGCGTTCTTCTACGCTCCAGCAACTCCCGGTAACTACTCGTTCCATTGTGCTGAATACTGCGGCGTTGGTCATTCTTACATGTACGGATATTTTGATGTACAATAAAATTTAAAACCTTTTTTATTTTTATCTCATTCTTGTTTAATTTAAATTATAGTTTTAACTTTTTATGTTTTAAAAGAAAGAAAAGCTTTTAAACTATGTTAATATAATTATCATGAGAAACATGAAGCTGTATCCTAAGTCTACAGTAGGAGTAGCATTAATGTATACTGGAGGAGCATTAGCTTGGCTAGCTGTTTTAGGAATTGCAGCATTATGGTTTAGAACAATACTATTATCTCCGCACATATGCTGTCCAAGCATAGGAGAAAATGTCATTTCACCGTTATACTATTTCTTAGTAACAATGCACGGACAAATAGCAATGTTTATCGTAGTTCCAGATTTAACACTAGCTGCTGCTACTTACGGATTATATAAAAGTAAAATGAGCATACAGCATTTTAAGCTAATGACTATTGCCTTCTGGCTGATTAATTTACCTTTAATATTTGAGTTTGCAGGAGGTCCTACAACTGGTTGGTATGAATATCCTCCTTTAGCATTACAAACGGGAACTTGGAATATATATGGAAGTTTACCTGATGCAAATTTAATGATAGGCTTAGCTTACTTCATGCAAGTACTTAATACATTAGGGGCAATAATTGGAGGCTTGACTTTATTCTTCGACGGATATAAGACAAGACCGAGGGAAGGTAAAATACCGATATTTGCCGCTTATGGGATGGCTTTTGGAGGAATGTTCATGCCAATAACCATTGTTGCACTTACTGCCGCAGCGTTATGGTATTCGTTATATTTCTGGTTTGGAGTTCCAGTAAACCCGTTAACTTGGGTAGTATTATTCTGGTTTTATGGGCATCCTGTAGTATATTACGTACCTTTCACGGTATTCGGAGGACTTTACACTTTAATTCCTCAATATGCAGGAAGGCCTTTGTACAGTGAAAGGTGGGCCAGATGGAATATTGCATTATTATTTACTTTTGGCATGTTAGCGTGGGTTCACCACTTACAAACATGGCCTTTACCAGTAGCTATTAGGGCTTTCATAACTCCAACTACATTAATACTTGCTGCGGGCTCTGGATTGACAGTCCTTAACTTAGGTTTAACAATATTTACAAGCAAAGGTTATAATTGGAAGGATCCAATAGGAATGGCTTCGCTCATTGCGTTAATAGGATTTATACTTGCAGGTTTACAAGCTCTAATGTTACCAGAAAATCCACTTAATGTTCTCGTTCACAACACATACTACATTGTAGGTCACTTCCACATGATGATATGGACTATAATAATAGTAGGATTTACTGCAATCCTCCTAGATATGTTAAAAACTAAAATGGGGAATGCAGATTTCTCCAACTTAGGAAGAGGGCTATTAACTGCTGGATTAACTATGTGGACTGCCTCAGCATTAGCCCTAGGATACGTTATGAGTTATGCAGGATATAACGGGTTAATTAGGAGATGGGACGCCTATCCAGTGAACTTCTTACCTTATATGGATGCAATGACATATTTAGCAGTTGCTATGGCCGCTTCCTTTGTAATGTTTGCAATTCCTATTTTAGGAACTTTATTACCTATAAAGACTTCCGCATTCTGGGTTTCAACAGAGTCCACCTCACTGCCTTCCACATCTTTACCAGGTACTATGGCAAAGCATGATAAATAAATTAAAGTTTTATGTTTTAGATATTTATAAGAGAAAACTTTTTTAAGTTTTAATAGAATATTTTTTTATGATTAGATACTCTAAAGAATTCGAAAAAAAGGATTTAATCCTTCCCATTGCTCTTTTAGTCGCATTCCTTAATCCTTTTATACAAGGGTTAGAATTTACTAACCCCATTGTTTATATGTTGGACCATTATGCTATTTATGGCGCTGGAGTCCTACTAGGTTATAAGTTGCTTAGGACAAACTTTTACCTCTTTCTCCTAGGTGTAATCCCAGCAGGCTTTTGGCACATCCCATTATTCTTTGCCTTAGGTGCGTCATTCATACAATATAGGACAATAGAAGAGTTAACTCTATTTTTAGGCGGTTTGATAGCTGGAGGATATATTCCTCAAATGAAACTTTCTGGCAAGGTAGGAGCTTTAGCAGTTTATATGTTAGCAGACAGCATATTAAGTATCTTCTTTATACTAGAGTATAAGCAATATACCCACGAATGTTTTCCTTTCCTAGATTACACTCCTTCACAATTGCCTTTTGTAGGTATTTCAATGTTCGCAGTAATGAATGTAATCCTAGTTTATGCAATAATCAAAATACTTAGGAATGCATCAATATTTTAAGTCAGTCGGGCAAGTTATCTTCATTCATCGTCATTGACCCTTTCATCATCCTAGTCAATTAAAGAAATGAAGTTTTTAATTTTTTGCTAGCAATGTTAAAAGTACGAAATTAAAACTAACGCTTGGGCTGTATACTTAATTAAGAATTTATAACCAAACTTTCTTTAATAACGAATATGTATGTTGGACAGAGAGTAAGGAGGAAAGAAGATTTAAAATTAATAACCGGGACTGGAAGATACGTAGACGACATAAACCTTAACGGCATGCTTTATTTAGCAATTCTAAGGAGTAACGTTCCTCACGCAAGGTTAAAGAAAATAAACATTGAAGATGCTCTAAAATTACCCGGAGTAGTAGATGTAATAACCGGGCTAAAAATAAGCGTTGAGAATAGGCCAAATAATTTCCCAATGGCTATAAACGAAATCTTATATGCAGGACAACCAATAGCTGCGGTCTTAGCTGAAGATAGATACACTGCTTACGATGCTTTGGAATACATTTCGTATGATTATGAAGAACTACCTGCAGTTGTTGACCCTGAGGAGGCAGTAAAAGACGAGGTTAAGGCTGTAGAAGGAAGAAGCAATATTGCGTATTCAAAAGTTTACAAAGGAGGTGACGCGGAGAAAGCATATGAAAACAGTGAGGTAAAGATAGAGGAGAAATTCGTCATATCAAGGGTTTATCCTGCACCTATGGAACCTAGAGGATTAGTAGTTGATTTCCAACAAGATAGGATAACTGTTTACGCATCAACTCAATCACCTCACTATATGAGGTCTTACTTACTTTCTGCTTTTCCAGAGTACGATTTTAGGGTTATACAAGCAGATGTAGGTGGAGCTTTTGGTTCTAAATTATTCCCATATCCCGAGGATTACATAACTGTTTATGCCTCAATCAAATCTAGGAGGCCCGTAAAATTCGTTAATACTAGGACAGAGGAACTTCATTCAACCTACCATTCTAGAGGTCAAATACACCATGTAAAATTAGGAGCAAACAAGGACGGCAAAATTAATGCATTGATTGATGATATTATTATAGACTTAGGAGCAGCGTGGCACGGATTTTATTTGGCAGATATTTCCGGAACGCTAATCACTGGACCTTACGACATTAAGAACGCTACTTCAACTATTAAAGGAGTTTTAACAAATAAAGTCCCATTGGACCAATATAGAGGAGCGGGAAGGCCTGAAGCTGCCTTCGTATATGAGAGACTAATGGATATCCTTGCTGACGAGTTAGGAATTGACCCAATAGAATTAAGGAAAAAGAACGCTATAAGGGAGACGCCGTATGTAAATCCTTTTGGGTTAAAATATGATAGTGGTAATTATCTAGATCTACTTAATAAGGCTGAAGAATTTTATAGGGAAATGGAGAAAACTGCTGAAGAATTGAGGAAACAAGGAAAGAAAGTTGGCGTAGGGTTATCCTTTTACGTGGAGCAAAACAATTTCGGTCCTTGGGAGAGCGCATCAGTAAGGTTATTATCTAATGGTAAAGTTGAAGTAATTATTGGCGCCGCACCTCACGGTCAAGGTACTGGAACAGGAATTGCTCAAATTGTTGCAGATGAACTTCAAATTAACATAGATGACGTTAACGTTGTTTGGGGTGACACAGACAAGATATCTAACGCCTTTGGAACTTACGGCAGTAGGAGTTTAACGTTAGCAGGAAATGCAGCACTCCTAGCAGCAAGGAGGTTAAAGGAGAATATCATGAGGTTGGCTGCCGCGTTCCTTAAAAGCGATCCTGAGGAATTGCAATACAAGGACGGGAAAGTAATTAACCCTAAGACTGGGAAGATGTTGAGTTTAGCAGAAATTGCAAAAATGGCTACTTCAAACCTTGGCGGCACTTGGAATTATAAAGCTGAACCGACTTTGGAGGCAACTGCATCCTTCGGACTTGATAATTACACCTTCCCTTACGGCAGTCACATAGCAATGGTCGAAGTAGATGAAACTGGGAAAGTAAAGGTTTTGGATTACGTAGCAATAGACGATTTAGGGCTAGTAGTTAACCCAATGTTAGCTGAGGGCCAAGTCATGGGCGGAGTGATTCAGGGCTTTGGTGAAGTGGTGACGGAAGAAATAGTTTATGACGAGAGGGGGAACTTATTGACTCCCTCGTTTGCGGAGTACGCAATCCCTTCAGCCGTGGAGGCTTTTAACGTAAAATGGTTATACATGGAGGAAGGTAAATCCAATGCTCCACTGCCCGCTAAGGGAATAGGTGAAGGAGCTAGTATAGGTTCATTGCCCGCAATAACTAGAGCTATAGAGAGGGCCGTAGGGAAGAGGATAACTAAAATCCCAGTGAGAATGGAGGAGTTAATCTAAAATAACATCTTAATCAATTTCACCATTGGGTCTCAACTGGGTTTATCCCAAAGGACTCTTTTCACTATTTATTCTAATGGGAAGCTCTTTTCTTACGCAATGCTTCAAATACCTTCAGAAATAAACGGTTACAATTTTGTTCTAAAATACAGTTGCAAAAGTATCGCTAGCGGGATATATCAAGCATTTATTGAAACAGTACAAGGGGTAAAGGCTTTCTACGCTGTTTCGAACACGATGTTTAACAACGGGCCGTTGCACAATACTTACATTTTGCCAACAATAGAGACCTTACGCTTTAGGTTATTGCTACTTCGTGTACCCATGCCACCGACAACTACAGACGGTATTTTATGGTACTGGCCTAGTGGATCGGCTAGTAGCCCATGTGTTTATTACAGAGATGGGGGTTAAGGGGGCGGAAAGCCTCGCCAATGGATAGCCCCCCTTATAGATTTAAATATTCGTTTATCTATTAGTGACGTTAATGACGCTCCTCCCCAGCTTGACTGTGGGAGGGGCAACCAGCATTCCTCAATAAGGGACTAGACTTATCTAATGAAAGTCCCCTTAAATGGTTCTCTGAGCCACCCGAATCGATGGTGGGAACGATGAACCGCTTTGGGAGGGAACCATCGCCCTTCCAGGGCGGGGAGGAAGTCAGATACCAGAAATTGGGGCTAATACTTATGTAGTAACATGACGACGGTAAAATCTTCGATCTAATTAGGGGAGTGTTTCTTAATAAAGAGAGAAATTTAACTTTTTTCCTCATAAGAAATAAAAAACTCACGATATGGTAGAAATTTTTTTCACGAACTTGCACTTCTGCAAGAGGATTATCTTATTTATTGTCGAAGGGATTACCAATTCGTCAACACCAATTATCGAGTCTACGTAGTTAAGTGCCTCTTGGTCTATATTAAGAGTAAGTTTCTTTATATTTCTAAAGGAGATTGGCTTACCTACTTGTAATATTTCATCTCTTGTTACGCTTAATTCCTGCACGTCAGAAATAACTACTACGTCCTTCTTTGCGTCTTCAAATCCCTGCACGAAGGATTTTCCAGTTTCTTTAACTCCTTGTACAACTTGTGTTACAGCATTAGTAGCTTTACTTGTTAATCCTAAAAATGATGAAAGAGCTTGATTAACAATCTCTCCTACCGTTCTCCCGGTTTCTCTTGCAGTCATTACTGCCCTTTCATAAATACTTTTATCCACTCCTCTAATAGTTACAGTTTTCTTGTTTTTCTCATCTTCATTGCTTGACATGTTTAACAATATGTAAAAAGAGTTTATAAGTTTTACTCACCTAGCTGAAGATAACAAGTGTTCATTTAAATAAATTAAATCAGTATGTGTATGTATATATAATATTATTTACTATAAAAATAATGATATTTACTATCCTTAACAAATCATAAATTAAGAGCTTAAAATCTATAAAATAGTCAAACTTTAAGTTGAACTACAAGGGACAATAAATATTAAGTTACCGTAGTTTGTTACTATAGCAAGGTCTGATAACTCATTTAGATAAAAGATTATAGAATGCGGTGAATAAGAAATTGATATTATAATAGGATAGCTAAGTTTTACAACGCACCAATGTCCTTGATTATAATAAAATATCTCAGTGATATTAATTTTACAAATAGGTATTCCTCCTACACCCTTTGCAAGGCAGAAGGTTAAGATTACTTTGTAAACTCCATCAACTTTCTGCGTCGAATAGGAAATTTTTAGGAAGCCTGAGGCTATATCTTGGCATATCAAGCAATGATAATAATTATAGCTCTCTTTTGAAAACAAGATTTCTTGATTATTTTGTGGAAAGTACATAAATTCTATTCCTAGCGGAATAAATACGGAGAGTATTATTATCAGAATAATAACTAGCATTATAACGTTAGACAAACCTTTCATTTTATGTCACCTTAGCCGTAGAACCATAAGAAACCGTGGCATAATATATCCTCCCGGCGATATTTAGCTCAACGTCAATTTCCGGTGCATAGCCGCATATCTTATAAATTAAAGAATTCTTACATGAGCTTAAGAAAGAATAATTAGCCTTCACCCAAATACCGTTAGAGTAATTATAAATTTCTATTACCTCTGGCTCTACTGTGGAATATGTAATATTTAATATTCCACCTTTATTATTACTAACATAAGTGATTGTTATTAACCCATTATTTATAATTTGAGGATTTTGAGACTCCGACTGCTGAGATTGATAGTAAGGATTAAGCAAGAATAAACTAAGGGGAAGTATAATTCCTACAATAATCACAAGAATAATAAGAAAAGCTACAAAATCTGAAATACCTTTCATTATATATTTTCTAGATAAATTTCCATTTAAAACTTACTACAGTAAAAAAGTTTTAACATAAGTATGTAACATGATACATGCAATACTCATTGCCCATAGTAGAGTATGTAGGAGTTAAGATGTTATCATTTATACAAGAGGAAATTAAGTAAAAGTACTCTACAGGAGTTTTACAGTTTAAGTTAAGCTTTACATAAGGTCCGCAATTTTCCATCAAATTCACTGCTTGAGGCTGAGCCTCTTCGTATAATAGCACTTGATACGTTGGTTCATCATATAAACTTATGCTTAAGTGAGAATCCTTTGGAACACCTATATAACCAAAGCTTCTACCACCACTATACCAAGTGTATGTTGAATAGTAATATGGTTCGTTTGAACATGGAATATATAAATATATCGATATTCTTACTTCACATGTACTAATAAATGAAACATAGATATTATAAAATATTTTAGCTCCTTGCTCAACGATTAAGCATGCAGGCTTAGCACCACTACCAGAGCTAGGTAAAATTACAGACGAGGGGTGAATTATTGGGGTTATATTATATTTTCCATTATTTAATGGAGAAATATTTAGAAACATGCAGAATGTGCAAGTACTGTTTGAGAGTTTTATATTCAAGTAATTTACTTCCGTATTGTTAGGAAATACGCTAAACCAGCCTGCAACTCCGAAACTTGATGTTATGGTAGGATATACTGTAATTTGGCTGAGTTTTCCTTGAGGAGGTTGATAATTACAGACTATTAGTTCATTTCCACAAAAGTCTACACGACAGCCGTAGAATAGATCGTATTTTGAAGTTACTAATTTAGCACCTCCATCAAGCTTAATATTGTTAACCTTTATTAAGGAGTAACCGCACACATTAATTTGACTATTTCTTGCCATTGTTAAAGACGAACAAGATCCGGTATCTATTATTAATGGTCCTTTCTTGACACAAAGTTTGTTACATCCAGTGAAAGTCAAAGTAGTGTGGCAACCAGATTTCAGTACTAGACCCCCACATATAGTGACATTATTAAAGCCGATGGTAGGATAACTTGGTGCTTGTATAAAAAGCGGATAGCATGAGCATATTGTATCAACTCCGCATATTTCTATACATTTTGCAGTGAAACTAATTATGTTGTTCTTATCTTGTAAGTGAACTCCTCTAAGTTCTACGAGGCTTTTTCCTTTAGGAGCACATTCGAAATAGGCTATGAATGGACCACAAGATATAATCTGTATACCACAAGATTGTTTATGAGTGCTAGTTAATATTAACTTTCCAACGTTTTTATTAGTTGTACAATTAAACAATACACCTTTCTCGAACACAAGCTCGGCATTAGATATAACGCTTGTACAACCTTCAGAGACAACGCACTTACAGAATCTTAGATTAACACAAGACTGATCCACAAAACCGTTACTAAATATAACTGGGCATTTGAATATTATACATTTTGTGTGAATAGGTGATGATTTCTCTATGCATAATTGATTGCAGAATTTTATGGGCTTACAAATGTATAGGATTCCATCACAATATTTTATGAACTTGTTATTTATACAAGAAGAGTCATGAGCTGTACATTTACAGAATTTAACACTATTAATTTCACTCTGTAACTCTTGCTGGTAATTACTGGGATTATAATATTGATAAATTGGATTAACAAAAACGCAAGGACATGGAGGGACATATTCTATTTTGCAACATTTAGGAATTGGACAATGATCGCCAACATGAACCTCTATGCCTTTACTTAGGTATAACGTGCACACGTTACAGAATTTTACGTCTCCAACTATTTGTAAACAACCTTCATTTGCGAAGTATCCTATATTTCCATGGTTTGTTTTAATTTCATCATTTCCGTATATTTTTACAAAGCCACGTGAGGACGACGAAAATAATATGCTTAAGCATCCTAGCTCTTTTTGATATAATTCGTAATAAGTAAGAGGTGCAGATGTAATTATTCCATTTGCAGTGTTTATTCCTTTAGATAAGCTTATGAAATAAGGATAAGCTAATCTATACATTTGTCCGCATATATTAGCTATAATCCAAATAACCGGCGTCTCATTGGGGGAAGTTACAAAAGTTACGTTTAACGTTTGTCCATTGCATATACAGAAAGCGTAAGCTTCAATTTTTCCCTGTTGCTGGTTCAAAAAATAGACGTTATTATTAAATAGGATTGGTTTCAGTTGAGTGTCTCCTATTTTTATACTTACATAACCTACATAGTTGGGGTTTGAGACTTGATTAGGGATAGAAGTAGGCACGTAATAGTAGGGATTATAATTTGAAGGCATTAAGAAAGGTATTAAATATAATTTTCCTCCTTGATATCCCGGGATATTTACAGTAAGTATAAAATTTACGGTGAAATTTATCGGCTGACATTTGTGTTGAGGAATAATATAATTTATAACGGGTTGTGTTGAGCTAACCTCTAATCCTTTAGAATAATCTTCAGCAATATAAAGTGGATTAGTTTTAGCTTCGATTAATGATGAGGACGTTGAGTAATATACTAGAATTCCTAAAGCCATAGATATTGTTATTATAAGGAATAGGAATGTAACTAGAGCATTATTCATTAAATCACCTTATCTTTTAATTTATCAAATTTATTTTAGAGTATCTTCTATAAAAACTTATATCTCACAAAACCGCAATGAATTAAAGTTAGAGTTTTCCTAACAGCCAAAATAATGGTAATTTAAAGAGAAAACTTTATTTAAAAGAAAAATATAAATAGAAAATGGCGACGAAATGGATATTGCGTTATCGGACTTTATACTTATCATTGCAGCAGTAATAATAGGTCTTGTTATCTTTAGCTTTACGACCGCTTATATAGCTCCGCAATACGCATTTACTTATGCCGAACAAAATGCTAAAACTATTTCACAATCGACTTTCATTAGCATAAGCCCACCAGAAACAACTAATTCTGGGTGTTATAATTATTTAGTTGATATATACTCCCCTGGGTTTTCTGGTAATTTTACTGTAATTGCATTTTATATTCCTTCCTCGGAGCTCCAGTCCATAGCTATTGTTACTCCTTCCTCTTCGTTCCCCGTGTATATTAATTCTACTTTGGCATTAAAAGTAACTTTAAGTAATGTATATGATATTAACGGTCATATCTTAGTTTCGAGTATTTCTGGGTACACTGTACCTGCTAATTACCCTATACAAATTATTGCACCCCCTAAGCCAGGGTGCTCACTAGTTATTTGGATTATTTATTCTGATGGTGAATATAATTTTAGAGTTTTATATGCTTATGGGTGATAAAAAATGGTAGAAAAGAAAGTTTCCAATAAAAGAAGTAAAGGCATTTCAATTGTAATAGCTTTTATTTTTATTACTATAATAATTTTTTCGGTTCTAATACCTTTCATAATAATAAGGAGCACTACTCCAAATTATTCTAATATTAGTGCAGTGTCAGCTTCTGCTCTAAGCAGTGAGAGAGAGCTCCAAGTTCAGGAGGTTGAGAGTGGAGATCCTTCGATTTCGGCTTTTCAAGGATCTCAAGGGCAAGTTTACTTATGTTTCCATTATAAGCACGGCTTGACACCTATTACTATTATAGGAGTTTATTATTTCTGTCAAAATACTGGTAAATGGGTTTCAGCATATCCTAGGCCGTTTACAGTAACTGGGAATGAAAGAATTTATCTATTCACGCCAATAGAATATACTGGATTAATTGAAATAGTTACTAGTCTAGGTAATATATTTTATACTCCAGTTTCTACTATAGGAGCATCGGCCTCAACAAATATTTATTGTATTATTCAAACTACTTCTACTCCTTCTTATGTAATCACGCCCTGCGGTAAAACTATTATTTTACCTAATGGAACAGAGATAATTACACCTTGTTTTACATTGCCCAAATTGGCAAAGAGTAATTCATGTTATAAATTGCCTAAATGTACGAAACTTATATTACCTTGCGGAAAAGTTTGCAATTTACCGAATGGAGGAATTCTTCACTTAAATAATAATTTGCTAAAGCAAAAATACATAAACTCGGCATATTTTCCCTTCTCTTCTTTCCTTACAGGATACCAGAGTGATAACGATAATATAGGACCTTTACCAGTGGGCCAGAGAAATCCTGAGCTAAATACTCAAACAATAGTGCAGTGGTTCATAGCAAGCGGCAATTTAGCTCCTATCTGCATTTATATATGCGGTTTAGCTCCATCAACTGTTCAAGAGAATACTGTGTATATATCAAAATATGCTCCAACTGGAGGATATATTACATGGACAGGAGATGCTGGTTTAATAGTGGGAGCAGGAAAAATTGGATTAGTAGATCCACCGCCTCCGTCTCCTAAACCAAGCGGTCCTCAAAGTCCTCCATATTACGTTGCCTTTACTGTACACTTAGCTAACGGCTCTTGGGCTACAATAGTTGATACTACACCTATTCCGGTAGTCGGTAAAGAGAATGGTCAGCCTGCGTCTCCATTGACATTGGCTGTAGGAGTTTTCAATTCTAAGACGGGAACTCTATGCTTGTATATTAATGGTACATTAGTGAGTAAAGCTACTGTTAATTGTAAAAAATTATGCGTAAATCCATTATCCTATTTTGATGTTGGATCTGCCTATAATGGAGGAGGTAATCCATGGCTATGTGAATTGCCAGGCTTCCCTGGAGATATGTATACTGGGGGAAATAATTTATACTCTTTTAACGGCGCATTAGGTCCTACAATAATTTATAATACCTCATTAACGCCTTATCAGATTAAAAGTTTGTTTATTGGATGTATTCCGTCTCCGGATAATATTGTAATATTATGGTCTCAGAACTCAGCTGAATATGTGCACATATGCACAAGCACTTGGACAGTTACTCCTTGCTATAAGTATTGTAGTAATCCTCCAGGAGGTCCACCTGGTAAATGCCCTTATGGAGAGTATGATTATGAAGTATTTAACCTAGCAAACTTATGTCAATTTAATGGATTCTGGGGATTAGCGGGGGCTATCCCTACTTCATTTGCACCATTTAGCGATGTTGTATTATGGGGAGGAGCGTCTCCAATAGTGCTCAATCCTTCAGCTCTAGTTCATTGTAATGTAAATATAACTGTAAGATATAGTGCTTGTTTAATACCCACAACTCCAGGAGGATATACTTTCTCGGTTAACTTTACAGATCCGTTGCCTGGAGCTACTGTAGAGAGAAACGTTCAGACCGTAACCTATGCAAATGAGTGGGCAACTGTTTACATCAATGGTCAGAAGGTATTTGAAGGAGAGTTTGTGAATAATCAATTACATGTGTTATATAGTAATATTCCTTGCTATCAGCAGAAAAATATTCCGATGTTTGGATGCTATTTGAAATCCCCAGTTAATATTACTGTAATATTTACGTTCAATATGTATGAAGGAAGTGCAAACAATCAACCAGTAGGTCCTGTTGGTCCTCAATCCAGCTGTAATTATCCAGTAGTATACTTTAATATAATGTGGTTGCCACCAGGAGCTCAATGGTTAACTTATATTCCAATAACTCAGTTGGAGCCGTATCAGGTGTGAAAAAATGAAGGCAAAACATTTTTTCTTATTCTTTGTATTTTTATTCCTTATATCTACTAATGTGCAATCTCAAATTTCATCCCCTTCTGTTGCAGTATCTTTAACTACTTTTGACGGAAAACTTTTTATGGCTTCATCTTCAGTAGTTTACGAATTCTGTCACGGTCAATGGGTTAAAATTTTACAAATGAATAATATAAAACAGATAGAAGGAGGTAAGGAGGGAATTTATATAAACAATGGAACTCTTTACTATTTTTACAAGCTAACTTATCTTATTCCTTTAAATATAACTAATCCTTTCAAGCTATTTTACGACAATTATACTGGTGAACTTTACGTTACCGGCAATTCACATCTTTATATTATAAATTGTAGTAGAGTGATCGCATCATATTATATTCCTCTAAGCTTCTGTTACGTTACGTTCAACTGCAATGAGGCCATTGTTGATAGTCAATGCGGTTACTTTATCTTCTTTTATAATGGTAGTGAACATTTAACGATAAGTTGTCAGGACGCTTTTTCCGGAATGCTTTTCGCTGACGGTAAATTTATTACAGGATCCTTCGATCCTAGAGGTCTCTTTATTTATAATAATCTCAGCGTCATTTACTTAAATAAGATCTGGGACATCTATCTGAGACAACTTCCAGAGTATAATATTACTTTAGTATGCACTAAAGTTACTCCCTGTTGTTTAATTTATTTTAAAGGAATGCTTTACATATCATCATTACAAGGAATTCAAGTAATTAACCTTGAAAATTATCAAAGCGTGTATTATAATCCATGCCCTGCTTATTCAATGATTATATATAATTGCTCAGTGTTAGTTGCTACTAAATCTGGAATTATTGCACTTAATATATCTTCTTTGCCAATTTATACACTAACTATAAAGAAAGTGGGAGGCCTTTATGGTAAGGTTTTAATTAATGGTACAGAATACACGTTTTATAATTGTCTTAAATTAAGATTGGAAGAAGGGATATATAATTTAACTTTCTTAAATTGTTCAATCTATAAACCGTGCATAAATAATGAGGTAATTAACCTAAATTGTAACAAAACATTAACTATAAAATACGTAGGAATTCCGGAGGAACTGAGTGTAATAATCGAAGACTTAAATAATGGGAGTAGATACAGCATAACTATAAACAATCAAACTTACTTTGAAGACAGTAATATAGTAAAATTCACACTACCTGCTGGACAGTATTGTGTTAAGATTGATATAAATGGAGTGACAAAGACCTTTATCGTAAACTTAATTCAGGATGAGGAGATAGTAATTAATGCGGGCTCATTTTATCTCACTGCTAATAATAGCACAATAACTGCTACTACTACTACTCATATCAGCAATAATAGCAATAACTCTCTTAGTTTAGCCTGTTATATAGCAATAGCTTTAGTAATTGTGGCATTAATATTCATGATAATGGTAATAAGGAGAAGACAGAGCTAAATTCCTGACAGATGAACGACAAGCCTCGTCCCTTCTATGGGCGGGGTAAAGCTATTTAAACTGTGGAACTTCAGTACAATTTGTGATCCTTTATTTTGAATTAGCTATTATATAACAAGAAAAGCGGAAGTGTTTAGCCTTTACTTTCTTGCAATTAATAACTATAATAAAGCCTTAGAATTTATTTCAAATTCATCCACCAACAATAATTAATAAGAAAGTTAATGTAGAAAATTTTACTCCATCTATATTACGTAGACGGTAATTTAAAAATCCTAGAGAAATCTTTTAAATAGATGATGAGAGCCCGTCCCCTCCGAATTCGTGAAGAACCCTGCGAAGGTCTGACATGTTAAGGTATTGCTAGTCACGTGAAAGCATAGTATCGCGATGTGTGAAAATCTTTGTAAAATGAGGAACGACATTAATCTTTACGGAAAAAGAGTTTCTAGAATCGGTTGCACATCTAGGAGAAGATAAAAATCAAGTCTCCAATTTTTCTATCAAGTCTTCAAGCTGTAATTCATATGCCTTCATTTTTAACTCTCCATTATAAAGGAGGAGTAAGGAGAGGGCTTCACTACCAGTCTTTATATCGTTTCCAGTGATGCAAGACGCCTTCTTTATTTCCCTATTCAAAACTACTACTAAACACTCTAAATTTTTCCCGAAAATCTTCACTATTCCTGCTTCTAACTTATGTATTACTTCCTTGAACTTCCCGATTACCTTGTTTGAGTCTCCTTCTTCGCTTAAAACTTCTACTTTATTTAACTCGAATTCTTCTGAAGGCTTGAAGTAAAACCTAATGAAAGGGATAAAGTGACCTTCAACTATGTGGGTCGCTAAATCAAACTCACTCCTTCCGAATATCCTAGACAGTACAGAGCTCTTATACTGTGCTTTAACTAAAAATGATATTCTCGTCTTATTATCTCCTAGAGGAGTGAGGATGAAGGAAATTTCCCACTCGAATTTTCCATCAAACGTACCTCCTTTGTACTTTATCTCCCCCGAAGATATTTCTGGTCCTCTCATGTAACCAAGAGTAACGCGGTAGTTTTCTGGGGTGCCGAAAACGTAAGCTACCTCAAAATCGTTTTCCGGAGAGTTTAAGTATTCGGGAGTTACATATTCTCCCTTTAGTTTGTCCTTAACCCTCAGAATCCCTATATGTCCAACTATTCCAGCAAAGAAGAACGGGTTTATTAACACTCCCATTACTGTGGATCTGTTAGCGTTTACTACTATTTCATTTCTATATGTCATGAGTGTAATTAATAGTATGTAATATTTAAACTTATTTCTAGATAATATATATAGTCTTAAATAGAAAACGAACGAATATTACAAAGGTGAATCATGGGCGTCGTAAGCTTATTATATACCCTATCTGTTTAAATACCATGTGATGAGAGTCCGTCCCCTCCGAAGTCGTGAAGAACCCGGCGAAGGTCTGACATGTTAAGGTATTGCTAGTCACGTGAAAGCTAAGTTTATTTATGTATGGTATGAAACTAACCTATGAGAAGGCTTGACCTAGAGGACGTAATAAAAGGAAAAGGAAATTATGTAGACGATTTACCTTTTTCAGGCTATTATGGAGTATTCGTGAGGAGTCAATACCCTCATGCAATTTTAAGGAAGGTAGACGTTGAAGGTGCGAGAAGGAAAGGAGCGTTTGTGTTGACTGCGGAGGATTTACTATCATTATCGACTCTTAAAGGGAAGGAAGAACAAGAAGGAAGCTCATCTATTTCTTCCCTCTTGGCTTATAAAAAAGTAAGATATGTAGGTGAACCCATAGCTTTGGTAATAGCAAAAGACCCTTACGAGGCAACAGATTTAGCTGAGGAGGTCTCTGTAGATTACGAACCTTTACCTGCAGTAAGTAATATAGACGAAGCACTTAAGAACGACGTCCTAGTATTCGAAGAGTTAGGGACTAACGAGGTATACAAGAAGACTTTTGAATATGGCGAGATGCCTAAAAACGACAAGGAGATCGAGGTCTCCCTTTATTGGAGTAGGTCTTCAGGTAATCCTATAGAGACCTTTGGAGTAATTTCAATTCCTCAAGGAGACGGAGTAACAATTATATCAAACCTTCAAGCCCCTCAGTTCCAGAGTAATGAAATCTCTAAGTACTTTAAGGTAAAAGTAGTCCCTACAAGGCACGGAGGAAGTTTCGGTTCCAAGTTCTCAGTAACTCGTTATGCAATAGTCTTAGGGCTTGCCTCCCTTAAATTTAACATCCCCATTAAGTGGATAGAAACTAGGACTGAACACTTAATGGCCTCTAACAGCTCTGGTCCAGAAAGGAAGTTCAGAATAAAGGCATATTTCAAGAGGGACGGCACAGTCACTGGCCTAGATTTCAAGATCTGGGAAGATATAGGAGCTTCGCTTTACAACGGACAAGCTTTTAAGCCTACTGGAATTCTAGCGGGGCCGTATAAAGTGAAGAACATAAAGTACGACGTTAGCTTAGTCGCTACTAATAAGAATCCT
The DNA here is from genome assembly GCF_009729545.1 of Acidianus infernus. NCBI lineage: Archaea > Thermoproteati > Thermoproteota > Thermoprotei > Sulfolobales > Sulfolobaceae > Acidianus > Acidianus infernus. Next base: position 1,911,476 of record NZ_WFIY01000004.1, read on the forward strand.
CCAGGGGCGTTTAGGGGAGCAGGAACTCCTCCTCATACTTGGGCTTTAGAAAGGGTAATGGACTTCATTGCGGATGAGCTTAAAATGGAAAGACACGAGGTGAGGAGGAAGAACTTAATAGATTCCTTCCCTTACGACGCTCCTTACGCTCATTACGATTCCGGTAATCCTAGGAACTTACTTGATCTTGCGCTCTCTAGAAAGGACTTGTGGAGTTTGAGGGAAAAAGGTTATGGGGTAGGTTTAGCTTGCTCCACCGATCCTAGCACACCTTCTGGCCAGGAAGGAGTAAAACTATCAATAAGAAATGGTAAAGTAATACTCGGCATAGGTTATGGCCCGGAAGGACAAGGAAATGAACATGTAGGCAAACTTTTAGTGTCAAGGCTTTTGGGAATTCCTCTGGAGACCATTGAAGTCGAGCTTTTAGACAGTGAGAATTCTCCTTCGAGCTTCGGTCCGGGAGGAAGCAGAATGGCCGTTTTCTTGGCTGGGGCGATTAAAGGGGCCGTAGAGGAGCTGGTTAGTAAACTTAGGAGAAAATATAATGCAGAATATAAGGACGGCTTCTTGTTGAGAGGTGAGGAAAAGATTCCTATAACTTCATTGCAGGAGGAAGTTTCTTATGTTTATTCTCAGCAAGGTAAGACAAGGTTTATTGCCTATCCTTTCGCTTGCGATATTGCGGTTGTAAAGGTTGATGAAGAAACAGGGTTAATTAAGCCCGTCAAGTTGGTAGTTTATCTAGACCCGGGTACACCATTGGATGAAGAGGTAGTCAAGGAGCAAGTGATTGGAGGCTCTGCAATAGGAGTTTCTCTTGCTCTTTACGAAAGTTACGTTTACGACAAAGGACAGTTACTTACTTTAAGCCTATCAGACTACGGTCTGCCTAGTGCCGATCAAATGCCCGAATTCGAAGTCCACCTTGTACCTACTCCATCTCCTTATACTCCTTTCGGCGAAAAAGGGATAGGAGAAGTCCCAGTAGGGGTAGCCGCTGCAGCAGTTACAAGTGCTGTTGAGGACGCAATAAAGAAGAGGATATCTAAAGTTCCAATAAGATAAGAAATAGTTATACAAATTTTTATTTTTAATTATTTAAAATTATCATTAATACCAAATCATGAATATTTTAGATGCCGTGAGTGGTAGTCAAACGCCTCCGGGACATGTTTCGTTGGATGCTTCATCTCGTGACTGCTTCACGGTGACGCACTCTAAGGATTAGAAGCAACGACTATACGTAAAAGAGTTACAGCCCAGAGTAGAGAGAAGTTGTAAGTTAGGAAGACGTAAAAGCTTTAACTCTTTAACGAGGATTGAGTAAGTTATCTTCTAAAATTTTGTTTAGACTAATTAACATAATTAACAACTAAATTATTTCCATATTTACTCCTAAATTCCTAATATCTTGAAAATCTTTATCTTTCGTTAATGATACTTCGTTATTTACAATAGATAGCCCAAGAAAGTTTTTAGTTACGCTCCTTCCCAGCGTTCCTCTGGGGCTGAGTCCTTTTTCATGTTAATAGAAAACTTTTTATATTCGTTTATAATGCGTTTGTCGATAAAAAGATGATCTCTCACGCCGATGTGGGCTATGCCCAAAAGGGTGGGAGGGATTATAGAGAGATGTGAGTCCCGTGCCGTTGGGCTCTAAGGAGTCCCATGACCCACCTAAAAGGTGGTTGAGGGCTAAGTCCCTACACTTGATCATGATTGAAGATAAAATGAGTGAAATGAAAGTGTAGGGACAAACGGTAGTCCTGTGAGCCACCCGAATCGATGAGCCCATTGGGAGGTCAGATGGCAATTGTATAAACTCCTCGTAAAAATCTTTTAATCGACACTGGCGTGAATTTTCTATAAATACTTTTTAATTCTCTATACTTAAAACTAGTTTACTTAATGAAAATTTTAGCAAAACAATAAGAACTTTTTTTATCTTTAATGTTCTCTTACTTCTATTTAACACTTTTAGTTTTACTCCAAACGATTAAAAAAGTATAAAATAATCAACGTAAAAGTGATAATTTTTTATCAATTATATAAGCAATTCTTATATACAGTTTATGAATAGAGAAGTTCATGTCTAGGCAAACTGAAACTTCGTCAGGTGTAAAATTAAAAAGAGAACTACGTTTGATAGACTTATATTTTGCAGGTTTAACTGCAGTAATAGGTTCAGGATGGATATTTGGAAGCTTAGAAACAGCGTCAGCAGCAGGACCTGCAGCAATACTTAGTTGGATATTTGGAGGAATCTTCATTCTAATAATTGCTTTAGTTTGGGCTGAAGTAGGTACATCAATACCGGTAGCTGGAGGAGCAGTTAGGTATGCAAAATACTCTCACGGAGGCTTAGCTGCATCGATAATTAGTTGGAGCGTAATATTAACTTATATCGCAGTCCCTGCTGCCGAGGCAGTTGCAGTGGTTGAAGTTTTGCAAGGAGCTTTAAGTTTATACGGAATAACTTCGGTAACCTTATGCTCTTCAGAATTCCCAACAGCTGAAGGGCTTGGAGTAGCGTTAGCATTGTCTGCCCTCTTCTTTTTCATTAATTACATTGGAATATCCGCACTGAGGGCAAGCAACTTTGCAATAACTTCTTGGAAATTAATTATTCCTTCCCTCACTGTTATATCCATACTTATAGTAGGAGTTCCAAAGTTTGCTTCAAACTTTACTACACCGTCATTTGCACCTTACGGATTCTTACCAGTTTTCTCCGCAATCCCTGCAACAGGGGTAGCCTTCGCATACTTGGGTTTCAGACAACCAATAGAAATGGCTGCAGAAGCTAAAATGCCGGGAAGAGATATTTGGAGGGCAATATTAGCAGTTGTAGGAACTTCGATAGTACTTTACACTATGTTACAAGTAGTGTTTATAGGGGGTTTTGCGTGGAACTCTTCAGCTTTCGGAACTACCGGAGTCTCTCCTGGAGATTGGTCTGCATTAACTTCATCGCCTCAGCCTCCAATTTATTCCTTCCCATTCTTCTATGAAGTTGCGGGCCTAGGTTTAGGAGCTTTAGCAATCTTGTTGGCAATTGACGGCGTAGTCAGTCCAAGCGGTACTTTAAGCCAATACATGGCCTCAACTGCGAGAGTTTTATACGGAACTTCTAAAGAGGGCTTCCTCTCTGATAAGTTCTTCGAAGTTCATGGTAAATACAGAGTTCCAGTTTGGGGTTTAATTGCAACAATGATAGTGACAATAGTGCTGTTAGTAATGGCTTTCGCTGGTACTTTAGTTTCTTCAGTTGGAGGTGCATGGAGTGCATTAGTTTCAATTATAACTACTACTGGAGTATTTTCCTATATTATAGGCTCAGTATTCCTTCCACTTAGTAGGAAATATGCACCGGATCTACCTAGGCCTTTCAAATTACCAGCACATCAAGCATTCTCTCTTGCTGCTTTCGTGATTTCAGCATTATTAGTTTACTGGGGTGCAGGAGCTTTAATAGCACCGCCTTCCGATCCATATGGAGGTTACATTTTAATAGGTGTAATGCTAGCAGGAGCATTAACTTACTTAACATATAAGGATAAAAAGCCGTGCGACCTTAAGGCTGGATTGTGGGTGATCGCTTTCCTAATTTTTACTGGAGTATTAGTAGCTTTAGGCTGTTACGGCTTTGGAGTAATTCCTAGCTCACCATTGCCCTTTGCCTGGATAATCGATATAATAGCTTCAATTGGATTTTACTTATGGGCAATTAACTCTGCAGTACCAGAATGTCACGTAAAGGTCAACATTGGCAAAGGAATAGAAGCAAGTAAAAACGAGAGCGAATAAAGATCTCACGCACAGTCTTACGCTAAACCGCTAGTGTCTCCTCCCTTATTGAGAAGCGTAATTTTTAATCAATTCTTTTTTTTTAAGCTGTTAAAAGATATTAAGAGTTAAGTAAAATGCTAAAACTTCACTGGTTTTACTTCCTGTATCTTCAAATAGAAGAAGGAAGCAATTGCCCTCAATGACGCAACTATAAGCATCATAATCTTAATTGCTAAAAATATGCCCAAAAATTCTAATTCTTCAACTCCAAAAGCTCCTATACTTGATCCTATTATGTCTCCAAGTCCGCTCACAGCATTATATAAACCAATTCCCTTCCTCACATCCTTTGAATTATCGTAAATGTAAGATAAGTAAGCAGTAGAATTAATGGACGAAGTAAATCCGGCAACTACGTTAGCTAAGTAAATCTCATAAACAGAAGTAGACAAAGCGTAAGCTAAAGGAAAAACCGATAAAGCCAACCTACCTAAGAACATCATTAACCTCCTATTCTTATCCACAAGCTCTCCTATCTTCCTCTGCAACAAAAGGGTAGAAAAATTGGCAATGAGGTTAATTATTGCAATGTTCTCAAAGTCCATGTTAAACAAGTAAACTTGCGCAAGGGGAAACAGAGGCCAAGCCATAGACCAAACTACGTCAAATAAGAAAGTTATAATCAAGAACTTACTTAACTCCTTATTTAAGGAAAGCCCCTTTAAAGGCTCCTTTGAATAATCAACGTCAAACTCTAGTGAGATTAATGAGCTAAGAATGAAAAGCGAACCGCTTATGAGGAAGAAATACCTCACCTCATTAAATTCCTTGTTTACTATAAAACCCGTGATAAGCGTAGCTATTATTCCTCCTATGACGGAGTAAAAGGAGTACTGAGCCAGGATTTTTCCTCTGGAAGTATTGCTTACTCTCTCCATAATTAAATACCAACCGTAGGCAGAAATACCTAGAGAAGCCTCCAAGATAACGTAAATTACTACGAAAAACACTCCAAAGGGGATAAAAGATAAGGAAATCCAAAGGAGTCCTGCAGCAAGAGTTCCGTAAAAGGTTATTATTTTCCCTCTGAGGTTAAAGAACCCCATTACGAACTGTATAAATGAAGGTAATGCTGAACCTGCAGAAGAAACTATAGCTAAGTTCTCTCCAGAAATCCCAAATGCTGCGGAAACGAATGAAATAAAAGGTTGAGAAAGGTTTAGTGCAAAATTCCTTATCATGATATAAGTCCTTAAAGGCTTCATCACATAATCCAATACTTTGAGAATTTAAGGTTATCTAACAAGAAGATGGACTACACGGAAATTACAAGATAATAGAAACGTGACATTCATTTACTAATGAGACATTCTTAAAATTTAAAGGCTTTACAAAAAATGGGGGTCAAAGGGAGGAAAGGGGGATGGATAGCCCAAGACGTTGATGACGCTACTCCCCAGCTCGAGTGAGGGGCAATCAGTATGAAAGTCCCCTCAAATGGTTCTCTGAGCTCGAATCGATGAGCCCCCTGGGAGGGAACCCTTCCAGTCAGTGCTTCAAACATATATTCACGAATATATATTCGGGAATATAAGAATATTTAGTGCAGTTTAAAGAGGGAGTAAGCTAAAATTATTTCCTAACTAGTAGAAAATTACAAGTATATCAGTATTCATAGCTAAGACCATTAAAGTGTGCCCAACTATTTTGAGTAAAACGTGGGGATTTTTGTTAACTTGATAACACTCTTATAAGAGTTATTAAATACGTCGAATTTGATGATGATCTATGAAAAGTTTCAAATGTAATAACACAAAGAAACTAAAACTTCTGTAGCTAGATTTTCGTGAATCATTTTTTATCTGACATTTTATTCACGAGCATTAAATATTGTCTCATTACCTCTTTCCCTTTTTCAGTTATTTCTATAAAAGTTCTTGGGCCTAAGGCTGTAAACTTTTTAGTCATCCTTATATATCCACCCTCCTCTAGAACTTGCAAATGAGTGTAAAGGGAACTTTTGGGTATGTTAAGAATTTTTAGTAACTGAGAGAAATTTATTGATTCTAAGCCAAATAGAGCGAGGAGAATGCCCAACCTAATTGAGTTGTTCAACGCAGGGTCGCTGAGTATCTCCATTAACTTCTTTAAATCATCACTCACCTTCAATTACCTCCATGAAAGACGCATACGATGCATAAATCCAAGATAGAGTGAAGGGGATCCACATTATTTTAGTGAGACAGATATTTAACGTAACACAAATTCCAACGCTTACAATATAAGCGATGAAAGTCATCATTACTAACAAGTCGTAATAGTGGAAATCATGGAATGACTTTTTGAGGCAGAAATAAACGAAAAAGGAATAATTAATTCCAAGGATAGCAAATCCAGCTAAAGCCAAGTAAGGGTAGTTAAACTCATAGCCTATGAATATCATAGCCGTAGGGATTGACCATACTGCGGTGTAAATAATGTCGGAATACTTATTATATTTTTTAATCCCATAAACTCTTTCTACTATTTTTGAAAAATCTGAAAAAATTTTAAAATTATAATATAAATATCCAAAAAGAGCTATTGGGTAATTCAAGAAGGGATATCTAGTGTTAATAAGGTATAATGCGAAAGAAACTATTGGAAAAGTAGACCAGAGTAAATAATACTTTGCAAGCGTTAGCCTAAATTCTCCCTTAATGATTTTTTCTGCAACCTCCCTAGACTCCTTTACTATGTCCTTCTCCATCCTTATACCTCCAATAGGTTGTACAACCTTTCTAAACTACCTATCATGTCCATCTTATATCCTTTATCCCCTCTAACTAACGACACCTTCTTCCCATTAATTTCTAAGGTAAGCAGAGCTGATGGGTCTTCACCCATAACTACTGAGGATGAGAGCAAGTCGCTAACGGTTATTGGCCCAAACACTTTCCCCTCGAGTATAATGAAAGCCTTATAGTCGCTAAATTGCCTCGCAATATCAACTTCGTGAGTAACTATAATCCCCTCCTTACCATGTTCTTTCAACCAATTCACCACAATTTTCCTCTTTGCAACGTCTACGTTCTCGAAAGGCTCATCAATTAGAATTACCTTAGGATCTGTAGCTAAGGCTATGAGAGTCCTAACTATAACGCTCTGCCCTGCCGATAGTTGGTAAATCTTCTTTTTCGTTTTTATTCCCAACTTCTCAAGTTCTGCCTTTACGTCAATCTTTAGCCCTTTTAACTCGCCGTAAATCTCTATTATGTCATCTATTGTCAATCCTATGGAGAAGGCTTGGGGCAAATTTGTTGCAACCTCGTTGTAGTTCTTAACGTTTCTTACTTCCATCCCGTCAATCTTTATACTCCCCTTGTACGGAATGATTCCCGCAATGGCACTAAGTAGTGTTGACTTGCCAGAGCCATTAGGGCCTAAAAGTAACACTTTTTCTCCATCTACCTTCATGTTTACTCCTTTTATTACTTCCCTATCGTAATATACGTGGACGTCATTAAGCTCTATCATACTATTCTCGCCTCCTCTAGACTCTTATAATATAACCTCCTGAAGAGTAACATCGACGCGAAGGAAAGGACTATAGACCAACCTATCGCTGAAATTATTACGTAATCTACGTTAAGGGTGGGCCCTTTAAAGTCGTTAAAGTTTAGCGGGATGCTCCCTGTAAAGAAGCTCTGCACTCCTAAAACTTGAATAGAAAGGAATGGGCTGTAATAAACTAAGTTACCCAGGTTTATGTTTGTATAAGATAAACCGAAGAGGTAAGCTAAGACTAAGGGAATGTATGAGATGGCCTCCCTCAGCCTCCTTGTAGTAACTATTGTAAGCTCCTCTAAAAGCAGGGATAAAGGTAAATAAAATACTCCAGCAAGTATTGCGTCGAGGAAGAATAAGCCCCAGTTCTTGGGAGCTATTGTTTCTCCAAAGTGGTAGGAGAAGAGCGAAATTACTCCTAAGCCCATTATTATACTTACAATTATTGTCGTTACTAACATTGTGAAGTAAAGGGAAAATAGATAGTATTTAGGTGTTAATTTCGAAAACCTCATAAAGTATGGTAGACTGCCGGACTGATAATATATCATAAATGCTATGGAAGTTGCAAATGATGAAGTTGATAACAAAGCTATTATGCCGTACCAACTTGCGGTATAGTAAACTGCTGATGATTTAGGAACGCTGGCAGACTCGATGAAAGCCCCCATTACTATCCAGAAGAACATGAAAGCTATCCCCCAACCTAAGGCATAGGGGTTAGTTAACAACCTTTTTGTGAGGATTAAAGGCAACTTTACGTGTTCATATTTTTACTGCTTGTCTTTTATAATGTGAAGAAAGTTCGTGGTTTTGAACTACTATGAAATGATGTCAGCATTGAAAGAATTTTTGAAAGTATGGTTTTGAACTACTGAAAAGGGAAAGAGAGAAGCCTCAGATTTTTCTATATTGAAGCGAAGTAATCTGCGACTTATAGGCTGACTACTTGGATGCCTCACATTTCTTTTTCTCTCGTTATTTAGAATTTCTAGGATTTTTCTTGTTAGAAAAACGTTCCTTAAAAGGTTGGAAATCCTCGTTTGTCATCACTTCCCGTAAACCTCCTCAACGTCAATCTCGAGCTTTAGCTATTGCCTCCCAATCTTCCTTACTTAATTTCCACCCCATTGCTCCAGCATTCTCTTCCAAATGTTTTATATTACTAGCTTTGACTATTGGAACCATAACATCAATGGATATATACCAATTTAGAGCAACTTGAATTGGTGTTTTATTGTACTTTTTAGCAATTTTATCCAGTATCTTAATTTCCGATATTCTTCCTTTTTCTAACGGTGTATAGGAAAAATACGCAATCCCGTTCTTTTTAGCATACTCCAGAGTATCTTCATCACTTCTATCCAACAAGCTGTAATGGTTTTCAATTGCGGTGATTTCGTTCTTTTTAAGGCATTCGTTGGCCTTTTGTATTCCTTCTGGTTTAAAGTTACTAAGCCCAATGAACTTTACGATTCCGTCTTCCACTAGTTTTTCAAATGCACTCATCGTCTCACATATTGGTACCGAGGAGGAAGGCCAGTGAAGTAAGTAAAGGTCTATGAAAGTGCCGAGCCTTGAACTACTTGCCTTTGCTGATTTTATTACGTCGTCATACTTTGCGTGGTTAGGCCAAACTTTAGTTATTATAAAGACGTCGTCCCTCTTGAAGTCCTTTATTGCCTTGCCCACTAGTTCTTCAGCATGCCCTCCACCGTACATTTCTGCAGTATCAATAGTTGTAATTCCGAGTTCTATAGCCTTCTTTATTGCGCTCACGTCTTTTTCGTCGTTCTCATAACTGGGAGTCCAGAAACCTCCGCCCATCTTCCAAGTTCCTAAGGCTAGATCAGAAATTGTGAAGTGCTTAAACTTTTTCATAAGGTATTGTAGTATTAGAATTAAAAAACGCTATCTTTTCCCACTCTTCTATTCCGCCTTTAACGACAAAGAAAATAGGGTTAGTTTCTATTATTTTAACCTGGAGTAGTTCAGCGTACATTTTAGGGTTTCTAATTTTCAACTTCTCTAATAAGTGATGGAATTCATAATTTATTTGTCCCTCTGTTACCGGCATCCTTAAGGTTAGATCATATTTGACTATCTTATCCTTATTAAAGGAATAACCTCTCCTCACTCCCTCCATGTAAACGTAGTAAAGGTAAGTTCCTAAATAAAGGACAGGATCGCTAGTTCTCTTGAACCTTATTAACTGAGGGTGGTTTTTATATCCTCTCGTTTCTCCTAGCAGAACTTTCTGAGCAAGTAAGCCTTCTCTCCACAAGCCTAAAAGACCTCGAGTGTCAAGGTACTTTGGATGAATTGACCAAAGTCTCATGATCTTTTATTATACTACCTAATTAAAAATTACTGTTAAAATTTATTGAAAAATAGGACTAGAGGAAGAGCCTTAAGCTGTAAAGAAAGTCTTTTGCACAGTAGCAACTATAGAATTTAAGCCATCATATTCAGATAAAAATTTTTAATCAGTCCCTACACCGTTCTTCACAGTTCAGAAATGAATGCATCATCACTCGTTTACGAATTTAAGGAGGAACTACACGAGGAAATTGTGGAAAGTAGATTAAATAGATTTCTAGTACAAACAAAGAGCGGAAAGCTTTGCCACTTACACGACCCGGGGAGGCTAAAGGAGTTAATTTACCCTGGGAATAAAATCCTCGTGAGGCAAGTGGAAAAGGGGAAAAGGAAGACCTCCTGTCAAGTCACCGCAGCTTGGGATGGGAGGTGGGTCATTACTGACTCCAGTATACACAACGCTATTGCTAGAAAATTCTTACCTGGGGCGAGGCAGGAAGTAAAACTTGGGAAGAGCAGGATAGATTTCTTCTACGATAACACTTACGTTGAGGTGAAGGGCTGTACCCTAGTCAATGACGGGGTGGCACTCTTTCCAGACGCACCAACTGAGAGAGGTAGAAAGCACTTGGAAGAGTTAATAAGAGCAATGGAGAGAGGGATGAGGGCTAAGCTCCTAGTTCTAGTAATGAGGGACGACGCAGTCTGCTTTTCCCCAAACGCTGAAACTGATAGAAAATTTGCTGAAACTTTTTACCTAGCGTTGACCAAGGGCTTAGAAGTTGAAGTTAAGGAGTTTAAACTTGAAGGAAATAAGGTATACTACGTTAGGGATATTCCACTATGCGGTAAAGGTTAAAAGAAAGTAGTGAAGAGAAAAAATTAGATGATAAAAGTAGGTACTTGCGGTTTTACTAATAAGCACTTCAAATATTTTAACGTATTAGAAGTTCAACAAACCTTTTATGACGTGGTTAGTGAAACAACGCTAAGCAGATGGAGGAAGATGGCGGAGGAAAATGGCGTAGAGCTAACGTTAAAGGCACTGCAAGTAATAACTCACGAATATAACACGTCTACTTATAAGAGAATGAAGAAATTCCAAGGAAATAAGGAGAACTTTGGGTCCTTTAAGGAAACTAAGGAAGTTGAGGAGGCTACTGAAATAACGTTAAAGGAAGCCAAGGAATTGAACGCTAGGATCATAGTTTTTCAATCTCCTGCATCTTTTAAGCCTTCGGAGGAAAACGTGAAAAGGCTGATAGACTATTTCTCAACTTTAGAGAAGGGCTTTATTTATGCTTGGGAACCTAGAGGCTCTTGGTACGATAATGAGAGCCTTTTGAAGGAAGTTTTAGAAAGAACAGGGGTAGTTCATGTAGTCGATCCATTTAGGCATAACTCCTTAACTCAAATGAAGTATTATAGACTACACGGAATAGGAAAAGGAGAAGTTAATTATTCATATAAATTTACTGATGAAGATTTGCAGAAATTGAAAGACATTGTTAAAGCTAGTTCTTCTACTACATACGTTCTATTTAATAATATATATTCCTTTGATGACGCGTTAAGGTTTAAGAAAATGCTAGGATGAGATTGGCGTAACTTCTCACGGGCTTAAAAGATCATACACCGTTAGAGGGAAACATCACTACCTTTTGAGCAATCTCCAACAGAAACTGAAGCAGTCACACAGTCATCGGTTGAGAGATTATCATAATAGTAATAGAAAATACACATGATGTAATACTACCTACTATTATATAAATAAAAAGTGTAACTATCCAAAACGGTATTTAGCTTTGGGAGGGAACCTTTCAGGAGGAAGTCAGTACTGTAGTATTGAAGCTTATTTCCTCACCATTATTAAAGAATATTTCAACCATAACCTTAGATTGAGGAGATAAATTCTGGTCTCCAGTAGTGATATAATAGGTATTAGTTCCAGGGTATATTATAACTTTATTTTCAGGGTAAAATACCTCGCCATTAATTTTAACATAACTTACTGTCAGTTGCTTAGGAGAGAATAATTTAACCTTAATAGTGTCATTGTTAAAAACACAACCACTATAAAGAGTAATTGTGCACTGTTGAGTAAATAAACTTGAAACTAAAGAGTAAGTAACATAAACTACCGCAAAAGTTGAAGCAACTATTCCTATTAATATTATAAAGGCTGTTAAAGCTGGTGAATGCTCCACAAATCTCCATGGTTTTTTATCTATATATATTTTTTCATATCACTACTTTTAGATCCACTCTATATATTTTATATATCCTTTTATTGTATATATAGATTATATAGGTTATTTTTATTATTTAGCTAAAAAGTCTAAGCATATGAAATTCATTACTTTAAGTGCCCTAAGTCTTCTATCAACTGGAAAAGAGATTTTCCTTGGAAAAAGTTTTTCTAGACAATTCGTTATATCTCCAACAGCTAGGTGGTAAAATGAACTTCTTTGTTTCAATTCTTCTAGGAATAATACAAGGAATTGCAGAATGGCTACCTATAAGTAGTAAAACTCAGGAATTAATTGCTTCCCATTATTTACTTGGCCTAGACGTAAGTATTGCTTACACCTTTGGTTTATTTATGGAGATGGGATCAATTGGTTCTGCATTAATTTATTTCAGACATGACGTTAAGAAGGTTTTCAACGATAAATTCCTTCTAAAATTTCTGATCGTGGTAACAGTCTTCACTGGAATAGTTGGAGTTCCGCTTTATATAATTTCTGACAAGCTGCTGCAGAACGCATATAACCCTTCAATTCCAATGATATTTCTAGGCATAGCGTTAATAGCCGACGGAATTTACATTAGGTACTCAAGAACTAGAACGAGGGAGTTCAAGAATCTCTCCACGAAAGAAATGATATTAATAGGCATAGCCCAAGGCATTGCCGCACTTCCCGGAGTAAGTAGATCTGGAATGACAGTGTCAACAATGTTAATTTTAGGAATAAATCCAGAGGACGCATTTCACTACTCCTACTTAGCTTACATACCTGCGGCAATAGGAGCAGTGGGAACAACTCTCCTATTCACTAGACATCACGTCACTTATGTTATATCATTAATTGGAGTTGATGGGATAGTTTTGGCAGTAATTTCTGCCTTACTAACTGGTCTAGTAGTAATAAGCTTCCTATTGAGAATAGCCAAGACCAAGAAGGTTTACTTAATAGACTTCATGTTGGGAGGGATAGCAATCCTAGTGAGCGTACTAGGGTTAATCTTAAGCTAGAGGTTACCTTGATTGTTGGCCATCTTGAATTAATATGAAACGAGCTGAGGATGCCGAGAATGGCGGATATTATGAACTTGCGTGATTCAATGTGCATAGAAGGCTGTTATAGTGAGGTAACTAAATTTCTCACCTTTTAGAAAATCCTCCGAAGACGACAGTACGCAATTTTTCTCATCAAGGCGATGAAGGTTCACCTTTTAATACTAAAAGACGCTAAGGAATGGCCAGTGATTACGACGTCTTGATAGTAGGGGACAGAATTCCTAGTGTTAAAATGGCGAATATTCTGTTGAGGGAAGGATCGCCTTCCTTAGATGAATTCTGGGAGGAAGTTGTTGAAGTGGGGTAACTAGGCTTTGAGTTTAACGTGACCGAGCAATTAAACTAAGAAATTACTTCCAGATTTCCCGTGGGAAACGTAAACGAATGAAGGCTTTAAAGACTTTATTTTCTCAACGCTCTTAATTAATTCTTCCAAGTTCTCATATATTAGTGGATATTTAAGGCCCTTGTTAGTTCCTTGTAAAGTGTCGCCAACAATTACTGAATTTATAGTAGGTAAATATAAAGAGATGGAATCGTTAGTATGTCCAGGAGTCCTTAAAACTTCAACTCCTTCAACTAATTCCCCCTCTTTAAGTATAAGGTCTTCCTTAACTCCAGAAAATTTCTTAAAAAAGAAAGGCTTACCTAGCGCAAACAACACCTTTAGAAAGGTGGAATGCAAAACCGGTTCCCTTATTTTGCCTTCTCTCAAATAATCAACGCCGTTGGCATCTATTGCAAACTTAGCATTAGTATAATTCCTAAGCTCATAAGCACCACCTATGTGGTCTGGATGAGAATGAGTGAAAATTACGTAGTCCAACTTCACTCCTTTTGAGTTGAGGAACTCAGCTATTCTCTTACCGCTCCCCGGAGTTCCCGCATCTACCAGAATGTAACCTTTATCGTAATCTATTAGGAAGGATTTAACGAATCTCAAAGGTATTTCATAAACCTTCATAATTAAATTACCTCGCCAACGTTATTAAAGGTGTGCCACAAAAAGGGGATTAATAGCCCAAGACGTTAATGAGGCTCATCTCCAGCTCGATTGAAGGGCGAGAGTATGAAAGTCCCCTCAAATGGTGGTCTCTGACCCTCTCGACTGCCTACCCAAGTCAGACTGATGCCATGGTCTCTGCAGTTACACTGAGAACGTTAGTAAAACAGCTCAGCAAATCTAGGGCTTCTTGCATGGTCAACTAGCTTTCAATTAGAGTGGCTCAGACAATCTAGCCTTCTTCACTCCTCTGGAGGTTGGGTGCTCATCATCTATTAACAGTCATAGGGCGAAATATTAAGGTTTTCTAACTCGAAATGCAATCCAGGCTCTGCCTTCGTCCATGATAAAAACCTTTTGAAATTACTCAGTATTTCTAGCATTATATCGTCTTTTTCTCATTACGACGTAGAGAAATTACATCCTCACCTCTCAGTCCCGCTAGCCTACATCATACCTCAGCTAGGGGGACCAAATCATTATTTCTACCGGATATTTAAAAGACTCTCTTTATGCATAAAGTTCTTCCACATCTGAAAGAGTGACCTAAATCGAAAAAGGATCTTCACTATTCATATGGACTTGTAACATAATGAGAAGAATTGGTTTTGCACACTAGGATGGTGGTTTAAAATATTACACCTAATCTATTAGCCTCCTTATTTTAGAGAGTGTAAACTAGACATTAAGAGGGTTTACGATCCTTTAGAAAAGGATGATGGAATTAGGATTCTAGTAGACAGGTTGTGGCCTAGAGGTGTTAAGAAGGATCAAGTAGACGTTTGGCTTAAGGACATAGCACCTAGTGATGAAATGGTATAATCACGATTGGGAGGAGTTTAAAAGGAAGTACTTTGAGGAGCTCAGTAAAAATCCTAAGGTTGCTCTTACAGTTAATTAAAAAGGGGAAAATGTAACCTTACTTTATGCCTCAAAGTCCCCATATAACAATGCTAAGGAGTATTTAGAGAAAGTATTAAGGGTTTGAGAACCTTCTGTTAGGTTATGAGCAGATCTCCCTTTGAAGTAACGAGGAGAGAGTAATATCTGTGGAAGACGTTATAAAGGGATAAGAGATATTGTATTATAACGGTCTCCTTAAGAAGAGCCCGCGTCACAGACGCTCATCACCTTTATTTAACCACGAGACACTTAATACACATGGACACGGCAGAGTTTATCCTCAGGGTAATTTCAAGGTACACTGACAAGGTATTCATAGTATCTGGTACAGATTATCCAGCGTTTATCAAAGCAGAGCTTAAATTAAAGAGCCCAGAATTCGTGGTAGTCCCCCATGAAATCACTGCAGCAAGTGCAGCATTAGGTTATTCCTTATCAGGAAAGCTAGGAGTTCTAATGGTTCACACTGTTCCCGGTACTTTAAACTCCTTGGGAATAATTGCTGACGCCTACACTTCAAGGATACCTTTGCTCGTCATCGCAGGAAAAAGCCCTTACACTGATAAAGGGAGCACAGCGAGTAGGTCTTTAAGGATCCACTGGACTCAAGATGCAAACCAAGAGGAGTTAGTAAAATACGTGAAATGGAAGTTTGAAATAAGAGATCCTTCTCAAGTACCTGCAGCAATATCTAGGGCAATACAGATAGCCTTAAGCGAGCCACAAGGTCCAGTTTACTTGGCGATACCTAGGGAAATCAGCGTGGCAAGAGTTGAGGAAAAGGAAGTGAAAATGGAGCCCTTCTATCCTGGAGTCCCTGACAGTGTACTCGAGAAGGCGAAGGAAATGATATTAAAGGCTTCAAGACCGGTAATGATAACTTGGAGAGCCGGGAGGAAGGAAAGTTGGTTTAACTCACTAAAGGAGTTTGCTGAAACTGCAAACATCCCCGTCTTAAACTACGTGGGCGAGAGAGTTAACTACCCTTCAAACGGTAAGATGGCTTTAGATCACTTAGACTTAAGGGAGGCTGACTTAATAATTGAAGTCGAGACTGAAGTACCTTGGATACCCCGCTTTACAGACGTAGACGCTAAAGTAATAAAAGTCGACGTTGATCCTTCATACTCATACATTCCTTATTACGAGTTTCCGTGTGATCTTTGTGTACAATCATCAGTCGACGAGTTCTTTAACAAACTAAGAGTGGAGAGGAAGTTAGAGAAAGACGTGGAGGAGATGATAGAGAAGCAAAGGGAGGAAAAGAAGGAGAGGATAAGGAAATTAGCTGACGAGAAGAAAATTCACCCAGACTATTTATCATATGAAATAGGGAAATTGAAGTGGACTGTGTTCAATGAGTACGATTTAAACCCCAGATATGCAGAGTTTAACTCCTTCAACTCGTATTTTGGAGACCCAGCGTTTGGTCATTTAGGTTGGGCTCTAGGGGCAGGAGTAGGTTATAAAATGGCTACTGGGAAAGACGTCGTAATAACGGTTGGCGACGGCTCCTTCATATTTGGAGTTCCTACTGCTTTCTATTACGTGGTTAAAAAGTTCCCAGTACTCGTGGTGATATTTGACAACAAAAGCTGGAAGGCAGTAGAGAGGGCAGTAAAGGAAGTTTATCCCGGGGAGAAATTCGAGAGCTTCCCTGGGGCTGAAATTGATATTGACGACTTGCCCAAAACGATAGAAAGCGTAGGAGGGTATTATGAGTACGTGGAGAGGCCTAGTGAAGTTGAGGAAGCACTGATGAGGGGAAAGGAGAAGGTGAAGAATGGAATTCCAACAATAGTTCACGCGAGGGTAACGGATAAGAGGGGAGAATAAAACTTAGAAAAAGTTGTTCAATTCTTTTTTAGAGGCTAGGTATCACAAGAATTGGGAAATAAATGGGAGACCTACGCTGGATATTCAGTTATGACAACGGAGTATTTCTCCTTCTCGACTACGCTAGAGAAAACCCGGGCTGAGAGGAACTAGAAGATGAGGAAATTTATCCCGGTAAGTATGAGGTTAAGCAAATAAAGTTTATAATTTATCAATACAACTTCACAAGCTCGTAAATAAACCGTGAGTTTACAAAACTGGGGGTTAAGGGGGCGGAAAGCCTCGCCAATGGATAGCCCCCTTATAGATTTAAAAACTTCTTTTCCTGCCAATATTCAATGGCTAGGAGGGGGTCACGTAACCCAATAAGAGCAACAGTTGCGATGAATATTGGCATATCTGACTCTCTCCTAGCCTTAGTTGATAGATACGTAAAAGCACTCCGTTTTGCACTGTACTGGATGAAAGAAAACGTGAAAAACCCCGAAGAAAAGGACACACTTTCTAAAGTGCACGAGGGATTGTATGAAAAGCTGAAGGAGGATTATAATCTACCATCAAAGGTTGCTGAGGACTGCTATCGTAATGCCCTGGCAACATACAAGAGTTTGGCATAACAATTCTAGAAAGGGTAGGTTTCCAAGAGTTTATAAGCCCACTGTATGGCTAACACCAAAGGCAAGTTATACTGCAGACTTAGATAGAATGACAGTTAAGATTGCAGGTGTTGGCAAACTGCCAATACTAGGTTATCCTAGAAATCTAAAGGACTACTTAGCATGGGAGATGAAAGAAGCTAGGCTAACAATTAAGGATGGCAAGGCTTTCCTCAGGTGGTTTTTGAGAAACCAAAAGTTAAGATAGAACCCAAAGGTAGTGTTGCCATAGACGTAAACATGAGCGATATTGTCGTTGATAAGGACGATAGTCACTATGTTAGGATTCCCACTCGCCTTCACGACGCTCACCACTTCAAGACATTGGCTGAGAATTTGCAAAAGAAGTATTCTAAGAGGTGGGGACAAAATAGGAGAATTCTACACAGAATACGCTCTTTTCATCAAAAGGCTAAACGAATCATAGAGGATTTTGCTAGGAAAGTTAGCAGATGGACCATTGAGTTTGCTGAGGATTTGGGTGCCAACGTTATAAAGTTGGAGAACCTTAAGAACCTCATCAGGAACGTTAATAAGCTATCAAGTGAGTTTCGCGATAGACTGTATTTGATGCAATATCGTCGTATTCAATACTGGATAGAGTGGCAAGCCAGAAAACACGGAATGATTGTTAAGTATGTTAATCCCAAGTACTCTTCCGTTTCCTGTCCAAAGTGTGGCAAGAAGATGATTGAGATTGCTTATAGGTATTTTCACTGTCCCTCGTGTGGTTATGAGAACGATCGTGATGTTATTGCTATCATGAATTTAAATGGGAGGGGGTCTCTGACCCTCTCGACTGCCCACCAGATGTAGCTCCGAATCGATGAGGGGAACCCTCGCTGACGGGGAGGAAGTCAGACGAATAGTTGGTATTAAGATTAGAGTTTGGGGTTTAACATTTCTATAAAAAAAATCTTCACTTCATGCGTTAGTTGAGAAGAAATAAAAAAAGGTTTAGGTTTGTGGATAAGTTATTATCTGGTTAGGCGTTACTAGTATAGTTGTTGTAAACGTATACCCTGATGTTGAACGCAGTCCTATAGTTAATTCGATGTATTGTATTTGGAAACAGTTGATGCATGGAGATTTGAGGTTTTGTATTTGTGGTTTGTTTATCAAAGTAACGGGAATTGATACTGTGAAGGTTTGATTTTCGCTGCTAAATGGTTGTAACACAAGCGGTGGTGAAAGTTGCACAGTTGTAGAACCTAAGAAGCAATTATGGGTAAACAAACTATTAGGCTGGAAATCTGCAGAAACTTTTATCGCTATTGGCATTTGAGTGAAAACTTCAGTTACATTAGTCGGATTGACTAATTGAAGAGAAAATCTAATCTTTATCGGCGTTATAACATAACCCAATGTCTTAATGTAACCATTATTATCGTCCATGTTTAAAGCACTTGGTGGTATTGATATTATAACTGGACTTAATAGGTTGCAAAGTTCTAAGCAATCATTAATAAAGTTTAATTTACCGTCTATAATTCCGCTGAATAATCTCACTGACGTCTTATCTAAGAATGAATTTGGATTTGGTAAGAATTTTACTATAGTATTCTGAGACGTAGTAACGTATCCATTAGCCCCTTCAACTACTACTTTCCCGTTAGCAAGTTCGCCCAATTCAATCTCGCCTTCCGTTTCACATGCTTCTATTTTACCACTTGCAATACTACCGCTAATTGTTGCGGAATTTATCTTAATTTCGTGTGCAGAAGCGATACACCCATTAATCCCTTCTCCTGAAGTTAACTTGATGCTAGTAATATTTCCAATTAGCGAGCCGTTGTCTATACAACCACTTATTGATATACCTTTGCCAGACTTTTGTTCATAAACCCCGTAAACGTAGCCTTTAAAAGTACCATTGAATACAATACAACCAGTAGAGTTAGTAATATGTAGATTTGCGTTGACAGCGTCTTTAATAACTAAGCAAGATGGAGATCCGACACATATATTAATGTTAGTAGCGTTTATAATACACGCGTTGTTAACAAGGCTATCTGTGAATATTATATTTTGGGCGATACCGTTAATTATTACATTTCTCTGAGTTAAAAGTAATGTAGGAAATGTAGAGCGTGGAACTATGAAGTAGGCATTAGATATATTTCCGTCAATCTTAATATATGCATGAGAGAAACTGCCGTTAAAGTAGCCTTCGAATTTAGCTAAACATGAGGATGAAGATCCGCAAAAGGCAATTGGCCCATACCAACTGAGGTCTAGCTTCAAATAATCACGTCCTGGAGGCGCAGTAAGATATGAAAATGAAGATAGCCAGAAAGTCAGAGTATTTGTACCTAGTTGTTTAGCTAAATCGATTAAGTATAGGCATTTACAAATTAGTTCGAACTTGGGGTTTTTTAATATGCAAATTGAAAGGGTGTTGGTCGAAATGAAAATTGCTTCTGGTTTAACACTAGGTAATGGTATATAAGTTGGTGGGTAAGCGTAAATTATGTTGCCTAAATTAGTCAGTATAGCTACGGCTTTAATGTTTGCGGGATTTAACTTATAAATTGAGGTCAATGGTATTTCTATCGCTTTATATGTATTAGCGTAAGTAGAGTTAACTGTAGTAGAAGTTACTACTAGATTAGTCTTCTCTACCAACCAATTATTTCCATATTCTATTAAATACGCCTTAACTACTACGGGTATCGGCGGGTTCTTTGAGCTGGTTAAAATGAAGTACAAGCTTCCGTCAGTGTAAGTAAGGTAGACTGGCGGTAGCACCGGTGAAGGCGATTGTGGATTATACACTGGCTGGAACTCAGAGATTTGTTGAGCCGCTAGGGCTTTGTAACTTTCAGCATTCTCTTGTGCTTGTTCCTGCTTTGTTGGGAGTGAGGTTAAGTAAAATCCTAGTGGTACTAGAATTGCTAAAGCTATTATTAACAAGATTATGAAACCGATTACTTCAGACAGACCCTTCACTCTTTTACCCATGCGTAACCCACCTCCACTAGTCCTTTTTGAGTTTGAATGAAAATCCAAACAACTGCGTCATGACATTTAGGTACGGTAACAATTTGGGGAGAACCAATTGTACTTTCCCAAATTTGGGCTTCTCCACAGTAAAGCTTTTTGAGGCAAGTAGTGTAAAGTATTACATTTTCCACTTTACCACTACTACCATTAATTTGAACATTAACTCCGGGACACGCTTGATATGGTGATATTACGTTACTTCCGTAAAGTGAGGGGTTTACTGCTATTGCTGTTAGATAAATTGTACCATTATAGTTAAAATCACTAGGCACTATAACTATGGAATAAGTATTGCCCGAAACGACTGGGCATGTTGTACTTATGTAAAGCCCTTGGGCGACTGAACTGGCATAGCTGGAAATGGAAGCATTGCCAGTTACAACTGCAGAGTATGTGGAAGCTAATGCAAATATAATTAGTCCTATGATTAATGTAGCTACTAGAATCATGAAGACGCTCACTGAGTTTTCCATGTGTTCTCTATATGAATATATTCTAATAAACTTTTCTTTGCCTTTCTAATTGTCAAAAATTGGTTCAACTAAACTATTTTACAATATAGGTGGGCAAAATATTTTGTTTAATGAATTTAAGGAAAAATGAAATAACTTAAAACGAGTAAGTGAATGGCTATCTGATAAAAAGAAGAATCTTTTGAGACGTAGAGGAGGAAAAGGTATTTGTCATAGCATAGAAATGAAAATTGATATTGACTAATTATCTAAGTAAAATGAAATTTTTATGGTAAATATTTAATTTAAATCTAATATAAATCTTATTTTCATATATTAAATTTTGGACTTATAGAATAGAATTTGAGTGTATCCAACAATTTAAATTATTTGAAACTTTTCATAGATCATCATCAAATTCGACGTATTTAATAACTCTTATAAGAGTGTTATCAAGTTAACAAAAATCCCCACGTTTTACTCAAAATAGTTGGGCACACTTTAATGGTCTTAGCTATGAATACGATATACTTGTAATTTTCTACTAGTTAGGAAATAATTTTAGCTTACTCCCTCTTTAAACTGCACTAAATATTCTTATATTCCCGAATATATATTCGTGAATATATGTTTGAAATAGAAAGAAGAGAATGCGAAGAGATAAGAAACTTGAAAGGATGGAGGTTAATCTATGGTAGAAGAAAAGTAGGTAAAACTTACCTAGCAACGAGGTGTTTAGAATACGATGATTATTATTTAATATCAAGAACTTTAAACATTATTCATGAAAACGATGAGATTCCATTGGATGATGGTATAAATAAAATTATATCGCTACTCAAGGAAGGAAAGAAAATAATACTAGACGAATTCCAGAGGCTTCCAGAAAAATATCTAGATTTATTAGCTACTGTTTATCCCAACGGTACATTAATACTTCTAGCTAGTTCTTTAGGAGTACTCAGTAAAGTTATTGATAGGAATAGCCCTCTTTTAGGCTACGTAATACCTTATAAAATGGGAATAATAAAGTTCAGTGACGCACTTGCTAGCGTTAAAGACCCTTATAAGGCGTTACTATTTAGAGACCCTTGGATAATTGAACACGCTTCAGACTGGAGTGACATAGAAAGGAATCCTCAATCCTTCTATTATATTACAAAAGGGTTAATAGGAGAAATCTTTCAGGAAGAAGATAGAAAACTGACGCAAACTTATGAGGCTATTTTATTAGAAGTTGCAGAAGGTATGTGGAATTCTTCAATGATATCTGCTAAGTTGCAAGCAGGGATGGATATTAATCCGTCAAAGGCTTCTTCTTATCTGGATACATTATTTAAAGTGGGGTTAATAAAGAAAATAAGGGTATACAAAGGAGGAAAAGGTAGTGAGTGGTATCATGATTTGGACTCACCAATAATGAGCGTGACTTTTTATGCCGAGGCTAAATATAAGGTTTCTGAAAAGGGTAATAAAATTGTAGATTTGACTTACCCTATTTCTAAGGAAATACAATTTTCTATAGGCGAAATGCTAGCTGAATATTATAATGCAGAATTAGCTTACATACCTCAGGGAGATATTGACGTAGTTTTATTAAAGAAAGGAAAGCCTTTCATAGCTTACGAAGTTAAGAATAAATTTACTGAAAAGGATGCCAGAAAAGCGATAGAAAGGATAAAGGACTTTGGGATATCTAGAGCCGGTTTAGTAGGAGTCTTAGAAGATCCGCCCAATTCTGAAGACAGCATAGGACCGGAGAGATTAATCGAAATTGCTAATGAAATAAAGAAGAGAGAACATAATAAAGGAAGCGTGAGTTTATGGTAACCGATAAATAGGAAAGAAGCACAATGGAATTATGGACTTAGAAAAAGTTGTAAAGAAGTTCGATTCTTAGGCTAGGTATCATAAGAACGATTTTTCGTCGATATTTTTAATGAATGGACAACTCTTAGGAGTAACTAGGGAAACTTACGCAGGATATTCTATTAGAGCTTACGACAAAGGAATTCTTTACTTTTCTTCCTCATCAGATCCAGAGAACTTAGAGCTAAAGAAAATTCAAGGAGAAGGCTGGGAGGAATTGGAAGATGAGGAAGTATTCTCTGGTAAATATGAAGTTAAGCAAATAAAGCCATTCGACTTGGTTCCAATTGACGAGAAAATAAAATATTTTAAAGACCTCTACGAGAGAGTGAAAAGCTTAGATATAAAATCTAAATTAGTAAATTTTAACATATTATATTCTGAATCTGTAGAGGAGAAAAGGATAATGTTTAAAGACGGTTCAAAAGTTGAAGGTTTTGTACCTAGAATAAATGTAGTATATTCTTTCGTATTAAAATATATGGATAAAACTGTCACCGTTCATTCCGATGAATTCGGTGCCAGCGGTGGATTGGAATTGTTAGATAGCTGGAAAATAGGAGATAAGCTTGAGGAAAAGATGAAAGAAGTTGATAGGGTCTTAACTAAAGGTAAAACGCCTAGAGAAGGTAGAACTGACATCGTATTAAGTTCCCTATTAGCTGGGATAATGGCTCACGAGTCTGTTGGACATCCTTTTGAGGCAGACAGGGTTTTAGGTAGAGAAGGTGCACAAGCTGGCTTAAGTTACTTGAAAGATATTAATACCAGAAAGATAGGTAGTAACGCTGTCAGTGTAATAGACGACCCTACCTTGCCTAACAGTAATGGATTCTTTCTAATAGACGACGAAGGAGTCAAGGCAAGAGCAAAATACCTAATAAAAGACGGAGAGATCAACGAGTTACTCCAAGATAGGTTTTCTTCACCTAAGTTTAAAACCAAAAGTAACGGCTCTGCTAGGGCAATGAGCTTTGATAGAGAACCTATAATAAGGATGTCAAACACTTTCTTCCAGCCTGGAGACATGAGCTTTAAAGAACTAATTGAAGACGTAAAGGAAGGAGTATACTTTAAGAGCTATATGGAGTGGAACATAGACGATATGAGACTTGGAGAGAGGTATGTAGGTCTTGAGGCTTATGAGATAAAAAACAGAGAAATAGGAGATCCATTACTTTTCCCAGTGCTAGAAGGGAAAACTACGGAGTTCCTTCCTGCAGTAGATGCCGCTGATAGAGAGTTAAAGTTCTACGCAGGAATTTGCGGTAAAGGAGATCCAGATCAAGCTATTCCTGTTTGGCTAGGAGGTCCAGACTTAAGGTTAAGAAACGTGAGAGTTAAGGTGATGTAAATGCGAGGGTTTGATGAGCACGCAATTTTCAAAACTAAAAGGGAAGTTACTGTAATAAAATTTGTTAATGGGAAAGTCTCAGCTATTCAAAGATTAGATGACGAAGTTTCTTACGTTCTGCTTAAGAAAGGTAATAAATACATTATAATGGAAGGAAAAGATCCGGATCTTAACTTTTCTAACGTAATAAATGTAATGGAAGAACCTATGCTTTCACCTAAAATTTCTGAAAATACTGGGGAATATAAGTTCGTTAAATTAGATGATAAAATAGAAAAAATGAGGGAAAATCCTGAAGATGTAATTTCGCTAGTCCTTAATTCAAAGTACCCAATCTCAGGAATAGTAAACATTACAAGGAGTACAGTCTCTTTATCAACTTCCAAGGGTTTTTCTGGTAGCGATGCGAGGAATTCGATAGACGGTTACTTTAGAACTTTTAATGGGGAATTCACCGGTCAATGGGCTTTTGCCTCTTCTACCTACTCAGAGTCTACAATAAAGGAAAGCATTAACACTGCTTGCGAAATGGCGTCAATTACTAAAAAAGCTGAAGTAGATGACGGGGTTTACAACGTAGTTCTTTCTCCTTTAGTTTTTGGAAACCTAATGAATTATCTTGCTCGTATGTCTTCTGGACTATCAATAATGATGGGGAACTCAATATTTTCTAGATATAAACCCGAGGATAAGATAGCAAGCGAGAAATTTACTTTCTCTGACGTTCCCAAAGCTGACATGCCAAACGCAGTAGAATTTGACATGGAGGCAACTTTTACTAAGAATAAAAAGATCATAGATCACGGAGTTTTCAAAACTCCTTTGCTAAACAACGAGGTTGCGGAAACAATGAACCTTGAATCCACTGGAAATGCAGGGTGGGTAAATCCTATCCCTTGGACATTAGAAGTTGATGAAGGTGACGTTGGCAAGGACTCGCTACTTTCTGGGAATGTAATATTCTTTAATAATAATTGGTATACTAGGTTTCAAAACTATGTTGAAGGGAATTTCTCCACAGTAGGCAGGGATGCTATAATTGTTTATAAGAATGGCAACGTGGAAGGAGTAGCGGGAAGGTTGAGAATTGCAGACAGCATCCCTAATATAATAGGGAATATAGAAGAAGTATCTAAAGAGAGATACCTAGTAAAGTGGTGGGATTCTAGAATCCCAGTACTTTCTCCATACGTCTTAGTGAGAGATGTAAAAATAACTAGAGCTTAATAAAAAGAGGAATTATTTATTGTAAAAAATTAAAATTTTTCCTTTTTCAATCCACATTATACCACGTCAATTGTTCCATGTTCATTGTCATTCTGATGAAAGGCATTGCGTAGTATAAGTAACATAAGTTGTGGTTTTCCATTCCGTAAATCATCATTATATACCCTACGACTGAAGGACCGTCATAGTATGCAGCAGCGTTTTCAAGGATCTGGTCTTCATGAACCATGTAATTACATATTGAATTCTCAACTTCCTGCAATGCAGTGGAGTTTAACTGATGTAAGAAGTAGTTGCGGAAGTTTATTGCCAGCATTGCGTAATAGTTTGCGAAGAAGCCGTAGTCGTAAATTAAATTATGGTTATCAAATACGTCAGTTAGAAGCGTCAAGTTACCTGCCTTTGATCCTGTTACTGCATCGTAGTATTCAGCAGCATAAATGTCTATAACGTAAGCATTGTAAACTCCTTCATATAATCCTAACGGGGTTATTGTTGGTCCTGAAGTAATTGATAAACTCAGTGCAGCCCAAGCATCAGCAAGTATTTTATCAGTTAAATTACCTTGAGCTAAATATGCTGCCTCTGCAGCAGTTTCTATTCTCCATAAATTATTCCCTGCACAATCTACTGCCTTGCAAACTTCTTCATCTAGATTAAACGAAGGATTTTGAGAGTAAAGTAATGCTATTGCATTAACTGCAGGATTTGGATAGAAGTAAAACGCATAATAATCACCTTCCTCTGCTAAGCCTTCTGCTTTTAGCCAACAGCTTAATGCCTCTTCTTTTACTGTCTGATTACTTACTGACGAATTTAATTCTTTGTAAAGCGAACACAAATATTGATATCCTGCAGAAGCGTTATATTGCAAATCTAAATAACCTACCGGCTGAGGTAATGGTTCTGAAGTTTCCATTTGATACATTTGAGGTATTGAACAAACTGTAAGTAAAACCTCGTGGTGCTGTAATGCAAACTCCTGAGCCATTTGGTAATTCTTGCCTTCAGCTAATGCCATCATTTTAGGAACTACTAGATAGTATATTCCTCCGTTGTATAATTGTACTATCCTTTGGTAAACTACTCCTGTTGAATACATGTAACCTTCTAGTCCAACGTCGCCTAAGAAGTACATTGACTTATTTAATGAAGACTCTTGGCCTAACATTGAGGCTAAGAACATTACCGTAGCCGAGTCAGTTTTAACCGCACCTCCAACGTTAATGCAGGAAGGTGCTGTAATATATAAATAGTAATCATAAGATGTTAAAGGTTGATAGGCTAACATTGATGAAACCACTGCTGCACCTTTTGCACCTGCTAAATATCCGTTGCCGGATAAATAAAATCCGCCTATGAATACTCTTCCATTACCGTAAGTTACGTAAGCGTACTGGCTAGCTATGGTATGTGCAGGGAAAACTGGGTTTATTAGGTAGTCTTCACCATTTCCTAAACTTGCTGGAGGATCTCCAATATATCCAGTCCCGTTATTTATCACTATAACCTTCATTTCCTCGTTATCATGCTTACAAGCTATGTATATTTGTGCTGCTATTGAAGCTAGAATTAATACTCCTAGAATGTATACAAATTGATTTTTTAAATTCATAACTCAAGATAGAGAAAGTCATTAAATATACTTTTACCCAAATCTAACGTAAAAATGAAACTATATTTACTTACCTTTTTAACCTTAAAACACATGGGTATTATTATTTTGTGAGCTAAAAAGGAAGACTTTTTATTATCAAAAACTTTCCTCTACCAAATGTTACCAATTAGCGAGATATTCGTAAGCTTACAAGGTGAAGGCCCTTTTTCTGGTAGGAGGGCACTCTTTATTAGATTCTTCGGTTGTAATTTGAGGTGTTCGTGGTGTGATACAAAGTATTCCTACTACGGCAAGCCGAAAATTCTAGAAGAGTTGGACGTATTCGATGATTTTATAATTCTAACGGGCGGAGAGCCTACGTTATATCAAGATATTCTAAAGAATTTCCTTACCAGGGCTAAGAGCAAAGGGAGCGAGATTCTTGTTGAAACTAATGGAACGGTGGTGCTAAAGGACACTTTCGTGGATTATGTTGATTATTTCAGCATATCTCCAAAGTTGTCCAATGCCGGGGTAAAATATAGAGTAGAGGTTTTAAAGAAAAACGTAGAAAAATTGACAAACAAGGATAAGTTCTATTATCTAAAGTTTCCAGTAATGTGGGAGGACGACATTAATGAAGTTAAGAAAATGGTAGAATATCTTGGGGTGGAAAAAAGGCAGGTCTGGCTGCAACCCATTGATAACAGAAGGATAGATTATTGGTGGGACATCGCTGTTAAAGCGGGTTATAATTTATCAATTCAACTTCATAAATTCGTAAGTAAACCATAAATTTTGATGGTTAATATTTTTCGTCATGGAGTTAGGTAGGAAATACAAACTATTTGCATTTTTAAACCTTTCAATCTCAGTTACGGTAATTACTATAGCTTCAGTGGACACTCACGTCGCATTTATCTTACCTCCCTTTTTAGCTACTGCAGCAACTAAGCTTCCAGACCCAGCCTGGAAGTTTCAAAGGAGCCTTGTGGTAATATCCTCCTATCTGCTTTCCGCGACTATAGGAATAATTTTTGCGCTTTTTAGTTCAAGCATCTTTATAGCTGTCTTAGCATCAATAATAGCTTATGGTATAGAGTTAATCCTAAATATAGAGCATCCTCCATCAATTTTGGCAACTTTTCTGGGAGTTTTAGAAAGAGTTTCGCCAATTTATATTTTGCATCCAGTCCTTGTAGGAGTACTCACTATTGAAGGGATTAATTACGTGATCTCGAGAATAATGAAGGTCAGTAAGAAATAAAACTTGGGTAAATAAATTACCAGCGGGCAAGTAAAGCGCTATTTATTAATCCTAGACCTAAGGTTGAAAGATATTTTTGACAGAGAAAATTAAATCTAATTACTTAAAAATTTACTAAATCTACGCTGTTATAATTGGGTTGAGGAGAACTGGAAAGATCTCTCGTAACTTACGTTTTTCTGGACATATCGAGTGTATGCACAAGTGGGTCATGGGAGCCCAACGGCACGGAGCTGACATGTAGCCCTATTAGCTATTCCGTTTAATAACTCACTATTTATTGCAGGATTACTAACTAACTATCTATCTATATATAATTTAGAATCCCTTATCAATAAAAAAGAAGAAAGGAGGAGTTTACGAGACAGTGGATCCTATTATGATAGATTATGATTAAAAAAAAGATGATATTAATAAGAATAATTCAGGAAATTATGGTCTCTCAATGTTAAGCTCTAAGAGTAATGGATAATGATCAGATCCTTCAATCTTTAACACTTCACAATTCTTAATTTCATTCTTTAACTCAGAGGAAACTAGACAGTAATCAATTCTCATTGCCTTCCATTTAAACCTGTAGCTTCTCCAAGTAAATTCATTCTTATTAGGATTAACTAGTTTGTAAGCATCTATAAATCCTAGGTCATTAACCACGTGATTTAACCATTCCCTCTCTTGAGGAGTTAAAGCCGGTTCCTTCTCGTCCCAAAAAGATGAATCCTTCTTATCTCTTACAGCGTTGAAGTCACCGCAAATAATTACGGGCTTTCTTTCTCTCAACTTAGTCATGAATTCCTCCATGGCCTTATCGAACTTTATCTTGAAATCTAACCTCTTTAGTTCGTCCCCAGCTCTAGGAAAATAAGAGTTAACTAGAAATAGCTTATCAAACTCTAAGGTTAAAACTCTGCCTTCTTCGTCAAACTCTTCAACGTTTAAGCCTTTTATTACGTTTATTGGTTTATAACGCGTTAATGTCATAACACCGCTATATCCTTTCTTCTTTGCGGAGAAAGACTCTATTGTGAGTCCAGAGAATAACAAGTCTAAAGGTAAGTCGGAAGTCCTTATTTCTTGTAACATAACAACGTCATATTTTAAGACTTCGTCTAGGGAGCCTTTCCTAGTTATTGCCTTTAAACCATTAACGTTCCAGGTTACTATTTTCACACTTATAAATAAAGTCTGGAAACTTTAAATAATGAGCAGTTCTTAGCCATTAATCTCAAAGTAGAAGAGATTGAAGAGAAGGTTGAGGAGTTGGAAAAGAAAGTTAAATAGAATTTTTTAATCACTGATAAAATGAACGACAAGCCTAGTCCCTTCTAGGGGACGGGGTAAAGCTATTTAAACACTGGAATACTTTAAAGTTTTTGTGGAACTAAGCAGGGAAGCCCACAATGGTGGGCGCGGTCTCTATGAGTGTCCCCGCATAGGTGAAGCCTACATATCCTCGAGTTCCTAGGAGCTTGGAGCGAGGGGTAATTGGTTGAAGGCACAGCCCGCGGTCTACCGCTGGACGAATGGAGTGGTGTCATCACCCACCAGTTATGAAGTGATGAGAATAAAGGCGGTAAACCGCACTGAGGGAACCCTCCAGAGGAAGGACTCAGAATTTATGATCAGCATCTTTTAGCTATTTTTGCCTAGATGTTTAAAATAAATAATAATAATAAAAAGATAAAATAAAACTTCACGGCTTATTAAAACGAAGATTCGTGAGCTACAATAATTTCTACGCTGGTTGCTCTTTAACTATTTTATGCCTTAAAGCTAAAATTCTCTTTAATGCTTCAGACTTAGCCTTTTTCCAATTATTTACATCAGCGGATATTCTTAACGATATTATAACGTGTTCTTTATCGCTTTGCTCACTTAAATACGGTCCTTCCTCTATTTCAAAATCTTTTAATGCTTCCTTAACTTCTTCCTCAATTGTATTCAAATTTATTTTATCTAAAGGAAACTCAACTCTTATACTAACATATAATTTCTTAGAGAGCTTAGAAGTATAGTCAATTACAGAAGACTTTAGCAGGAGGGAGTTGGGAATTCTATACTCTCTACCGTTCTCCAAGATAAGCCTTGAGTAAAACAAATCTATTTCAATAACCGTACCTTCCAAGCCTTGTTCAAAATACTCCCTGGAGAAGTACTTATAAGGAGGCAAATTTGCAGCCATGTAAGGAATTTGAGAGTTTAAAATCCTTATATGGTCTCCTATTGAAATAAATCCGGTAGAAATTATAAGAATGCCTGCGAAGAGGTTTTCCAAAACGGGCTGTAAAGCCAAGCCGAAAACTAAGCCAGCAAAAGTACCTCCTGCCAACGCTTCTGCAGACGTCACTCCGAAAGTTGCTAACACTCCTATGAAAACCAGAATGTAGCCTATGTATTTTATAATGTTAGGAATTATTATCGCACTAGCAGGTAAGGTACCAGCTTTTCTCCTTTCTAGGACTTCCCTTACTCCGTCAGAGAATATTATGGTAAAATAAATTCCTCCTGCAACTATGCTAAAAGCTCTTAAAGCCAGTGAAATAAGGCTAGAGGGCTTTAATGCTTGTACAAAGACGTTTAAAGCAAAAAGTGCAAATATTAATAAAATACCCAGTAGAAACTTTTGGTAAAACTTCATAAAAAATACTTTATTTTATGCAATTTATTTCTTCTCTTCTAAAGAACTTGAAGGAGGGGCAAATTATAACGTATAAACGTTCTCCTATTAAAATGAGGTTGTAACTAGAAAAGCATAAGTTCTGAATCAGGTTTAGAACAAATCACTGGCGATCAATTTTTCTTCAACAATTTATGATCTAGTTATGTGAAAATTAATTATATATAATTAATTTCGCAACAGAAATGAAATCAAGACAAGTTTATTCTCTAGAAAGTTTTTCTATCCTAGCATTTTTTAACTCCTCCATCAAACCTATCAGTTCATCCAGACTATATCCTAAAGGCTCTATCTTCTCCCTACCGTCTTTAACTATCCTAACAGCTAAAGGATAAAGTTCCTCTATACGTTTTATAGCGTACTCCTTATCATCAATGAGAGAAAAACCGAAATTCACGTGCCTGGCTTCATCCTCTATTATGATCCTAATCCCCTCATTAAACTGCTTAAGGTTGTATTTCCTAGACACTTCATTAAGTATCTTTAACCCTACAGTAGCTAGAATGCCTTCAGTAATCATGTGAAATCTAGTAGCAACATTATCCTTCCATTTAGGAGTTTTAAAGTCCTCTATAAGCCCATCAAATAACTCTATATACGAGGCGGGCAATTTAACGTCCTTTAGAGGTTCTTCCTTAAAATATTCCTTAAAGAAATCAAAATGCTCTATTTCCTCAATGACTTGCTGTAGAGAATAAAGTTTTATCATTTTAGCAGCATTAAATGATAACTTCTTGAGTTCTTTCCACCTATCCATAATTCCTTCAGGATAAAAATGAGCCGAAAGATACCTTATTCCTTCCCTAATTTCGACCGGTGTATTTGCCCAGTTAGGGTCCATGTTAAAAATTAATAAGATAAATTTAATTAACCTTTTTTCCAAAATATTTAATAAAAGTTTTATACATATTATCTAGAATATTATAAAATAATAATGGAGTTTAAACAAAGAGAAGTGACGAAATAATTTGATAAGCAAAAAACCTTGTCTAATCTTATGAAACTCCTCCTTTTATACTCTGGCGGAATAAACTCCACAATTGCTTTGTATAAGTTCAAGGACGTTGTGGATTGCCTTTTCATAGATTACGGTCAAAGGTCTGCAAGGATGCAAAGAGAAATGGCTAGGTATCACTGTGAAAAACTGGGAAAGAAATTGATAGAAATCCGCATACCTTCCTTGGGAAAGGCATTTTACGATGGGCTAGGAATAAGGTTAAACGAACCGATAGTTCACAGGAACGTAATCCTTTTATCCATTGCATTAACTTACGCAAAGGAGAGGAATTACGAAGAAGTAATATTTGCAACAGCGAGCGAAGAGTGCCTCTTTGAGAAAGACAAACCTCTCATACTTTCTACAATGAAGAGGCTTGCGGAAATTTACGGTATTAAGTTATCTATGCCTTTCGTAAACTTAAGCAAATCTTTACTTGTCAAAATTGGGGCAAAACAAGGGATAGAGCTAGATAAGACATATTCCTGCTTACTAGGTCATAAATACCACTGCGGAGTTTGCTCACAGTGCCAAGCTAGAAAGATAGCGTTCAAAGAGGCAGGAATAAAAGATGAGACAGTTTACAAAACTGGGGGTTAAGGGGGCGGAAAGCCTCGCAGGCGGGGATGGATAGCCCCCTTATAGAAAGCTTTTAAAACTGTCAAACTATTTTTTCTTCTAGTGACGTTAATGACGCTCCTCCCCAGCTCGACTGAGGGCTCAATGGGACTGTGGGAGGGGCAACCAGAATTCCTCTCTAAGGGACTAGATGAATGAAAGTCCCTCACTCTTCCAATGGGGGTGGTTCTCTGAGCCACCCGACTGCCCACCAGATGAGAGATGTAATCCCGAATCAATGGTGGGAACTATGAACCCCTTGGGAGGGAACCCTCGCTCTTCCAGGGCGGGGAGGAAGTCAGCTAAGATGAACTAGCTACAAACGTTCATGATAGGGGTGGACTAATTTAAAATAGTGTTTGGATATTATATAAAAAATAACTAGGAATATCATATTTATTTTTATATAAAAAAGAAAAGATATTTTTCTTAATCCTCGCCTTCAGGATGTATTATTAGTAGGGGCTCTTGATTTACGTTTAAATCTCCTTTAGGATTCTGAGATACTTGATACATTACCTCTATTAAGACGGTGTATGTTCCCTTAGCCAAATAAAGGCTTGCAGTATCGTTATCAGGAGTTAGCACTACCGACGTATTTCCTATTGTAACTTTCACGGTAAACTCACTAAAAACTTTTTGAAGCTTTTCTCCGTGAAGCAGGTGAAGCTCATAAGTTCCGTTATAGTTTATTACAACTGTTGCATTAGCAGTTACGTTACCGCTTTCTCCGGCAGTTAAATTTCCTAAATTAATATATGCAGGAATTACTTCTCCTTGACTGCTAGTTTGGATATGATATGATATATACGCTAGTGGTCCGTATCCCATTACTCCAGCTATTGCCATTCCAGACGCTAGGGAAGCCGTCGCAACTAGAGCCAGTAACAGATATGTTTTCATATGCTAAGGTTGTAGTTTAGTCCTTTTAAGGATAACGTTCCGGAACAGTTCCACTTAGGATTGTAACAAGCAAATCTGAATGTTTTTCAATATTTCTTGTTCAGTCATGTTTGAATAGGCCGTTCCACTCACGTAAGCTACTACTTCCTCTTCCTTATGTTCAAACTCTACATTAGCAGTAGTATTGTTTAAACTTAGCGTAACGCTTTCTCCGTCCTTAAAATAAAGGATTACGTAAAGTTGGTTAAAAACTCCTTCCTTAACTTTAAGTTCTACCTCATATTCTCCGGGCTCCTTAACGTGAAAGTGGAACTTTGTCTTGAAAGAGAAGGAATAGAGATGAGTTGAAGAGGAAGGCATTACACTACTTATCGAAGAAGGATGAAGTGCCTCGTAAAGTTCAAAGCCTAGGATAACGTTAAGAACCAAGGTTAATGCAAGAAGTGCTGTTAATAATTTTAAATTCACGTGCATAATCTTCTTTCATAGGGAATTTAAACGTTTGTTCCACGAAACTGTGGAACAGTAAACTAATAAGCTTGGGATGGGATAGTAAAATAGATGCTAAGATTACCAGCATTACTGCTACTGTTCTTGTCTGCACTTCTTTTACCTTTATTTCATTCTTCTACTGGAGTAATTAACGTGTATTATAATGGTACTGTAACTGCATATTTATACAATGTTTCGAGTATAAATCTAATAGGAACAAATGTAACGTGCATAAAGGTAGAAGGAGCAAAATACATAGTTCAAGGGAACACTCTCATCATACAAGGGAAGAGTGCAATAATAACTTACAGAACCACTTTGCCTAAAGGAGTTATTGAAACTGAGCAGCCAGAAAATCTCACAGTTAACATATTGATCCCGGCCGGATCTTCTATAACCTACCTTTATCCTCAACCTTCCAGCTTTACAGTTGTTGGAAGTCTTTATAACATAACCTTTGAGAACACTAGTAAGGTTACTGTACTTTATACTTATTATTCTCAGACTAACTTGCGCACTTCATCTTTCTTTTCTCCTGAATTCTTTATTTTACTCATAGTTTTAAGTGACTCTTCCCTTCTTTTCTTTTTCCTATATTATATAAGGAGAAATAAGAGAACGAAAGAAGAAGAGGAAATTCAGATCGGTTTAGATGAGAGGGATAAAGTAGTCCTTGATGCAATAAAGAAGAGCGGAGGCACTTCTACCTTATCTGAGTTAGTAAAGCAAACTAACTTACCTAAAACTACGGTTTATAGGAGACTTAAGAGACTAATAACAATAGGTTACGTTGAAGAAGTCAGGGAAAAAGGCAAAGTTAGGTACGTGCTGAAGAAAGATTATGTAGAAAAATGATTCGTATTATCTAACCTCCTCCGCTCCTAAAGGGCGAGGTTTTAGGGGTTACACCCCTTTACGGGTGCTACTCGGTTGTGAACCACTATGAAGGATAATGACTACATTTGCCCTCTTTTCTGAGTGTTCAACTTCTAGATGCCCTCGTCATTGCGGGAGTTATCCTCGTCCTCTAAGAGTTGACCAGAGGAAGGTGTCATGACAAATAGTCAGTGCTGAAGTTTAAATAGCTTTACCCCTCCTCTAGAAGGGGCTAGGTTTGTCGTTCCGTTTTATCAACTTTTAATGATATGTTCTTAACCTTAACAATTACATTTTATAAACACGAATGTTGAGCATTTTAATTAACAAAACAAATTAAAATGAGCTTAATATAAATTTTCTAATCTCTATCTGAAGAAATCCCACAGAAAATCCTTGAGTAAGCGTTCAAGATGCTATTATAATAAATAATTTAAGTTATGAAAATACATGTAACTTGTGGGACTAATCTACGTTGACGGTATAGTAAAGAACGAGAAAGGAGATAGTGAAAAGGTTAGATTCTTGATAGATTCTGGCGCTTATTACACCGTGCTAAAGAAGGAAATTTGGGAAAAGCTCGGATTAAAGGAGATTTCCAAAGTGTCGCTAGTTTTAGCTGACGGTACAACTATAGAAAGGGGAGTTTCAGAGGCAATCATTGAACTTCCGCCCTACGGAGAAAGGCACTCTCCAGTTATTTTAGGAGAGAGTGAAGATGAAAATTTACTAGGAGTTGTAACCCTGGAAATTTTTGGTCTTGTTTTGGATCCCCTAAAGAGGGAAATTAGGCAAGGTAGAATTATCATGAAGTAAAGACGATAGATCGTGTTAAACCTTTCCTTCATTAAAATCGCTTGCCTAAAATAAGGTACAGTATTAGAAGGCAAATCAGAGAGTTTAAACTACTCAACTTTTTAGGCTTCCCTTTTTTAAAGAAGAAGTTTCTTGGTTTTCAAACCTATGCATCACATGAACTCTGCTTCTTCATTAGCCTCTCTTATCATTGATTCCTTAGCTTCTACGTAACCCGCTATAACGCCCGTTTCTATAACCCGCGTTTTTCCTTAACAATATTTTATCGCCTTTTATGAGAAAAAGGTGAACTGAAAGTATTTGAGGATGCCTATTCATATAATAAGAAGATTACTTTACTTTTCCTATTTAAAAGCATACAGACGTTAATTTTGAGCGCGTCCAACAATTTAAATCATTTGAAACTTATTCATAGATCAACATCAGATCGACGTTATTTAATAGCTCTTATAAAAAGTGTTATCAAGATTTTTAACAAACCCACGTTAGGTTAGGGAAGTTTTACTCATTTATTTTGTAAATAGTGATTTAACAAAAATAGTTGGACACACTCCGTTAATCTTGCTTAATAAAATTTTTATAGTACTACGCTTAGGTATTAATCCTATTTAATGACTTCTAGATCCTGATAAATTGAATGTATAAATACTTTTCAAATTAACATAAGAAATTTTTATTAGATGGCCCAAAAACGTTTATATAGATGTCTTCAATACTTTGTTCAAAGCTCCATTCAGCAGTAGAATACGGAAACTTATTACAGGTTAAGATGTTATTAGCTTTACATTGTAACCCGAACGTAAAAGACAAATCGGGCTATGCACCTTTACATTATGCGGTAAAATTCAATTATATAGATCTTGCTAAAATCCTTTTAGATCACGGTGCCGATCCCAACATTAAGGACAAGCTGGGTAATACTCCTTTGCATTATGCAATAGAAAAGGGAAACTTAGAGATAGCTGAATTGCTTATTAGACACGGGGCAGACTTTAACGTAATTGACAATGAAGGTAATACTCTTCTTCATTACGCAGCAAATAATGGTCATCCAGGAGTTGTGGAATTACTCCTTGAACGTGGAGTAGATCCTAAGGCTGAAAACGTGCTGGGGAGAGTTCCACTTCACGTAGCTGCGGGAAACGGCAGTATTAGAGTAGTCCAACTTTTTATAGCTCATGGAGTAAATCCAAACGTAAAGGATAAATACGGCATTTCGCCCCTGCATGAAGCGTCTAAGAACGGCCATGCCGACGTTGTGGAATTTTTACTTTCGCGTGGAGCTGATCCTAATATAAAGGATAAACTGGGAAACACTCCATTGCATTATGCCTGCGAAAAAGGTTTTGCAGACGTCGTTGAGGTTTTGTTAAAAAATAACGCAAATCCAAACTTAAAGGGAGACCAGGATAAAACTCCCTTACACTTTGCCGCAGAAAAAGGGAATTCAAAAATAGTGGAAATTCTTCTAAAATATAACGCAAATCCAAACGTCAAGGATAGATTTAGCAAAGCTCCTTTACATTATAGTGCAATAAACGGACACCTTGAAGTTACTAAAGCCTTGCTGAAACATAATGCGGATCCGGACGTCAAGGATAGAGTAGGAAATACTCCGCTTCATCAGTCTTCAGAAAGAGGTCACGTAGAAATTGTTAAAATTCTTCTTAGTCATGGAGCTGATATAAATATAAGAGGAGAACAAGGAAGATATCCCATTCATTTTGCGGCTAAAAATGGGCATGCCAGCGTTGTTAAATATTTGTTAGAAAAGGGTGCAGATCCCAACGCAAAAGACGATGAAGGAAAAACTCCTTTACATTATGCCTCAGAAAGTGATCGCATCGATGTAGTTAAAGTACTCCTAGAGTATGGTGCAGACCCCAACATAAAGGACAAATTCGGAAAATCTCCATTACGTTATGCATCTAAGAAAGGTAATAGTGAAATTGCTAAATTACTAGTCAGTTACGCCACGAAAGAATAAGGAGCGTTATAATAACCGATTTTCTTACAAACAATGGGAGTGGAAAGCCTCGCCCTTCCAGGGCGTGAAGGAATTCAGACTCACTGCCTACACCCTAGTCAGATCTGACTAATATGTTAAGGAAGTCAGAAAGAAACTAAAATAGTGATATCTTGCTTAAGTAATATATAGCGTCCATAGGCTCCAATTCTCTTATTTCCAATTTTTTCGCACTGCTGCCAAATCTTTTAATTACGCTCTCAATCTCGTCCTTCTTAACATAAAGCCTTTTGTTATCAACTTCAATTAATCTATAGTTCTCAATCACGTCTATTAACCTGCTCACCGGGTATCTCACTATTTTCCCTTTTGAAATTACGAAAAGCTTATCACAGACTTGTAGTCTAGGTATTGTATGTGAGGTTACTAAAATTATCTTATTTAGGTCTTTTAACAAGCTCCAAACTTTTTGTGCAGTAATAGAATCAAGGTGGTTTGTTGGCTCATCTAGCAGTAGTACAGGCCGATTTAGCATTATAGCCCTAATGAGGTCTAATTTTTTCTTATTACCAGCACTTAAGAACGATACCTTAAATTTAAGGTATTTATCTAACTGAAATTCACTCACTAGGTTGTCAATATCTCCCTTAAAGTTGGAAATTGCTTTAAAGAATTTTAAATTATCCTCTACTGTAATGTCTTGGTCAACACTAACGCTGTCAAACACTACTGCTATCCTCTTCCTGACCTCCTCCTTCTCCATTACCACGTCAAAGCCTTCTACCTTTACTATGCCCTCATCTGGGGGTAATTCGGTCGCAATAATCTTTATTAGCGTAGTCTTGCCAGAACCGTTAGGTCCGACTAAGCAATTCACGCCTTTATCTAATTTTAATAAAACGTTGTCAAGCACTTTCACCTTAACGCCCCTTACTGTGAAGCTCTTCGACAAGCCTTCGATCTCTATCATGCTCTTACCCCAGAGGCAAGTTAAACTGCAAGCTGTCTAACCTTCTCACGGCAAGATAAGTAATGATTAAGGTGAAAACTAGTACATAGACAGCACTTAAAATTACTTGAATTGGAGGGGTAAAGAGGTTATTATAAATATATTTTAGTTGAGATGCGGCGTAACCTATTGTGAAATACCTTACTAATGCTAAGATGTGAGTATATGGCGTCAAAAAGGATATTATTCTCTCTGGTTTTGGCAAAAACTCTAATGGATAATAAGTTCCTGAGAAAAGTAGCAATATTAACTGTACAAGTGGTAGTAAAATATTTAAAGATCCTCCGGTAAAAAAGCTGGATATAATAATTCCAATGCTATAACTAATTATCATGGCAATAAATAATATAGGGAGCGAAATTATTATTCCTAATAAATTAATTGTGACTTTGTACAAGAGGTATAAAACAAGTAGTACTATTGTGAGGTTTAAAAATGTTATGGCTAAAAAAACCAAGGAATCTGATAGGAGTAAGTAAGCCTTCCAGTACTTGATACCCATTAATCTTACAACCTTTAATGAACCGTATGTGAACTCAAATATAAGTTGATTACTAAAAAATATTGGAAGTGTAATTGAAACTATGCTTATCAGATTTAATGCTATATAAGATATAAATTTGTAGCCTAGGTTAACGGAACTAAATGCAGTATTAAGCGAGATTCCGACAGTGAGAAGCCATAAAAAAGGTTGTACGAATAAATATATGATAAAACTCTTTTGCCCCACTAGTTTTAAAAATCTCCTCCTTAAGAAGGCATATAACATTAATCCTCACTCTTATCTTATATGATAAAAATTGGGTATAATATTTTCCACAAGCAAGCCATTATCTTTCTTAGTTAGTATTTCTTGCGTAAAGCTTTCTGAATCTTCTAGAGTTGATATAGCTCTAGGCTTACTAACAATGTATCCTCTACTTATGCCTTTTTTACCGTAAAATGTCACAACATGAGCCTCGCGCCTCACAGTCCCGTCAGTATTTCTATAAACGTGAACAAGTTGCTTAGTAAAGGATAAAGGTAGAATAGTGCCAAAGTCGATTCTTAACGCGTAAAGGTCTATCGATACTTCTCTGCCTATATATTTTTTACCATCTATTTCAGCTTCAAATGATGTATAAATTTCAACTGGTATAGCAATATTATTAAATGAATTTTTATCTATTTTAAAAGATTTTTCCCCAGATTGCATATATTTACTCACCCAAATTAATATAATTAATTTTAAAAAAATAAATTCTCTTAATTATTTATTGGGTCTTCAATCGCAGCACTGGCTAACATTACTGCACTATCGCATCCCGCAGCTCTTATGGCCGTGTCACAATAGTGATATTGCTATCACGGCATTGAGATTTAGACTTAAACCGATATATAGAGATAGAAGTCCTGGATCCTCTGCGCACATTTTTCTTTTACCTCTATAAATAGATTAATGAGGTTTTTCTTAAATTTGACTATAGTATCTTTCTGAAAATTTCAACGTCATCTTGAGAATGATTAATAATTTAGTGGGCTTAAAATAAAAATTTAATATATCCTCATCAATAGTATTAGAGCATTGTTAAACATAATATTTATAAATCCATAGTGTTGTCAGTAAGAAAACTGTATAATATTTAATCTACTAAGGTGATTCAAAAATCATTATTAAAAGTGCAGTTGTATATTTTCTGATCTGTCCCCTGAAGCATAGAGTAATAGTGTTAAAATTGTCTTATACTTAAGCTTCAAGCCGATAAACATATATGGGGTGAGCAAATATTCTATATGTGTATTACGTGACCAGTTTGATATAACATTTTATAACGTTAGTGCTGGATGCGGTAAGAAAGAAGTTTATATAACGTGTCTAAGGAAAATGGAGTCTATATAATTTTAGGTAAGAACGGGCTGGGAAAACAACTATAGGGGAATCCTTCCAGTATTTAAAGGTAAGGTAATGAGAGGGGGTATAGGATACCTCTCTCATGCCTTAGGGAGTTCTTAGAATAGAAGGTTATAGAGAAATTTTAATGATAAGAGAATAAGGGATTTATCACAAGGGCAGAAGAAAAGAGTGTCATTGGCGAAGATATTTCTCAAGGATTACGACGTGTATCTGTTGGACGAGTCCACAGAAAATCTAGACCCAGTCCTAGTTTCTAACATAAGGAAAATGATAGTCTTATCCTCTAAGAGCAAAATCGTAATACACCTCACACAATCTATATGAGGCAAGGGAAATTATGTAGTCGTCATAGACAATAGGACTGTAATGCTTTTTAACCAATTAATGAAATAAGGTTAAACGAATACGTCATAGAGATTAGGGCTTCTGAAGATCTTTCTAAGTATGAAAATGAATTTTGTAGTTAAAATTCATGACCCGTTAGAGGTAAACTCAATAATACAGAAGCTCATGGAAATGAATATCAAAGTATTCGAAAAATGAGGGATCCATTAGAAGACCTTCTGAGGTGAGGGAAAATGATGTCTTACTTGTTATTTAATAAGGAGCTATTTAACTATAGCATACTTCGTTTTAGTCTTAATTGCTGCTCTTGCAGCTAGTATATACTCTTGTTCCGAGCAAGATCAGTAAAACATTATTCCTCAAACATCTAAGAATCCTAGCTTGACCTTATAGCCTCTATCTGCTACCCTTTTCTTTGTTTTGTATTATTTTACTGCTTCTAGAAGTTTTCATTAACATTATAGTTTATTAAGTTTTGTTTAGAAATAATTTTTTAAATTCTTCTAGTATTTATTCAATAGACCCTAACCCCCGCTTTATGATTCATTGAACTTACCATATGTGCAATAGGTTCGTTAATAATTGTCTCTTGTTTGTCGTTACTTTACCTTTCTTCTCGATGTAGTAATACTAAATATCAGGTATAATTCCCTTTTTCTTTATCTTTAGATGTTCACTCATAGTTTAGGCAATATTATAAATATACCACTAGCAAGTACATCCACTCCTACGTCAAGTCACCTTTTTATTACTGAGCCCTTAAATTACACATTGTCTTTTTACGTTCTAATATTTCGAAAGAGTATTTAAACTCATAATGTCTATAATTATTCAAGTTATACTGTATCTGAAGGGGGTGATTGGATAGTTATGAATTCAACCAATGATTATCTTGGAGATTCCCATTACAATAATTTTACTTTTAATACCATTTGCCTAAAGAATTTTACATATCATGATAACATGTTCGAAGAGAGCTTTTATAATGTCAGTATTAGTTCAATTCCAACCTCTAATGGAATGGATAGTGTTGCGAGAATTATACACATATATAGAAATGGAATCTCTGCCTCCACATATCTATTTACAACTACTACTGAATTTTATTGGTTTAATTATACTAAGAATCCAGTAGGCAGTGATTATAATATAACGTTTAATGCCAATGTAGAAGGAATCAGAGCTAAGGGATTTGTAGTTGAAGATCCAGGTAACACAATCTCATTATTAGACGGATCAATAAATATGGTAGATAAGGGTAGTATTATCAACGCTTCCATTAATGATGGTAAAGTTTCAATGACTATTAATGGTAGCGATCCAATAACTGTTTGGTGTATCTATTATTATCCTGGAGTATATGCTTTCTTATTATCAACGCAATATACTATTCCAACAAATTATATTAGTCTAGCTACTGCTATAATAAATACTATAGCATCTGTTATTGGCGGATCCTCCATAATATCTGGCCTAATAGTCGGTTATATTTTATATTATATTCATGATTTTGATAATTTTGCGAATAGCTATAGTAACAATGGAAACGTTACTTTATATTTAACCGATGGCTCGTCTTATGTTAATTTGTTTGGTTTCTGCATTCCTACTGGTGTTTATATGGAGTTTGGAGCCTACTATAATCAGAAGTATATACCATTTGCCAATACTTTTACGTTATTCCTTGTTCCTAACTATAACTATGGCATTTTCTTGTATGAACAACCACATTCCTCTATAGCTCCACCATCTCCGTATACACCACCGTGGTATGCTTTCTGGTGAGAAATATGGATTATGAAAAGATTTTTGGTAACTATACTAAGCGCACGGGATTTATTGAAGTTTCTATAGCTATACCACTTATAATTATTGATTTTTTATTTCTTCATAATATAATTAATATAAGTATTTTATCTCCTATTATATTTACTTTATATATGATTTTAGAGATTATAACAATATATTTGATAATTTCTAAATATAAGGTAATGTCTACTAATTATGTGATTGCCATGTTTACGGTGCCATTTGGGTTTTTTAATATAACATTAACTAATGTCCTTTCTGCTATTAAACCTGTTAATGTTAGTCTACTAACTTGGCTTTTAAGTAATTTTTCATTTATACTAGTTTATGTTTTGAGTATTAAGATAATATATATGAAATATAAGCCAGTAAGGATAATACTTAAAAAGTATGATGGAAAATATAAGAGGGCTGGTTATATTGCTCTAGCAATTATTGCAGCTTTACTGTCCTTACTATCTACGCATGCTATATAGTAGGAGTCGCCTACTGAAGATTTTATATTAAAATGCTAACATAAACGAAAGTTCTTGGACTATGATTTAACTGTATGTCCTTAGATAAGAGCTATAAGCTTCCTGAAAAGTAGCATTAACTGCAATCCATTTATACCTCTGTGTCCTCCACCTAAAGCATTTAATAAACCTCACTGATAATTGCACATAGCTCCACAGGTCCTAGATATAATACGCCGTGATTTACTAATGGCATCAACAGATAGTGTGCTATACTTTTTGTTGGAAAGTTTATGAAAAATACGGTGCGAAGCTGGGAGTCAAACTATAAATGAGAGGAACTTTGCTGGAGACGTGAAAGATTCATTAACGCAGGAAGCTTCATGGTTTTAAATAGAAGGGTGATAAACGGTAAAGTTTTCGATGAAACCTT
The DNA here is from genome assembly GCF_009729545.1 of Acidianus infernus. Classification (NCBI taxonomy): domain Archaea; kingdom Thermoproteati; phylum Thermoproteota; class Thermoprotei; order Sulfolobales; family Sulfolobaceae; genus Acidianus; species Acidianus infernus. Next base: position 1,954,891 of record NZ_WFIY01000004.1, read on the forward strand.
CATAAATGGTTACGAAGACGTTTCAATGAAGATGAGAAATGATATGGAAATCGTGAACTTTAGAATAGACGAGGAAAGGGGAGCTAGCCAAGGTTTCGGTAAGTTGAGATTTTATAGATCCTTGAGCTATTGCTTATGTATTTCCTCTATCTCTTTTAATATTTCTTTCCCTTTATCATTAATTTTTATAATTAAATTAGCTAAATTCAAAATAAAGTCAATAATCCACTTTTGTGCATCTTCTTTAGAAGTTATTGGAGAATATTCTCCTGCTTTATCATAACCTAAATAGGAAAAGACGTGAAGTGACATGGCCCCCTTAGCTAAGTTAGTTATACCTGGAAAATCCTTTTCTAAAAGAGATGAATAGGAAATCAACCTATTTGAAGGCGCAGTAAAGCCTATCTTGTAGAAGAATTTCCTTTCCTTTTCATCCAGTAGTGAAGAGAAAGTAGAGTGATTAATGCTTATTAATCCGCTCAAGAATGCCTTAAAAGCTAAGAAAGCCTTATTTGCAGAATTCCTTAGCTTACATTGCTTCAAAAGCTCTAAAGAAATTAAAGCTTCATCTACGCTTTCATCTAATCTTAGCTTTCCATATTTTTTGACATCCCTTTCCCATTCGCTCATTCTTATTTTTTATATTCTCTATCAAATATATATTTGCTAATAGTGAACTAATTAACGTTACTAGGATTTTCTATCAACTTCTTTACAGCATTGGCAGTCTCCTTATCTTCGAAAAATACGTAAACTCCTCTCAATCCTCTGGTAAGCATTATATAATATCTATTCTTAAGGAGTGTTAACGCCTTCATTTTATCACTCTTAGCGAGTTTCTTTAGAGACTTACTTCCGCCTACGTAGTCAGTTATTGGGTCTGGGTTTACAGTCCAACCGTTATTCCTCCATATTAAGTCCCTACCCCACACAACTCCAACGTAATCTGCTTCAAACCCTTGAGCCCCGTAAACTGAGGCACAGTATTTTAATGGGTCTAGTTTCCCTTCCCAATATCTAGGGTACTCTGTCTTTTCATCCATTAGCCATTTAATTTTCAACTCCCCTCCTCTAAATTTCATCCCTTTATATAAATCAAAGCCTGACTGTATTGGATAGCCTACCCTTATGTTCTTTATGCTGCTCCAGCTAGTTTTATTTTCAACATCTCCTTCAGACTCAGTAAAAGAGCATATTAACGCTATTTTGCCCTTTTCTCTCCTATTTTCCAGCTCGTTAAGCATATCGACTATATTGTCAAAAATTCTAAAATCAAAATTACCCGGGTTACCTTTTACTCCTTCTAGAATCCTTTTCACGAAATCTATGTACTGCTTTGGCTCTCTTACTGGAGAAGGTAACTCGTACTCCTCTACTTTCTCCAGGAATTTCAGAAAGTTATCCCTAGTTCCTGCCTCGTTCCCAATAAGCACTTGAGAATCATCGTAAAAGTAAACGTTAACTTTACCTCTGGGAGAATTCTTTATTACCTCCTCAGTCATCCTTTGGGCCTCATCAAATATTATAAGGTCAATGTTAGTTTTGCTGAATTTTTTATTAAACCAATTTTCAAAACCCTCCTCTCCAACCCCTGGCGGTTCCCTTCTTCCAGTTGAATAAAACATGATATGAGAGGACAGTTCATTCCCCAGAGCTTTCCTTACAGTATTAATTAACCTATTATTCTTATATGCAAGTATTGTAGTATACCCTCTGCTCAACGCTTCCAAGTAGAGGGTCACTGCCAATAAACTCTTCCCAGAACCGCTAGTTCCTCTTATTAGGAAATTAACTCTTTTGCCCTTTTCTAGTGCATCAAAAACTGCGTTCATCACTTTCATCTGATCTTCAGTTAAGCCGTAACCTTTAGATAGTAAGGCCTTACTTAAGTCACTTCTTAATTTCTCATACTTAAGTTTCCTAACCAATTGAATAAAAGTTTCCTTAAGCTCCAGCTTACCTTCGGCTATTTTCTTAGCGTCCTCAAGACTGCCCGGAGGAAACTTATTCAACTCCTCCTCGAGCTCTCTTACGTCCCTTATAACCTTACATTCCGATGAAGAATAATCTGAGGTATTATATAGGAAAAGTACACCCTCAAATTTTATATTAGATGAATGGAATAAATTGAGTTTACTCACATAATTGTTAAGTTGATAACAAGGATCTTCATGAAGCTCCCCGTCAGCTTCTACAACGTTATCCCCTACCTTACTCACTCGCTTCCAACCTTTGGCCTCAACGACTAAAGCTTTATCTTTACCAACGAAAATCACGTCTGCCCTCTCGGTAAAAATTGGATATTCTAAAATGAGAGGACGAGGAGGGCTTATTGTAGATAGAATCTCAAGCAATTTCCTCCAAGCGTTCTGCTGCTCTACTGGTGGCTCCTCGTTGAACGTTTCTTTGTAATGCTTAATTAAATCGTAGTATGCTGTAGGAGTGACTCTCTCGAGTATTACAGGTAACACAAAGTTTATTCGTTGAATAAATTATAAACTTTTGGCTAACTCTCTCCCATTTTTAAGCAATATCTGCGGTGTGGCTCTCGAAATCTTACCTTGTATAGTTGAAACTGATTACCAAGTACTAACTTATGAATCAAGAGGAAAAGGAGAAGCTAGGACGAGAAAAAATGAATTAATAAAAACTGGAATTGAGGAAAATTATATTAACGACTTTATAGAGGGTGCAGAAAGAATAGAAGGAGATGTTTGCGGAGATTGTAAAAGACTTGAGCTTATCTCGAAATTTAGGCTTATAAAGAAAGAAAGAATAATAATACCAAGCCGATTTGCTTTTAAGTAATACTATTTTTTCCCTAGGAAGAAGATAAATTGCATAACAAAAATATTATAGATGTAATCTTTTGAAGAAAGATTTTTAAATTACTTAACATATATTATTACATGCTAATGAGGTATTGGGGAAGGAAGCCTTTAAAGCTCATTGATGAACTAATGAATGATGTCGAAGGCACCGTCGTTGACCCTTTTGGTGGTTCTGGAACTATAATTTTATCGGCACTAAAGCACGATAATAAAGGGATATATTTAGACATCAATCCTTACGCATGGCTTGTCGCATTTGTAAACATAGTTAAGATTGACGCTGAAGAATTCATGAGTAAAGGAGAGGAAGTTCTAGAAAACTTACCTGAAGTAAGAAAAAGGGCGTTAAGAAATGATTACCTTTATTACCCTAATGGTAAGCCTTTCTGGAAGAAGAGAAATGTTGAGAGAGTTTCTCAATTCTTTTCACCTGGTAATTTCAGAAAGTTATATTCCATCTTAAAGGCAATAGACAACGTGAAAACTTCTCCAGAAGTTAAGATATCGCTTTACGGGGCGTTTTGTTCTTCCCTATTCAAAGCGTCAAAGATGAATAGGAAAAACGCGGGAAGTTGGGGGGTACCGTCTTATTGGATTCCGGAAAGACATGACGAAACTGACGCATTAGAGGCTTTCAGTTCTGAGGTAAAGAGATTCTACTCATACTTTAAGAGAAATAAAGGATATGAACTTCACCAAGATGTTGAGTTAATGATAAAGAATGCCCTCAGCTTTAAATATGACAAAGACTTGATTCTCTTCACAGATCCACCGTTCTTTGACGAAGTCCAGTATATGGAACTTTCATTCTTTTATTGGGCTTGGTTGAGGGAAAGTAAATTCAGAGATGTCGCTAAGGAAATTCTTGGGGAAGACATATCCTTTAAAATGCATTATGAAATGATAGTCAATCCGAAGAGAGGTATTAATTATACCGAATATCTTAAATTATTAGAGAATTTTATTGTAAAAACTAGGAAAATGAAGAAGAAATACCTTCTTTTTCACTACGATAAAGATGAACTAAAACAAAGGGTAATAATGTTAGCAAAGGAAAAATGGAGCAGAATTAAAATAGAGGATATTGAAATAATTAATCAAAGGAATATAGGACATAAGGGCGGAAAAAAGTATATTTTAATTTATTCATGACGCCCATAATTCTTAGATATCTCATCAAATTGTTGTAGGAGTTTTTCTATTTTATCTGGATCTATTGTAACCATATCTGCTTCTACATTATTCTTTAAGCCACTTACAGTGAAATTTGCTGAGCCCATGAGAGCAATTGAATTATCTATTATCATAAATTTAGAATGTATTTTGCCTTCTTTTGATTCTTTTGATGAAGGCACTTTTATTATATGTATTCCAGATTTTTCTGCTTCCTCAATAGCTTCAGCATTGCTACTATCGTTTAAGCATATAATAGTTATGTTTAGATCCCTTTCCTTTTCCTCCTTGACTGTTTTTAAATCATCTATTATTTCTTTACTTATCCAAGGCGAAACAATTTTAATTTCATTTCTAGCTAAATTTATTAAATCTTTGAATATTAAGTATAAATTATTTGTAATTGAGAAATCCTTTTTACCAAACCATTTATTAAAGGTTGCGAGAAATTCGGTTACTAAATTCCTGCTTATAAGAAATGGCTGATCATAAGGTCCAAACATACAACCTTTATCCATTCCTACACATAAGTTACATCCATCCCAACACAATGGCAATTCTGCTATTAGATCTTTAAAAGCTTGCCTAGTATCCCCATTAGCATTAATATTCTTCTTAAATCTATTTCCTAGATAATTTCTAACGGCAAAATGGCTTGGGAAACTATTACTACTAATATTGTTTCTCCAAGAGTTAAATATATCTAAAACCCTATCAAGTATTCCTTGATCTAATCTACCCTTAAAACTTCCAATAAGCTGGTTCAAATTATATAAAGATCTGTTAGACACTTTTTCATGATTATTGTAGTTATTTAGCAAATTACTTAAAATACTACTCAATGTCTTGTCCCCTGAAATTATCATATCATTTATAGTTTTCAGATATCCAAATCCTCCATATATCGTTTCAACAATGTATATACTAGCTGAAGTATCTCCAAAAATGGAATGGTTGATATAATACATATAATCTGATAAAATATTAGGAGTCACCAGGGCGCTAATTATATTGTTAATAATAACATGAGCTAATGTGTGTATTAATACAAAGCTGCCAAATAAAGTTAAATTGTCATCTTTACAACTTAATTTGAAATTATTATTAATAATTTTATCTATTATATTTTCAAATCTATCCATGGCATCAAATCCTTTTCCAGAGAAACTAAACTTTTTTAATATAATATTTTTATTAGGCTCAAGACCAAAATATATTAACATTTTTATGCATAACCACTCTCTTATGGCTTGATTGTTGTTAATTATCCATGAAATGTAATCTTTTAGGGCATCCTCGTTAAACTCAATTATTAGCCCATTTAAATTATTTAGCCTAAACCCTATTCCTTCTTTATACGATACCCATAGAAAATCTTTGTACATAAGATCTGCAGCCTTTGCACGAAATATGGAAGCATCAGAAAAAGCTGTCACAGTTAATTTGTCACTAAATTCTATTTTGCCTAGAATCCTTTCTGTTTTTCCTAAGTCAACTACAATTAGTGCGGAAACTTCTTTTCTATTACCTATTCCTTCTTCTCTTCTTACTCGTCTAACAATATGAGGAAATACATTATATAATCTCTCATAAGGTTTAGGTCCATCATAATATTTGCAGTCTCCATTATTACCACGCTCATACAATTTGCAAAGATGTGATAGTGGACATGTTTTTTTACTGTGCAATAAAACTAAACCATATTTACAATAATATCCATAACGCAAAGAGTCGTAACTATATTTGATCAGAAGAGGAAAAGGCTTAGAAGCATCGAGCTTATTTATACGATAATTACTATTAAGTAAGTTTTTGTTTTTGTATACGATAGACTTTTTTGGGTTTTTGTCTACAAAAATATACGGCTTTATCTCTCGTGGTAGCATTACCTTAAAATCTCTCTTATAATATGGTACAGGAAACTCATCTGCTATACCTCTATTCCACTTCATATCATTTATAATTTTACCTTTATCATCATAGGTTTTATTATAAACTATGGGAACTAATATTAGACCATACTCATTTTTACCAAAAAGTAACTTAAATGGAGTGAAAGAATACAGCGCTTGAATACCACTCCTTTTAGTACGAGATTCACTCATAATCATCAGCCTCTTCAATGCCAATTAATTCAATTGTCGGAGATGGGGGTGTCATAAGGAGATCAACATATATGTGTTTATTGTATTTTTTCCTCATGAGTGTAAATATATCATTATTATACTGATCTTTGTCGTTACTTGAGGAAGTATTATTAAAATAACTAAACGTATCAAGACATTCTTTAGCATAGTCAATTATATCAAAACTTCTTTTTATTAATGTATTTATCTTGTCTACAATATCATTTAATAGCTTTATAATATCATCTATTTGAGATATAAGTTCATCATTTTCCCATAGCTTCATAATATCTTTTTGAGGTATATCTTTTCTATTTTCCATTTTTTTACGCATATCTTCTGAAGATCTTTCTAAGTTTGATTTTTGATCTTCAAGATTATTTATATATGACTTTAATTTTTCACCTTTATTTTGTATCTCATTTAACACCTCAGATAGATTACCAGAACTATTATTCAAGATATCATCTAATTGTTCTGTCTTGTCATAAATATCGTTTATAATGCGTTGTAGCCGTTTGTATTCTGCTATGTTCGATGATTCAAGTAATTTATCTATAGCCGCAGAAGCTGCGGATAATAAATTCGATATATCCTTATTTAATTTATTTACTATATCTTTACAATAGTCTTCATTACCACTACCATTCTCCATCTTTAATAACCTATTAATTAAATTCAGTAAATCGTCTTTGACATGTCCCAGATCAATACATAACGCATTTTGTAACTCTTGTATATTGTTATTTAAGTTATTTAAATAATTATATGCCTCGTTAATTAAGTCTCTCAAGAGTTCTTCACAATTATTATTACGCGTGTCATCAATACATGTTGGTTGATGGTTTATAGCTCTTTTTAATAATAAATACGAAAGTATATATTGAAAAATTATTTGAATATTAGTTGCATCTATAGATTTTAGCAAGGAGGTATAATTTGCATTAATAAGTGAATCTCTTAAATTACGATTAAACATATATAATGAAGCAAACGGAGTAGGTTGCAAAATTATAATTCCCGTAGCTATTCTATAAGTCTCATTACTTCTACCAGCTCTTCCTATTCTTTGTATAAAACTCTCCTTAGATAACGGTAGCTTATGCTGAACTATTGCAGCTACATCGCCTATATCTATGCCTAATTCTAGCGTGGACGTTGAGAAGAGAAGTAACTTATCTCGAGAATTCTTAAACTCTTCCTCAATTCTAGACCTCTTTTGTAAAGATAGTATTGAATAATGCTGCTCTATTCCTTTTGATAAGTCACTAGCTAATTTATCTAGATTCTTATCGTTATAACAAGAATTAAGGTAATTTGATAAATAAGGCCAGTAGTACTCATTATTATTGCATAAGTCGTTTGGATTATTATAACATATATGATCCCTTATTTCTCTTGCTTTTCTTTCTCCCAGTATTGTATTCTTAAAGTATTTATAAAAGTTAGTTACTGAAGAAATACTATCCGCAAATAGTATGCCCTTAAAGTTATGTTCCTTTAACCAAGCTAATACTACCTCTGTAACGTCTTCAGTTAGAGTTTCTATTCCTCTTTCTACATTTGGAAGTAAAAATTCGTATAGAATTAAACGTTTTTTACTTACATTGTTTTTGTTATTCTTATAATAGTCATCATATGTCTCTATATTCGCTATACAATTAGTGTTACCACAACAAACTAATTTGGATATGAACTCCTTATAATGGGGGATAGTTGCTGATGAAAATATAATTTTCTCGATTTTAGTAGCGTTTTGTTTTAGTGAGAAAAGAAGCCTCAAGATAAACCTAAGATGATGATATAAAACTCCATCATAAGCGTGAACTTCGTCAAATACAATATATTTTACATTTTTAAAATTATGTACAGTATTCATGTTTAAAAGTCTTCTATATAAAGTCCATATATTAGTAACTATTACGTTTGGAGGAGAAGACTTGATTTCGTCTTTTGTAGGAATAATAAAATCGTATTTTTCACCACAATTACTACACTCTATGTGATCATTTTTGTATATTAAATCTCCTTTTTGACATCTAGGGCATTTGAGACCTCTATAAGATTCATTTTGCTTAATTTCTTTTTTATTCTTAGGAGTGTCGCCATCATCAAGTGCTATTGTTATCTTTTTATTAATTTGACGCTTGCTTAGTTCATCATTAATTATATCGAAGTATTTAATTAGCTTCTCTACTTGATCTTTAGCCAAGGCCTTCCTTGGATAAACAAAAATAACATTTATTGGTTTTTCTTCTTTAAATATTGATTCTAATAAATATATTATTGAAGGAATAACAAAAATGATAGTTTTACCAGTTGCAGTAGGAGCTACTAGAGGTATGTAAGTATAGTCGGTGTTGAGAATTTTATCAATCATATATCCTTGAAAGCTCGATAAACCGTTTATATTAACCCCCTTTAATAACCTTGTAATAATTTCATCTATAATATTAATTTGGGTTGGAGATAAGTTATCTTTACTTAATTTAGAATTAATAATTTGCAATAGTTGATTTACGGAAACTGATCCAAAATCTGGATAAACTTCTTCATTAAGCATAATATCAAATTCTAACGAATAAGGCTCGATATTTATAAACGGTCTTATAAATGCTGCCTTTGCTAGTAAATCCATATGTGCAGTTCTATACTTACCACAGTATTCAATGATCATCCCTTTTTTCAGAAGATTATTAAAAATAGTTGTACCATTACTATATTTTCCAATAATCTGGGATATCTCACTTTTGTCTAGTAGAGCACTCTTAAAGTCTTTACTCTGGCTGCTAGTGAATTTATTTACTTCCAAGCGCAATAGATCTTGATAGATTTCTATTTCTTCATCATTAATTTGATATGCCATCTAATTTATTTAGTAATACAGAGGTATATATACTTTTAAGCATGCTAATCATTTTAGAAAGCTCAATATATTCTAATTTATTATAACCTAAAAGGTTACGTATGTTTTCAAGTAATAAGTGATGCCTGCTTGAGTAATTATCTAACATCGTTTTGATAAATTCCTTTCTTTTCATAGAATTTCCTAGAATGTTATTTACAAGTATCTCATAAATTTCGGAATTTTTACTATCGCTTAGAAAAGAAATAGCAATTAACGGGTGAACGAAAATAATATCACCTTTATCATCGATAATAAACATTCTAATTGAACGCCCATTTTTTCTAATTTCTAGGTCTTTGCATTTAAACAATTTTTCAACATTAAATTCTATCTTAATATTACTATTAATTATAAATAATTTCTTAAATAAATCATCAAATATTTTTTTAAATTCGTTAAGATTTCCAATATTAAGAAAATCAAAATTATCAATTGTCTTCTTCAAATACATAGATCTTAATATAAGAAACGCCAGCCTACTGTATATATCTACATCGTTAAAATGACCTTTATCATAATATGGAACTAATTTGATTTCTTTGTTATATTTATTGTTATTTTTATTAATACTTTCTAGCACTATACTTTTGATTAGTATAAAAGTCATATAATTTTGTTCTTTTGGTTTTTGTACTTTTTTAAGAGTAAAATTTATATCCAAATAATTAAAATTATTGTCCTGTTCAACTATAAATGTATGATATATTTTAGATATTTTTAATTCATCGTTACCTACAGTAATGAATGTATTGCCTAGGAATAAGTTACGTTCTTCGTAAGGTAAACTTAATGAAAACGTCCAATATAATCCTAAGGCCTTTTTAATTTCATCATCTCTTAACTCTTTATCTAACTCCTCAAAGTTACATATACCAGAAGGATAACAAGTTAAATTTGAATCAAATTGTATGACTTTGTTTGCTTCAGCACTAAAAATTTTCTTATATTTCCTCCCCCAATATTTTAATGTAACAATCCTATCTTGAACTGGTATATAAATTGGAGTAAATTGAACATCGTTTCTCGACCATTTTTTATAATTATTCAGAAATACTCTTTTAACGATATTAGAAGTAACATTTCCTGCATTAAAGAAATAAGCGTAACTTCCAGAAGTATTGGAACCGTTCTTATTTAGAATTTCCTTTACTTCCATATATTGATTGCTTAGGCCAAAATCGAACAAAAGCTTCTTTACATGTTCCTCATGATCCTTCTTATTCATCATAATACGCTATATATTTTTAAATTATAAGTATTACTAATGATGTTTCCCTCGAAGGATGTATGATTCCTTAGGCCCGTGGTGGAATTAAAGATAAGTTACGCCACGGGTAAACACTTGTTTAGTACTCTCCTCGTAGTCTTTATCTAATGCATGAGCTCCCTATGAATTCCAAGTTATTTGCCTCTATGAAACTTTCAATCTTCACTATATATTTTCTTCTTTGTGACGTTATCCATGTTCTCTTTTTGTAGCTAAATCGTTATGATAAATTTAGAATTAAATAAATGATATTTGGAATTTTTTCATATAGATTTGTGAGGGGATAAATCCCTCTATCTACTTTGAGTATTTTTACCTAATTTCCTCCTTTCTATTTTCTCTTCTTTCCCCATTATATATACTTTGGCTATTTACTCCCTTTCAATTTCTTCTAAAAACTAGGGAGTTTGAAAATGTTCACAATCTGGGGAATTTTTAGACGAGTTTTTCTCGTCTTTTCACCGGAGTATAAACTTTTGTGTTGAAAAATTTCTTTCAAATAACGCGATATAATCTTTTTCTACATTAAAGGAGTATGTAAGATAATCTACACAACCCCATAAAATCACGTGAAAAAAACTAACGGTTGAATTGAAAGAATTGTCATCTTTGTTTTGTGCAAAAAGACCTTTGAAATAAGTTTTGTGGCAATTACCATCAAGGCTCAACATTTATTTGATACTTAATCCATAAACGAATTTTATAGATTATTAAGAGCAAATTGATTAATGTAGATCAAAATGATATTAAATCTTGCTGTTAATCTCTATCTCCTCTTTAACCTTACTTAATAATTCCTTATATGTGCTATCAGTATTTGACAAAATTCTTATAATTTGTATTAATTCATGAACTTTGGCAGGTGGAATTTTCATTAAAATTGTAGGATCTCTTCTTACTTTAGCTAAAAGTCCTAACACATTATTACTATTCTCATTAAACTTCACTTTAGTACCATTACTTATCATGTAAAGCATTCTAAAGAATCTCTTACTCTTGCCATAATACTTGCCTATTATGTAATATTTAGCCATCTTATCTGAGACATTACAGTTAATTGAATTACACAGTACATTGGCAACCTCATTAAATACGTCAGTAACACCTTTCATTCCTACTATTTTCTTATAACTTGTAAACTCTCTTAAGACGGCCTCTAGTGCGTTAGCCAAAGCTTCTACGTCCTTTCCCTCAATTTTATTATCTCTTAACCTCGCGTGAATGTCTAATAGTAGGGCTATCTTCTCACTCCTATTCTTGTCTACTTGTATCCTAAACGCGTCCCTCTCGTACTTTATTGAAAGTACCCTGTATTCAGAATTTAACAACGTGTTGATATCGTCCTCACTAATCGTTTTCAACATGAAGCTCGTTTTACCTCCCGTCAAATCCTCCAAAGAAATTTTATGCCTACCAATTTCTACAAAGGCGTTGCATTTTTCATCTAGGCATTCAAAGAAATACTCGGGGTATAAATTGGGAGTTAAAACACCTTCCGAAAAATCGCTCAAGGAAGATTTGAGGAACTGTAAGTAGAAGTTGTAGATTTCCTCTTGTAAGGCAAGGTTTAGTGATGGCACGTAAACCCCATCTTCAGCTCTTAGTACAGCATTCAAGGAATCAATAAAATACGAGGGAGGTAAGATCACCCACTTCCAGCTAACTTTAGGTTGTAAGTAGTGGAACATACTCCTTATCTTTTTACCTACATCTGTAAACATGGAGTTGTACGACAAGTAATCTAACAAGGCTAAAGACAGTAATACCCTCACGTCCCCTTTAGTCTCCCTTATTTTAGAAATTAGGGTGGTTATAATGCGGATTTGGGTTGGCGAGAAGAACTTAAAGATCTTGTCAAAGCCGTACTTACTAACCTTGAAGTTTGTCTTTGAAAAGAAGGCTATGTCAGGTTCTTTCATTAACTCAAACTGGTCATCTGTGGGTATTACGGGCGAGTCATTCAGTTCTGCCTCTGTGACCTCGTAGTTAACGTACTTTTCCAACAAGCTGTTCCATACTTCAAAGTTGACCTTCTTTATGACATTATTACACCTAGGGCACCTTATTACCTTATTATCCACCACCTCAAACCTATGCCCACAATAAGGGCACTTAACGATCCAACCCTCCATCCTTAAACTGTTAAACCCTACCTCCTTAGCAATATCCCTAGCAGAAGCTAAGGCATCTTTTCGACTATTTACAGCGTTCTTGAGAATTCTAATTATTGGTGGTGGTACTGATTTTCCTCTCCAATAGGGGACAATTGACTTTGCAAGTTTCACCTTTTCTCTTTCGCCCATGAGAATTAAGGATTATATTTAATGAAGAGAGTATAACGATAATAAATTTTGAGGTTAGTATTATTATTATGCTGTATTTGCACACTTGTATCCTAGCTTATTCACGTAATCGCACATTACATCAGTGGCTTCAGTGTGTATTGGGATCACCTCTTTAGGCTTTACAGTGTCAAGTATCCGCTTGAGCTCGTAAGGATAATAGTGACCAGAGAGCCTTAACCTATAAGTAATAAAACCCAACATCCTATACCAATTATCTTCCACGCTCTCGTCTTCTCCCGTTTCGTTCTTTGATTCTGTAGAAGTGGATATAATTACTGATCCTTTACTGGCATCTCCTAAGTCCCTCCCTAGGTTTATTAAATTTCCCTTGGCAGTAAATATTACATAATCTTTGGGAGATTTTACCACCTCCTCCTTATCTATAATGTCAAACTCGATTGGTTCACTCCGAAATTGATAAGCTTTATCAACTATCTGATAAGCTTTATCAACTATCTGGAACTTTGAGTTCCAAAAACTCGCCATCTCTATTATTCTCCTACCTAAGAATATGGGAATTCTATTTCTGATCTTGGTTTTGAGCAGTAAAGTAGCTAAGCCCTCTAAATCAATGGGATCTACAGAGACTATAATTAGAGAGTTCTCGTGGCTATCAAAGATGTTGTCAATTTGTTCAAGGAAGTAGTGAGGTTGAATTGGGGAAGAAGCTGATGAGAAGTTTGTTCCTTCCAATAATAACACGTCAGTGTCTAATCCCTTCTCATCGTATTCTTCTAGTATAGTCTTATGGTGAAGCCTTTCGTGAAGTTGAGGATCTAGTAGTCGTAATGGAGATGAAATCCTCAAATCTCCGGAATAAAGTATTCTAGTGTCTCCGCTGTCGTAGTATAAGGCATAAGCTGGATAAGCACTATGTTCCACTGATAATGGAGTAACGTTATCGTTATTTCCTTTAACGTCAACTACTTTAACTCCAATAGGGGGTGAGATATAAGCTGTCCAGTTGTTTGATTCCTTATAAGGTCCAATAAATTTTTCAAAAACTTCCGTATCTGGGACATAAAGCGTAGTCCCTAAGTTCAATGAGTGTAAAACCCCTAAGTGGTCTAAGTGTAGGTGGGAAATGAAGATTTTACTATATTCATCAGAAGGCGGTATAATTTTCAGTTTTTTCATCTCTGTCACAGAAGAGGGCTGAATAGTTGCATTATAGAATTTCTTAAACCTAGAGAACCTTATCCCTTGATCGAAAACAACGTTATTATCCTTATTTTTAATAATTATAAAATTACCACCTATTTCGTTAAATCCTTGCTTTATTTCTATTAATGTATCTTTGTGTTTAAACATCACCCCTAACACCCACTAAAGCGTCGTTTACGTACGTGTAAACCCAGTTTTTCCCCTTGTTAAATACTTCTAAAGGTTTAATAACCTTTATATATCTAACTTCTCCAGGTTTTTCTATCCTTACTTCACTCCCTTGGCTAACTTTCCACCCAAGTTTCTGCAGAGCTTCTATCACTTCCTTTTCAACGTCGTTAGCTTGACCTTTCACGCCAATTATTCCCCCCAAGATATTAACGTTGACCTTGAAGTCGTTCCTATTATCTGGGAACCAATGATCTCTAATACCTCTGCTTTTTCTATACGTGACAAACTGTTGTTCTAAAGCATACAAGTTATCCATAACGTAATTAATTACTTTAAACTTCCAAGAATTACCTATTGGTACAACTTCGTCAGCGTATAAATAATTTCCACTCAGTAATTGTGGGAGGGTTTTCTCAAAGAAGTCCTTATGGCTTATTATATCCCCCTTGGAGTTCACGATTAAAGGTATTTCAATCAACTTTTTCCCATCCTTGTCCCTAACCTCAGCCTTTATGAGGTAAACGTTATAATCTAACGCGTCAGAAACCACAAAGCCCCTTGTATAATCCCTGGCGAATTCCTTAATTATTGAGTATAATAAATAGATGTCTTTCCCTATCCTATTCTCGTCGAAGCTCTTTATAATCTGCTTACTCCGTATAATTATACTGTTGTTATCAAAGGTACCACCTTGACGCTTTACAAACTCTTTTAGAAACGCTTCAATAGCCTCCTTTAGCTCTTTTCTATTCCTAAAACCAGAAATAGACCTTACCTTATCTATCTCAGTTATTATAGCCCCATGCATTTTTTCAAACAATGCGAACTTTTTCATGGCGTCCTTGACTATTTTTATCCTCTTTATCATCTGCCTTACTACGTCGTCCAACCTATCCTGCAAAGCTGCTTCCCAAATCTTCATTGGAGTTATCTTCTCGTTCTTCTCGGGGTCGTTGTATAATGCATATATTGGTATATCCTCTTTTTCCTCAGTTAGGTCAAATACTGCTTTAGAAGTGAGTCCTTTATAGATTAAGGCGTCAGTTATTTTACTGTTAGACCCAGTCCCCCTAGTTATTGATAATAGTTTGTTATAGTAGTTCTCCAGTAAAGCTTGTTCCAGTTTAACATTCAATGAAACGTAATAAATGTACACCGGTTTAAATTGCTTCAGCCTCCACACTCTTCCGTTCCTCTGTTCAAACCTCACTATACTAAGCGGGATCTCGTAATGAATTATCACATTAGCGCTCTGTAAGTTTAAACCTTCTGATGCTACGTCGGTTGCAACTAAGACTTTCCTTCCTTTTTCCGCTATCCATTTCTTGAAGTGCTCTATCCCCTTCTTACTAACAGTCTCGCTTGAGGCTATTTCAATCTCGTCTTCACTCAAGTTAAGGCTTTCTTTCAACTTCTTTTGGATGTAATTTGCAGTGTCCTTATACTCGGTGAAAACTATTACCTTATCTCCCTTCTCTAGGTGGGATTTCACTAGCTCAACAACTGACTTTATCCTAGTATCGTTTTCCATCACCTTTTTTGCTGATTCAATTAACTTATCAATGTAGTCCTTAAATCTCTGTAAAAACGGCGCATTAATTTTAGTTAGCTTCTCAGCTAGCTCGTCTGGCTCTACTTCTTCAGTCTCTTCCTCCTCGGCATATTCTTCAGCCTCTTCTAAAACTTCCTGCTCGTCTATATTCTTCTCGGGAACTCTGTTTTCAATAATGTGCTCTAATGTTCTCAATCCAGCCCACGGGCTAGACAACGATCGTCTGCCGATAATGAAGGCTAAAAGCTGAAGCCCCTTTGGTTGCTTATTTATTAGATTGTAATACTCCTTGAGAATGGATAGCGATAAATCCCTAATTAAAGTGTAGTAATTCTTTTCATCTTCAGTGGGTTCGGCTAAATACTGTATAAATATGGCCTTGGGGAATATATCATCTTGCTCGTAAACTTTGTTAACGTTATCCTTGTTCCTCTTCAGTGTAATAGCCCTAACTGTACCACTCAATATTTGATCATTAGGATCCCTTAGGTAGGGATCAATCAAGACGAGCCTCTTCAAGTAATCGTTATCATTACCTTTGTGCGGAGTAGCAGTCATGCCTAAAAAGTGAGTATTGGGATTCTTGCTAACCAGTGATGCCATCGCTTTATACCTTTGGTTTTCCCTATTCCCTATTACGCCAACTTTGTGTATTTCGTCAACGAGAATCAAATCCCAATTCAATGAGAGAAACTTCTCAAGATGATTTTTCCTCTTTAGAGTATCAATACTAACAACGTAAATTCCGTTCTCGTCCATGGACGAACTCTGGTCGTACTCAAAGACAGATAGGTTCCATTCCCTTGAAAACCTCCTCAGTTCGTATACCCATTGATTTACTAAAACTTTAGGAACTACTAAAAGTACCCTCTTAACCCCCCTAAGCTTAATTAATTGATCCATTATCATAATTCCCTCAATAGTCTTCCCCAATCCAACGTCGTCGGCAATTAAAAACCTCGAAGGGTTTCTGGCGAGAATCCTATAAAACATCTCTGACTGGTGGACATATGGCTCGTAATCACCAGCAGTAAGCAATGGGTACCTAAACATGGGGTGGGTCTCTTTTAGTAAATCTAAATAATTAAGTACGAACTCACTCATAGAGGTCACGGAATGCCCTCCCAACTCTATATGTGTCTACAACGTTATTCCTTCGTGAAAACCTCGTCAGGAATTCACTATACCAATAGTGTAAACTGAATTCGTCCATATTAATTAGTACGTCGCTGAGTTTATTAATCCTTGACGCTAGAACCTTCCTCATAGTCTGCCTAACTCCGCCATACACGACTAGGATTTTGAAAATCCTCTCGTTATCTGTGCTTATAGTCTTTTTAGTCCTCTTATACTCTGCGTTAATCTTTTTCAATATTAAGTCGTCAAATTCGCCTAAAGTTACAGAGGCTTTAAAAACCTTTGAAGTAGAACTGTCCCTCACGAGGTAGTAGTAAGAGAAAGAACTCCCCTCTCTGATCAAGAACTTCATCAGCACACCTTCACGTTTATTTTTATCACTTGTCCTTTCAATAACTCATTTAAATTCTTTACTCCTTCGTCGCTCAACCCTTTGAACTCCTCAACCTTTACCTTCAGATTGCCCGAGACCTTGGCACGTAAACCAGCATAACTCAACAGCGGTGAAAGTAAGGTAATGAAGTCGTTGATCTGAGAACCGTTAGGCTTTATTACTAGGCTTATCTTCTTATCTGGCTCCTCAATAGTTAACTCTCCAGTCAAAGATTTCTTACCTATTATTGAAGAGTTCAACTTAGGTAGAATGTTCTTTAAATCAGTCGTATTCACTATGTCGACCTCTGTTATTACTGAATCCTTCGAAACCTCATCTACGTACTTCTCGCAAACGGTTTGTAAAACTCTTACATGAATCTTGGTCTGCTTCTCCTTATTCTCATACTTAGCAGTTACAACCACGTCAGTGTCATGATCCAACGTAATCCTCAATGAAGCTTGGAAATCTGGTACACCTTCCTTTACGCTCAACTCACCTAAAGTTGATGAGAGGTAAACTTTGGAATTGAAATTACCGATCTTCCTTACAATGAGCTTAACCTCCTTAGTCTCACCTTTCATCCCTTCAATAGAGTCTGGCTCAGCGTAAATTTCTACTCCACTTTCGATCTTCTCCTCAACTAGCTTAATTTCCCCTGCCTTAAACTTCTCTAACCAGTCCTGTTCTCTCCTCAGCTGGCTTATAGGAATTCTATTTCCTTCAAGCTCTAAAACGTAATACCTCTTTAGAACTCCGTCCTCCAGTTGTACAGTCTCTTCCTTAGATAATTCCTCAATTTCCTTCTCTGCTGCAATCTGTGGTGGGTAGATTATTGAAGAATCATTTATAGTGAATTCACTTAAACCTCCGTACTTCTTGTAATAGATCTTACTGCCGTTAAGGATGCCTATCTCTAACCTATCCACACCTTCCTTTATAGCGTTTAATAGGACTGATTCTGGGACAAATGGCAGTGAAGGGTTAGTGTAGAACATTTCCTTTATATTCTCAACTTTAAACGTACCGTTTGTTATGTCAATGTTGATGTTTTGTAATAGCCACTTTAGCGTATCGAAATTAAAACTATCGCTCATCATTATTTTCGATTCTTCGACTAAAGTATCTTCTACTTGTTGTAATAGTGTCTTACCACTGCTCTTCAAATCAACAATATTTACGTCGTTATTGCCATAAGGATATGCTACCTTATCAAAGTACTGGAATATTTGATTGTAAATTGTACCTTCTAGCCCCCTAACGTAGTCATCAAGAATCTTTTTTGCCACATCTCTAGTGGCTTTGTCACTATAGTAAGGATCGACGTTCATATTAGAGCAAGATATATATCTCCTCACGTAATCCTTTATTTTATCCTCATTATTTCCTTGTGAAGAGAATAATAATACTATCGTATTGGAATATTTCCTAGGCTTTTCAGCCTTACCGGATGAAGTATAGTATATAAATCTTCTGGCTATATCTCTGGCCTTATTTTTCACTTCATCGTCTTTACAATCCCTACAAATTGGCGTTCCTAATATAATAAGGTAATAAGAAGGTTCATCAATATCAACTGGAGCACTTAAGTTCCTTACTACAGTCCGATGGAGCTTTAATAATCTACCGCCTTGATATCTCTTCTTCTTCTGTATATCATCTATAGGAATTTCAGCTAGGCTGAGTATCTTTTCGTCTAACTCCTTCTCTACATCAGATGGTAGTATCTTACTAGCTTCCTTCTCGCATATGGTCTTTGGATCTGCAAAAAACGTAACCCAATATCTTCCCTTATCTGAAATTAAATAAGGAATAACCATCTCCACGTCCTTAGAAGTACTGGATATGCTATCTAAAATATCCTTGACATCAGCAGGAGTTTTACCAACAGAATTTAGATATTCTGGATCCAAAACTGAGGTAACTACTTCCTTAGAATCTGGCAGTGCTGTAATCAACGGTCCAGGGTCAAGACCTAATTGTTTATAGTATGTAGACACGAAAATGTAGTTTGCTAAAAGGAATACGATGTCTAATCCCTTTGACCTTTGAATTATAGTGTCGGCCACAATATCGTAATTCTTGTAATCCTTTAACAATAGAAGTCTAATTTGGTTATCCTTAATGCTAATATCCGATGGTAGAATTAAACTCCTTGTTGGTTTATTTTCCCAAATATTCCTAATTACAATCCTAGTAATCTTAATTGCTTCACGTGTGCCCTGTAAATGACGATTTCCTTCCAAAAGATTCTTAAGTAAATTAATGTAAAGTGGGTGGAAAGGATAAGTGTCTACTAAATCAGCTTTATCGATTACGTAATCCTTAAATTCGTCAACGTATTTTTGGTACTCCTCTATTACCCTCCTCTTGACTTCATTATTTATCTCCTTAAATATCCTCTTGATTAACACGTTAGCCAGATCAACTGCGGTTTCGATAGGAGCTCTATATACTTTTCCCACTCTCAGTATTCTTTTAACTAAAGCCTCAGTAACTTCCTCATAGCCAGGCTCAGGAATGAAATTTAGGAGACCACCCTCTTTACTCTTCTCTTCTGGTAAGTTAGCTGGAACTGTAACTATAACAGCTACTGGTAAATTAGTGCTTACCGACGCTAAGATCTCGAAAAAGGTCAAACATTGTTCATAAAAGTTGTTTCCAGTTTTTAACCCCCTAACTCTAGATAAATAAAATACTATCTCGTCGATTAAAATCAGTACTTTCTCTCCCTTAAACAACTCCTCCAGCTTATCTTTAGGTGGGGAAATTTGATCCTCGTCGTATTTCCTTATGATGTCGTACTTACCAAGCTTTTTAGCAATGTATCCCCACAAAGTCTTAATTTCTATACCATCTTCCATTAGAACGTCAATGGGAGACGGCGCAGTCCTACTGTCTTTACCGCCAATGCCTATAACTTTGACGTTGTCCGGAACTTCTAGCCCTAATTGTCTAGCTAGGGAGGGGTTTGTAAAAGCGTGATAAAGCAATAGAACTGTGTGAGTCTTACCTCCACCAAATAACGAAAACAACCCTAATGTTATTCCCTTACCTTGGTTTAATGCATAAGTAATTTCATTAACTAGGCTCTTCATCGAGCCTGTCAAGTAAGTTGACGCCAAGAATTCTCTGGGATCGAGATAAACCTTCGGCGCTTTCTTCAATATAACATCGCTAAGTTCTGGTGCTACTTGATCGTCTAGCTTACTATCAAATACGTCTTCCTTAACCTTGTTCTCGTAAATTAGGTTGCTCACTTAGTCCACCTCAGTATACCAGTTTTTTCTTCCCCGGATATACGCTTTGATGGTTCCTTCTCCACGTCTTTTTCATCCAAAACCTTGGCAAAGATTTTAGCAATTGCTAAAGCCTCATCAACGAAACGAGTTTTCTCCCTCAGTTTCTCTATCTCCTCCTTGAGTTTATCCTTACTTTTAAGGGCTATATATTCTAGGTAATGGAAAACTTGAACTGGGTTAGAGAAGTTATAGTCCCCTAAGAGCGCTTTCTTGTCAAGAAGTTTCTCCAACTCTGAGATAACTTCCAACGTTTCCTTGGCAGCTTGGTTCGGTTCTGCTAACGATATTGAATCCTTATCAGCCTTCACTATCCCGTTATCTTGCAAATCCTTAAAATCTAAGTTCCCAGTAAGGCTAAAGAAAGTTAAAGAAGTCTTGTCTATCTTCCTCACCCCCTTCTCCGGTCTTGGGATTAGAAGTTTCACCAAAATGTAATAAGCTGCGTAGGGGTCTGAGATCGTAACCCCTACGCCCTTAGATAAACCTTCAATTATAGATTGCACAGTAGCCGGGTAAACGTGATTAGTTATCAACTCCTCGACAGCCTTTTCCCTCTCTCCTTTCAATCCTGCAAGTTTCTCATACTTCGTGAACACACTAAGGACTTTTCCTAATACCTCAATATATGTGTCAGTCGAGAGCTTAAGCTTTCCTTTCTGTACCATTGTCGAAACGTAATCAGACACAGTAGAGATTGCCTCCTTTCTAACTTCTTGGAGTAACTTCTGCCCCTCAGCCTTCTTCCTCCAAACTATAACCATTGACTTGTCTAAAGAAATTGTAGTATTTTGAGCCGTTATTCGTGTCTCATCCTCGGTAGTTACCGCGTGCACAGCAGTTATCTTGAACTTTGAGTAATACCAGCCAGCGTAGAGTAGAGATACCCACGCTTCTGTAGAGGTGTGGTTATAGAATGTTACGAGCAGTCCGTCATCTTTCAAGAAGTTACTAAGCTTTCCAAATGCTTTAGCTAGTTTCTCCCTGAAATCGTCGTAAGTCCCAGTGTTATTTCCAAATACTTTCGCCCTTCCCTCTTCAACTCCTATATCCTTTGGTATTAATTCTTCCCATTGTGTTCTATATGGCATTGGAATTACTCTTTTCAGCCACACATAATACAAATCACTGACCTCGGGATAAGGAACATCATCAGCGAAAGGCGGATCAGTAATTATAACATCTACCTTCTCGGGTAGGTTTAGTTCGTTTATGTCGACATTCAATACCTCTATCTTCGAGTCGCTATTAGTTTGTATTAAATATTCTAACCCTTCTATCACATGATCCAGAGATCTACGTAGAGAACCTATTACATCAGCCAAAGGATTGATTTCAACCCAATTCCATGTGAAACCAAGCCTTCTAAATGCTAACGTGTGAGCTATAAATTTTCTACTGGGATCAATGCTTGTAAAGAAGCAATTATGTCTTATATGATTTAAGAACGCTATGGCTAGATATGTTAGCACTGCTTTTTTGTATTCGTCGTTTTCGTCATAAAGCTTATTCAGATAGTCAACAACTTTACTGAAAATTATTAATTGTCTAGCGTTAAACATTTTGAAAAATTTATCAGTTCCCCATGTACTAATGCGAATAGTACCATATGGGGCAAGATTTTCAATTGGTATTTTATTTATATCCACTTCTTTAAGTTTCTCGAATGAATCCCAGAACATTTTCTCATCATCATCCGTAATTTCTTCAAAATCAAGGTCTTTTGACCTCCCTTTGAATTTTACTAGGAGTTTAGGTCTAGCCTTGGAACTGCGTAGCTCTCCTAGGGTTATCTCGCCATTCAGGAACCTCTCATAATTCTCGTTCCACTCCCTCAATGCCTCCTTCACATACCATTTATCACCCTTTCCCGGGAAGACGTTATTGCATATTAAACACCTAGCATAACTGTTCTTAGCCTCTATATTACCCTCTGGTACCTCATACTTTGTCCCATCGCTTTCGTTAACTTCTGCCTTAATCGTTTTTTTATTCAACTCCTTATTGAGATCAACGACCCTTATCCTAATACTATTACCCTGCTTCTCAGGCTTCATGTACACAAGCCTCTCGTACCCTTTACCTCCACCTTTATCTAACTTCAACAACCACCACTGGTTTACTAAAGGAGTATAATTGCCACAGTGTGGGCACTTAACCTCCCAAGTCCCTACGTAACCGGTTGTATCCCCATACAATTCTTTGACGTCCTCCTCTATACTCTTTAACATTTCCTCACCGTACTTTTTGACGTCTTCAACGAGTTTTTTCCCATACTTTGGGTACTCTAGTACAGCCTTCAAGAAGATATAAGCAGTAGGTAAGAGGTCTGAGGCTATGACTTTACCCACACCGAGCCTCTTAGCCTCAAGTGGAATAGAACCAAAACCAGCAAATGGGTCTAAGACCGTAAACTCCTTAAACCTACCGTTAGTGATAGGGAGTAAATTGTGTGGTGGCCTCGTATTATCAGTAAGCCTAACCATTCGCTTAAACTCTGTCATCGGTACGTCTTCTGGTAAGAGCGCAGCTGCGGTGAATGCCCTAGCTGAGATTAACGGTTTTCTCGTCCACCAGAAAATCATTTCCCAATAAGGGGGTCTGCCCGGACCCTTTTCTCTTGCCGCTTCCTTGTCTATTTGTGGGATTATCTCGGTAAAGTTTTCACTTTCGATAAGCTTTCTCTGTGTCACAAGTAGTAATCTTATAGACATATTTTAAGCTTTTGGTTGTTTTATGGGAGTTTGAAACTTATTCATAGATCAACATCAAATGACGTTATTTAATAACTCTTATAAAAAGTGTTATCAGTTTTTTAACAATCCCACGTTAGGTTAGAAAAGTTTTACTCATTTATTTTGTAAATACTGATTTAACAGAATAGTTAGACACACTCCTCTGGAAAGTGGAGAACTCATTTAAATAAAGGTGTTAGTTTGCAAGAAGTTTAAAATTGCAAGTTTGAATGAGTGGTATTGTTGAGAAGGATTTATTGTTTAAATTAGAATTAAGTTTAACTCGTTGAATTCTTTAATTTTTAAGAAATCTGAATTCTTAGTTAATTCATTGTTTACTGGCTTGGGCGGAAATTAGTGTATCAAAGCTTTCTGATGATTATTCTTCGGCCAGATTCGTGAGCCCATTATTGAGTCCTTTCTAGTGGGGTTTATAACCTTAAACGCTGATAGGAAGTTTACTCTCCTTAACTAAATACGGTTAAAGAACTCACGTAAAAATCCTCAGAACCTAAAATAACCTTTCTCTCTCATTCCCCTTTAAGTAGTGAATCACAGAAATTTCAGATATAGTACTTCACAACAATCTTGTCTATTACCCCTTGTATTGTACGACTTTGTTAACTAACTCTCTGTCCCTTTTTTAATCCTAACGTCTGAGGTGTCAAGAATGTTGAGTGAATGAATGTATAAGGACTTACAGTCTTCTTATAACCGTTAGGTACCAAATAATTGCTAATGCAACTTTTTTTACTCGCTAAGGGATAGATTAAAACATGGCAAACTATAAACTAGCTTTAACGGCATTACTAACGATTTTCTTGTTTTCCGCTTTAGCAATTTATTCAATCAGCTTCGTGTTACCGGAATTTATATCCAGCTTTGGGGGACTAGCGTCTTTCGCAATTCCCTTGAGTTGGATAGGCGGTGCTATAGGCGGGCTTTTGATGGGTATCTTCGGTGACACTAAGGGTAAGAGATTATCGTTATTAATTTCCATATTATTATTCGTCTTCCCCATCTTAGGGAACGTGGTTGTTGATAATGTCGTCCTTTTCTATCTTATCTGGTTTTTAATAGGTTTTGGCGTTAACGCAGTTAACGGGATTAGTTACGTATATGCCGCTGAACTCTCACCTCCAAGCATTAGAGGGCTAATAGGAAGTATAATGCAAGGTCTATATTTCCTCGGTGCAATATTAGGATTGTTGATTTCTTTTGTTACTAAGGAGACTATCTTCCCCTACTACACGATAATTTTCGTGTTATCAGCAATAAGTATACCGTTATGGTTCCTCATACCGGAGTCTAAGTGGAAGGCTAAGTTCAGCTTTAGGGTTTCAAGAGAATTCGTGAAAGTCACTGTATTTGGTTCACTGTTTTCCATTGGCGCTTTTCTACTATTAGTCCCCCTAGTTTCCTTGAGCTTTACGCTTTTCTCTAGCCTTAAGCTTAACGCTTACGCCGTGATCTTAATTGGTTTTATAATAGGTATGATAGGGTTTACTATCGCGGGAAGTATTTCAGATAGGATAGGGAGGAAGAAAGCGAGCTATCTCTTTGCAGGAATAAGCGTTTTCTCGTCTTTACTCTTCTTTTCCGGCCTAGTAATAGCCTCTTTTATCCTCCTGATGTTCGGCTCTTCTTTCTTTGCTTACTTCGGGATTTGGATGAGCGAGATTTATCCCATCAATTTTAAAGCTACTGGGACTAATATAACGTTGTTTTTAGGTAGGTTATTAGGAGGGGGATTCGGAGTTACGTTAGTGTTGTTACTGCCTTTCGGCTTGGAAAGGGATCTATCGTTAACCGTATTGATTTCCTCGATAATTGTCCTTTTATCTGCCACTCAATTACCGGAGACTGTTAAGACGCAGTGAGGTAGGTCTGATTGTTTAACCTTTTCAAGGATTAACCTCCAGCTATCGTGAAGTGATTCTCCCCATTTTCAGCCCTTACTCGTCCCTCTAAAAACGTTGCTCAGTGACGTTATTAGTTACACCACTTGACTACTAGCCCAGGAGGTCAGAAAATCAAAGATTTTTATTAATAAACCTCTATCTTGAATTATGAATATTTTATTTGCCCCTATAGGCGACCCAACAAATTACGATGAGGTTACGTATATAGTTGATAAAGAGGATGGAGGGCAAGTAAGTGAATTCACTAATGCTTCATTCATTGCAATATCTAAAGCTTTAAACCTAAACAAGGACGAGATAATAGTATATGCAGGGTTGAGCTTATGCGATAATAGTTGTACAGATCTCAACTGTTGTAGAAATTCTATAAGAAAGAAAGTCTCCAATAAACTTGGCAATAACTTCAAGTTATTAATATCCCCAAACATATACGGCACTAGATTCACTCAAAAGGATAGGAGAAATACGCTCTATTTTAATTTCGTATACTTCAATTCTTTAAAAATCCTAGAAGACAAAAAGCCTGACAAGGTCTACATAGATATAACTCACGGAATAAATCACATGCCATTACTCGCCACAGACGCAATTAAGCTAGCCACATATACTTACATGATTGAAAAAGATAAGGAAGGAGTTGAACTAAAAGTTTACAATTCAGAACCAGTGGTGAAAGGAAACAAAGGCCCCTATAAAATAGACGCAATCTACTCGGAAAAATTAACCACTAGGCAAGCGATACTCTCAATCATATCTCCTTTCCTATCAAAGGAGGGCAAGAACGTAATAAAAAACAAGGTATTTAAAGAGATAGGCGACAGCTCTTGTAACCCAGACTTCGTTTACCACGTGGTCAACGCATTGTCAGGAGGGATATTCCTATACTTACTGCTGAGCAAGGATAAAATAGACGCCTGCTTAGAAGCTGTAGAAAATAAATTACAAAAGCTTGATAGCGAGAATCTCAACATAAATATAACTTTCGACAAAGGTAACGTAATTTACGACGAATCGATGCACATTGAAGTTAGCTACTTACACTCACTACTTATGATCTCTAAACACATAGCAGAAGGAAATAACACGCTGAAAAATATACGTCGTATGGCTGAAAAGTACTCTACGTCAGACTCAGTTAAATACCTAATCCTCAATGAGATAAATAATATAGAGAATATTGTAAAGAAAATTGGTGGAATTGAAAAACCCATGATACTTGCAGAGGTAATGAAAAAGGCGAAGGAAGAGGATGAGAAGAGGTTAAAATATGTAGCGTTGATAAGAGGAACTTATACGCCCACGGAGGCTTTGAGAAAAACGTAACGTTCCTCTGGAATTGTGGCGAAGATATCTGCGTAGACTATAAAGGCGTAGACTATAAAGATTGTATTAAAAACGTGGAAGAGCAATTATAATGTTTAACAGCTTCGTCGTCATACAACCCTTGCTGGTTACGCTACTTAAGCAACAACTTCCTCATTAGCCGCGCTGCTCCTTTTATCAAAGGTTGTTCTTATAATTTCCTTGAATTTCTTTTTATATTTTTCTTTTTATTCTCTCTAATCTTATTTCTTCATTGATATTAGAAATAAAAACCTTCTAACCATCTCTTTAAGAGAATGGTGGACCCTTTTTCCATAAAACTACTATACTCAAGTAATATGTCTATATCACATAGAAGGAGAAGTTTTAGATTCTTCGTGTTGTTCTTATAACCAATTTCATCATAGCCTGTATATTCGTTTATCTTAAAACTCATTAAACTCCCTAACTCGTTTAAGGGGATCTTTATCAAAATTGAAAGGTGAAAGGGGACGTAGAAATAACTCGTTTAATGTAAAAGGCTTTTAGAGCGAAGGTAAATGCGTTAAATAGTTTACTGGAGGACTAAGGGAGTCAAGACTAACGCTCAAGGTTCCTAAATGATGCACTTTAAAATTCCATCTCTATGCACTCCTTCAAATTAACGCTCAAGGTTCCTAAATGTGGTCTTTGAGAGTTATGAAATCAAAGGCAGTATTGCTATTATAAATACTTGCTTCTTCATATATTTGCTTCAATTCATCATCAAAGACAGTTATAAATGGGCCATATAGGTGGGAGAGAAAAGATTGAATGTTGCTCTCTTCATCTCAAGCTATCCTACCAAAACGCAAGAGAATTGTAATAACTGGTACTATTATTAATAAATAAAGTGTGGTGCCGTCGATAAACCCGAACCTAAGTGCCGTTAAGTAGTATATCATAAGCCCTACTAAGTCTAGCCATAAGCCATCAGCTAAACCGACTCCGCCAATTATCCCACCTGTTTTACCGCCGTAATATCTCATCATCTTATCAAGCTTTTTTCCCTTAAGATAGTCAACTAAGGTATTGCCTATCACGGTAGGTAAGAAGATTATAGGGAATGTTGACAAAGTGACGGGCGAAATGTAATCGCTGTAATTAAATGCTATAGTCCTTGCTATATACCACAAGGCTAAGAGTATTATTGGGAAGAAAAACGATAAAGAAATAGAAGACACTACTCCTAATGGAGTGACTTCGCCAGTGAAGCGATTAATTATAATTGCTGGCTTCATGGAAGCCCAGAAGATAAGGAGAGAGCCCCCGAAAACAAGTAAGAGAGTATAAGGAGTTACGTAATATATTGATTTGCCAGTGTAATAAAAGGCTATAACAAATAAAGGTATTAATGAAAGATTTACCATGGTCTCCATTGTCCCCACGGCTATGAAAGACAGTAGAAGCCCAGCCAGTGCACCATAAATAAAGAAATCAATATTTATCCCAGTATAAAAGGAGAGTAAAAACAGTGAAGCGAACATCACTGTGCCAGCCCATAATTGAGGAGTAGATAAGGACCAAGTTAAATCCTTATTCTTCATCCTTACTGCAGACATTACTAGCGATGGTGGGATTGAGTATAATAAAGCGGAAATTACACCGGTTAATATACCTAGATCAAAAGGGAAATAGAGGGAAACATTAAAAAAGTAATAGTTAAGGAATATAGACCAGAACCAGATTATGTAATATTTTCCGGGTTCGTTTCCCCTAAAGAGCTTATAAGTCAGTAGGGATAGAACTAAAGAGTAGACCACAAGATTTACGATTACGTCTATTACCTCATAATTACATGTATACGGCAATGTTATGTAAAAGGTCGTTAAAAAATAATGTATTACTATGAACGAGAGGATGGAGAATATGAAAAGCTTAAATTCGTGAGAGTAAAACGTAACGTCCATGAATATTTCTTGCCTCACTTCTTTTTATTTCTATCGAGAGTTAAGGGTCTCGCCATTATTGGAAAAAAGCCTATAGGAGGGAAATGCTGAGCATTTTCGATATTGCAAGTCTCAATTGCCTAATGCGAATTTCGTACAAATATAGAAAGCTGATTGACCATAACGTTTAAATTTCGATTGACTTAGCAAGGGAATTTCTCAATGTTTATGCCTTTTAACGTTCTTATAAGACTGAAATACTAGCGGAGTTCTTGCTAAAATCTAGTTTATCTAGGCTTTCTATTTACGTAAGCGCCTCTGTGTTTCTCTACGGTGGGTATTCAAGTAAACGACGGGTTGAGAAGTCGCTCAAATCGACGTTTTGCGAATTGGTTCTATCTTAATACATTTCATGTCTACAACAGCTAACAAATCTGAAGTTGCCTTATTAGCGCTCACTCAACTGACGTTTTCCGCCAATGTTGCCTCCCAGAGGGCTCATACCTCTTTAGAGACGAGAAGTACCGCTAAAACTACACAGTTAGCACTGCTACGCTTATGTGGAAGGTGTTCATACTTGAAAGATTAGCGTTATTATCCGGGCAGGCTATACTGAGACACTTATAAAGGCGGGTAGAATTCTTCAAAAGAGAAAAATAAGCTGAGACCTTATTGACGAAATTAGTCTGACCCCGGAAGGGATTCCTGCAAGACGAGGAGGTACTCACGGTCAAGTCGAGCAGCGCTTCGTAGCTAGTCAGTACTGTAAGTTCATGAAATCCTTTATCGTAGCTCGTAACAATATCGCTTTTCTTATCACTTCATCCAAGTTCTGGCTCCACGCGTTTAGCTTGTCTCTAGCGACCTTAACCTTGCTCAAGTCGTTAAAAGCTTCGTTCATTTCCTGCAGGTCTGGCCTATCTATTTTTCTGGTCAAAAGTACGTAAAGCGTCATCCCTAGGGAAAAAACATCAAAGACTGGCATCGCCTTATATAAAAATACTTCTGGAGGTGCATAAGTCGGAGTGAATTGAATGACCTTTTCTCCAACCCTCACCGCCCCTCCCATGTCTCCGAGCTTAAAGTTTACGTTGTCTAGCTCTGCTGGTTCTGATGGTACCTTATCTATTAAAATGTTTTGGGGTTTAACGTCCATGTGTACGTAACCATTTGAGTGCATGTAGTACAACGCCTCGGCTATCTTTTTTATAGCCCTAATCACTGTCCTCCTCCAGGCTTGGGAGTAAAAGAACTCGTCCTTCATCATGAGGTCGTAGATACTGCCCTTCATGAGTTCCATTACTATGTAAGGTGGGCTTTTTACGTAAAGCAACGTGTCACCGTTCAAAATCTTATCTATTACGAGCTTGTCGACGTTAATTGCGTAGATCTTCACCACATTAGGGTGTTTAGATAGTTCTGCCAAGTTGAACGCCTCCCTTGCTAAGTTAGCAAAGAGGTCTGGGTCTTTATCAATCTTGAGGACTTTTATTGCCACCTCTTGGTTAGAAAACCTGCCCTTGAGTACGTACCCAGTACCTCCTTCACCTATGAGGCTTTCGATTTTGTATGACCCTATAGTACTACCTATCCACACGTCTGGGACTTTTGGCAGAGGTTGGGCACTTGTTGGATTCACGGAGCCACTAGGTTGACTTAGCGAAATAAGAGTTACAGTTTTACTGTAGTTAATTATCACGTGATCCCCTATGGTAGCCAACCCGCTCTTTTTGTCTGGATAGTACTGTTCGCCATTGCAATTCACTGGCAATGCCTCCCAAACACAACTGTAATCTACCTTAAGTAGGAACTTCCCGTTATTGTAATACACCGGTTTGTCATAACCGTTTATCCTGATGATAGGAGTACAGCTTGGTGGTAGACCTTGCAGTTCAAAATATACGTTAGCTGTTGTAGTAACGTTTCTTGTATTGGATGTTGGTGTAGACTTCATTTTTTGTCCGGTTCTTTTAGCAGCTGCTTTTCTTGTATTGGCTGTAGGGCTTTTACTTAAAGTCGGTATTGTTGTAGTAACGTTTCTTGTAGTCTGTTTCCTTGGGAGCACGTAACTCGCAGTAGCAATTGTTAGGAACATGGGGTCTAGGATTAGAATATAACCCATGTTGAATTGATAGCCTTGAAGAGCAAGGTAGAGTTGGACTCCGTTGGCGAATACTCCTAGAAAGAGGAGGGGTCCCGCTAACTGTGATCCGTCATCTGACGCCAAATCCAGACCCGATAAGACAGCAAAAATTATGCCTATAATTATAATCAAGAGCTCAAAATCCGAGGCAATAGAAGTTAGTGGGTTGCTAAAGTTAAGCTGTAAGAGTTGAGGGTACAGTATAGTGTATATTATCGGAATTAGGAAGGTTATCAACGGGGGCATGAAAGCATATTTTGGGAGTAACCGTGAGCTCATTATAAAGGACACGTAAAGCACTATGTACAATATCGTTAGCTCGATCGTGAACGTCTGTAGCCTTAAGGTGTAATAGATTAACAGTACGTAAGGGAGCCCTACGATTGCTAAGGTAGTTATTGAAAACTTCATCTACAAAACTTGACTTCCAAATTTATTAGTTTTACGACTTGTCTAAAAAGAAAAGAATAACCTCCCCCTTCTCAAGGGTTACTACGAGCTAATTGAGGACTTTGATAAATAGTCATTTTTTATCGACTTTTTTCTACGAGCTAATTGAGGACTTTGAGGGAAACTACGCCTATAAGTAGTTGAACTAATTTTCAGCTAACGACTTGAAGTTGTGAACATCGTGAGTGGGAATAGTGAGAGATGAACTCGGAGAGGAAATCATAAGTTTCCTTAGCTACCATGAAGAGTGATCATCTAAGAATTTCCTTACCTCCTCATCATTATGCTCAATTTCGTACTCCTCATCACTCATTTTAAGGACTTCATTTACAGCCCTAGCCATATCATATTCCTTTACGATTCTAACTGGTTTCAACCCAGAATAGACTGACCTTATTGCAGGGATATCATAAGCTACAATTGACGTACCTAAAGCTAAAGTATCTAAGACTACTAAGGAAAATCCATCTTGATGAGTATATTAATACCTTAGCCCTGGAAACAGTGTCATATAACCCTTCTATTGGTCTATATCCCCTATATTCTATCTTATGATTACCTATTAACAACCTCTTATCTCTTTCGTTAAAGAACTTTCCGACTATCTATTAACTCGGCTATTTTAGGTAGTTCTCTTATTCCCTTTTGTGGAACTAATCTAGCAAAAAATACCGCGTAATTTTCCTTATTTTTCACTCTTCTATACTTATATATGAGATCCTTATTAAATGCGTTACCCACCTTAAATACTCTTAGTTTAACATTATATTTACTAATTAGTAATTTTATCTATATTTGACAAATAAACTGGAGCTTTGGAAACGGAAGCTATACCCCTCAAAATTCCGTCTTGCATAGAATGAATACCCTTTTATCTAACTTATAACCACATTAGCGTATCATAAATTTCCTATATCCCCTTCCGAAAGAATTCCTAAATGGTTCATCATGTAGGAGTTTAACTACCGGTTTACCCATCTTTTTGGAAATGTAATGTGCTAATCTAAGCGTTATACTATCTTCATGCATATCATAAATTACATCAGCTTTAGTCTCTTTACTCAAATTATCTACATATATTTTATCTAATCCTATATTATTCCACCTTAGATAAACTGTATGTGAATCGATAAAATACAAATATCTATTAACTGTCGTATTTAATCTCTTCTCGATTACCTCATAAACTGAATGGTAAACGTTAACTCCGTTTTTCTCTAAAATACGTTATAATCTTCTTTAACTAAAAAAGAGGGAACATAAAGTGTGACCTCATTGCCCATTTTGGCTAATTCTTTTAAAACGTTAATAATATGTACTGATGCCCCAGACAAGTTAAACATGTTGCCAATAGCTAATATATTCATCTTCTCCCCATTTGATTCTATGTGGTCTGTTACCTATTAAATATTTAATAAGCTCTTCCGAAATTAAGGGCTTCCCGTTAACTAACGGATACCCAAAAGGCAAAATTATCTCATCCTCTACACCCTTAAATTCTGATATTATTTTCAAACCATTTATAGTGGGTATTTCCTCAAGTTTTTTACCTTTCATTACTTGTATAGCAACATATAATGCACCATCTATTGCGAATTGCAATTTCCCTATGTTTCTCTTTTTAGATTGAGGGAATCTATCAGAAAGAAGGCTCTTAGTTCTTCCCCTAGGAGGATGATCCCCAAGTATTCCTCCTATAATTACTGCGTCAATTCCATCAAAATCTTCTGTTTTCAAGGGTTCATTTGCTTGAGGATCCAAAATTATAACATTTTTGGGATCAAATATCTCATAAAATCTTTTTTCAGTTGATGGTATTCCCTCAAGCTTTAGTCCACAAATTAATAAATCTACTCCCTCTCTCTTAGCTATCTCATAGCTATGTTTATACTCAATTAATATCCACTTGCCTAAAACGTCTAAATGCTCTATGATAAACTTAGCCATTATCAATTTATCTTCAGATTAGAGAGAAGTATAAATTTAACTTATTCCTAATTTATTAGCTGATTCAAGTGTACATTACGAATTCTTGGACCGTGAAGACTATCACTTCACGATCATTTCTCGTTCCTAAACACATCAATAAATCGGTTGAGGAGATCGAGAAATGCACAAGAGGATACACTACAAGTTCCTCATTGGTAGAATTGAAAACCCACGATGCTTGCAGAGGTAATGAAAAAGGAAGAGAATGAGGAAGAAGAGGTTAAAATATGTAGCGTTGATAAGAGGAACTTATACGCCCACGGAGGCTTTGAGAAAAACGTAAGAATTGTGGTGAAGATATCTGCATAGACTATAACGTGGAAGACCAGTTATAACATTTTTATTTGACGTGGCATAATTCATTTTATGTCTAATAATTTTGTGCAGTCAATGATATGCCAACCAGTTGGAGGTAAAGTCATACAATTAAACATCAACAAGCCCCTTGACATGAAAGCATTAGCACAAGATTTGAAGATGCTCTTCCGAAGCGAGGGGATGACTGTTTACGCTACCTACTCCCCTAATATCCTCATATTGCAATTACACGCTAGGGGGTTAAAGGGGCATTATTACACAACCAAGATATGTCAAGATAACAACAAAGTCGTAATCGAGACTGGGATAACTAGTGCCAGAGTCCAACTAGAGTGGGCTGGGGTCGAAGGTGGAATAGCGGGCGCTTCGGACTTACTATTACATAACAAGTTTCTAGCCTTGCTAGGTAGTGCTTTTGCGGGAGTAGATGTAGCCAGCGTCTTGGGTAGTTATGAACAAGAACAAGAGATTATAAACCAAATTGTGCAAGTGATAACGTCGCACCAACAAGCCGTAAGCCAACAAACGCCTAGGTATTGTCCTAACTGCGGTTACCCAGTTGCTCCGCAATACAAATTCTGCCCAAATTGTGGATATAGATTAAGGTGAGAAACTGACTTCCTCCCCGTCAGCGAGGGTTCCCCTCATCGATTTGGGTTTACATCTCTCATCTGAGGGGCAGTCGAGAGGGTCAGAGACCCCCTCCCATTTAAATTCGTGACAGCAATAACGTCACGATCGTTCTCATAACCACACGAGGGGCAGTGAAAATATCTATAAGCCATCTCAATCATCTTCTTGCCACACTTAGGACAGGAAACGGAAGAGTAACTAGGATTAACATACTTAACAATCATTCCGTGCTTCTTAGCCTGCCACTCTATCCAATACTGAATACGACGATATTGCATCAAGTAGAGTTTATCGCGAAACTCACTTGGTAGCTTATCAACGTCCTTAATGAGGTTCTTCAAGTTCTCCAACTTTATAACGTTGGCACCCAATTTCTCAGCAATCTCAATGGTCCATCTGCCAACTTTCCTAGCAAAATCCTCCATGATTCGTTTAGCCTTTTGATGAAAATAACGTATTCTGTGTAGAATTCTCTTGTTCTCCTTCCACCTCTTAGGATACTTCTTCTGCAAATGTTCAGCTAATGACTTGAAGTGATAAGCATCGTGAAGGCGAGTGGGAATCCTAACGTAGTGACTGTCGTCTTTCCCCACTACAATGTCATTCATGTTTACGTCTACGGCAACACTGTCTTTAGGTTTAACTTTCTCTTCTTCCTTCTCGAAAGTTACTTTGAGGAAAGCTTTGCCATCCTTGATTGTGAGCCTAGCCTCCTTCATCTCCCAGGTTGAGTAATCCTTTAAGTTCCTAGGATAACCTAGTATTGGCAGTTCACAAACACTTGCTATCTTAACTACCATCCTATCTAAGTCTACACTGTAGCTAGCTTTTGGTGTTAACCACACTGTCGGCTTATAGACGCGCGGGAACCTACCCCTCTTGGGGTTGTTGTACCAACTCTTATATATTGCTAGGGCATCACGATAGCAGTCCTCAGCAACCTTTGATGGCAGATTGTATTCTTTCCTCAGCTTTTCATACAATCCCTCGTGCACTTTAGAAAGTGTGCCCTTCTCGTTTGGATCTTTCACGTTTTCTTTCATCCAAAATAGGGCAAAACGGAGTGCCTTAACGTAGTTGTTCACGAGGGCTAGGAGAGGGTCAGATAAGCCAATCTTCATCGAAACTGTTGCTCTGATTGGGTTTTTATCCCTCCTAGCCATTGAATATTGACTAGGAAAAAAGTTTAAAAAAGCTTTCTATAAGGGGGCTATCCATCCCTTAGGCTTTCCGCCCCCTTAACCCCCAGTTTTGTAACATCATGTTAGTTAACCGCCAGCAAAATAGCCAACTTTTCAGCTCTTTCTGTATTTAAAGTATCAGAATAGTCAATTTTTGGCGTTATCTATAGCATAATTTTGCTCACATAAAAATCCCAAATGATCCATGAGGTTCTCGTTTAACCATGAGTAGTGAAAAGATTGTAGCTTCTACTTGTGTGCAATAACTGCGTCGTTTTAGAGTATAACTGCATCAGACGTCTAATTCACAAGGTTTCTAGCCTTTACTATAACTCAAATGTTAATCATATACTTTCTAAGTGAGATTAAAATTTTACTAATAATTTAAACTTAGCTAATCGTCTCATATACAAATGTACTATTTTTTAAATATACTTAAATTGTCAAAAATTTTCAAGGCAAATTTATAAGAAATAAATGCCACTTATATACACCATGACCGGCACACCCGATAAAGGAAAACACTTGAGAAAAGAGATAGGATTCCTTGAGTTATTTATCATTGGGCTTGCTGGAGCAGTAGCTACGGCAGTGTTCTTTAGTCAAGTGGAAATGACGGCATTAGCGGGACCAGGGAGCTTAATAGCCTGGTTAGTCGGAATTTTCTTTTACTTCACCATTGGTCTAACATACATAGAGCTTTCCCAGACTTACCCAGAAGCCGGAGGCCCATCTAGGTATTCAATTTACTCACATGGTGTAGTTACTAACTTAATTAACGCGACTGCAGATCTCATATGGTATTTATTTATACCACCCATTGAGGCTTTCGCTACCATAGAGGGCTTATACTTTATCTTCCCTCAGCTTCTGAATAAACAAGGATATCCAACACTCTTAGGAGCAATAGTAGGAGTCGTCATATTAATAGCATATATACCTTTCAATTATTACGGGATAAAGCTGTTCGCAAAAATTACTGCAGGGTTTGGAAGCGTCAAAATAATATTTTACGTACTGCCTGTATTGGCTCTACTTTTACTCTTCTCAAATCCCCAGAACTTTACTGCTTATCACGGTGTACTACCATTTGGAATAGCCGGAATATTTGCAGCAATGCCTTACGCCATGTTTGCCTTTGGCAGTGCTAGAGTAGTCCCAGACTTCGCGGAGGAAACTAAAGATAAAAGGCACATTGTTTATGCACTGTTGCTTACAATTTTAGGTCAAGCGGCAATTTATATATTATACGACTTAACCCTCATACTTACTGTAAATTGGAAAGCTTTTGGCATAACCCCTGGCGACTGGAGCGGATTGTCAAAAGTAACAGGTAATCCATTCGTCATATTGACTTCTTCATATGATCTAAAAATATTCCTAATAATAATTTTGATATCTGCGATAGCAGGCCCTTTCCTAACGGGATACATTTACATGGGTAGCGGTAGCAGAGTACTTTTAGCTATGGGGAGGTCTAGATTCGTAAGTAGCGCGATGAGACAGTTGCACGAGAAGTATGCAATACCTTATTGGGGATTAATGGTTTTCGCAGTAGTAGGGGCTTTAATTACCTTCCTATTTGCGCCAATACCGAGCATATATGGATTAATATCTGATAGCGTAGTCGCCGGTTATTTAGGCTTCGCCACAAACCCAATTGCCCTTGTAGTGTTGAGGAGGCAAGGAGTAACTAAGTACAAGATTCCTTTAGGTAACGTAATTTCGGCAATAGCTTTCGTAGGTTCTTCGTTAATAGTATTCTGGTCTGGGTGGCCTGCAGTACCATACTCAGTATTACTATTAACTATAGCCTCTGCAGTATTCGCCGCAATAGGAAAGGCTACAAAAGATTTCAAAGAGTCAATATGGTACATGACTTACATAGCTTTCCTAACAATAATGACTTACATTGGCAGTGATGGAGCGTTAAACATAATACCTTTCATAGATGCTACGATAATTACAGCATTGGTGTCCTTGGCTGTGTTTTACCCATGGGGGATAATATCTGGGTTGAAGAAAGAGAACTACCTAGAGCACGAGAAAGAAATCGAGTAGGTATGAATACCTTGTCGATAGACCTCCACAGAATGCATCTCTGGAAAAAGCCGGACTGCTTAACCATGCTATTAAGCTTAGATTTCCATTATCCTTCTCACTAACTCGTTCCTCTTTTCTTTATCGCCTTCTATGATTCTCTTAATATCCTCGTTAGAAACGTATATCAACTTAAAGTTTTTAATATTGACGTTAGTTTGGTTAGTCACTATGAACTTCTTAACCGGGAGGTCATCATAGTGGTCTAGCTTTTCTAACTTCTTCACGTTTTCTATATTATTCAAAGTATCCTTATTACTCAACTTAATGTCGCCAATGTAAGCCGCGTTAGCAGTCTCAAAGTATATATCAACAATAACATGTAAATCGTCAATCCTCTTCCCTTTTGTGTGAACGAAAGTTATTCCCAGCTCGTTCTTCAGCTCAAGAAGCCCTTCCCTAATCTTATCCTCTAATTGCCTTGAAGCCTCCATTGGGTCGCCTATATCAAAAGCTTTAGTCAACTCCCTCCTTACACACTCCTCTTTTTTATATTCATCCTTACATTTATCCAAGGCGTTCTTATACGCAATCCTAGCCTTGTCGAGTAACTGGTTTACAGAAGAGGCACTAGCGACTTCTTCTATCTCTGACAATTCCTTATAATACTCCTCGCAATATGCCTTGAGTATGTCTGCCTTATCGCTGTAGTTCAATTTTAACTCTATTTGCCTCTCCGTAAGTCTTCTAACTAGAGCGCTATCATTAATCTTACTCATAACGTCAGGGGTCATTGTGACTATTATTGGTAACTTAACTTCGTTTATCAACTTGTGGAGTTCCTTTAATAGCCCTTCCTCTGCCTTCATCTCGTCTAAGAGGAGACCAACTGCGCCCAAGTTTTGAAGATCTTTCAAAAACTCTATGAGCCCATCGACGTCTTTGCTATACTTCATGCAATACAGCCTTTCCGCATAGCCGTAGGCCTCGCTCCAAGCCTCCTTTAAGCACAAGTGCCTTAACCAGTTAGGGAATTCCCTAATTCTCGCAAAGCCAGTGTAACCTATTTCCTCCTTGTGATCATAAAGTAAATTGAAAGCGTTTGTCCTTATCCTCTCATTAAGTTTGGTCATAAGTATAAAGTTCCAGGCTGAGGAGGACAGCGAGGTGCTGTTAACCAAGTCTAGGTATATAATATAAGACTCTTTTAGCTCGTCGTAGACTGCGTTTAACAAAGTAGTCTTCCCCATCCCCGGAGCTCCTACAATTGTTATTACAATATCCTTCCTCTTTAGGATTGAATCCTTAATCTCACTTAGAGCGTCCTTCCAAACCTTGCCTTCAACCTTGGGCTTATCGCCGTATTTGCTCACAGTGTATTCTTGAAACTCACACATGTTACCTTTTCCTCCTTATTATCCCATACATTACCCCGTTCTTAATGAACCCCTCCTCCCCACCTGGGATGAGCTCGTAATGTTGTAAAATGTAATCCCCAAATTTTGCCATGAACTGCTCAAGGCTCATACCTAGTTGTTTCCTTAGATTTTCAATTCTCACGTAGCCTAGAGAGTCCTTCATGAAGTCGTACGTCCTATCTAAGTCTGCAAAGCTTTTAGGCTTGCCAAAATACTCCTCCAAGACCTCCCTTAATGCTCCCTTTAAATCTTTCATGTCCTGTTTTTCGCTTTGCCTTTTAGCTAATACGTAGTATTTACCACGACCTTTCGTCTCCTTAAATTTTATGAAGCCCTCATCCTCTAATTCCTTAAAGATTTTGTCTATGCTCGCCTTAGCACTTTTCATTCCCAACTCTCGGAGTATAGCTGTCTTAGTAAACTCCTTGTTCTCGTCACCTCCAGTAACTTTAATTATTGCTCTAATTATTTCATCTTTACTCAGCATATATAATTTTTACTTTCCTCAAATTTAAACTTTAATTGTTCAGCTTTATGTTTTGTGAAGAAACAAATTAAATTATCTACCCAGCTGAAAGTCTAGTGCCCCAGACGATTTCCTGATCTCTCAGTACGGAAAGGTGATAAAATAAATGACAAACCTCGCCCCTTCTAGGGGCGGATCAGTAAGAGTAGATTGCGAATAAAACTTTTCTTATGGGACGAAAATAAGTATTAAATATCCCATCTCCACGATATTAAATACGGGAGAATATATAATTTGGAAGGATAATCTGAACTCATTATATATAACGAGTCTTACAATAAATACTCCTCATAATTAGGTATAAGCGTAGTGACCCATCAAGGTTCATGAACTAGTCGTCACAACCTATTTAACAAAACCGTGGTAAGCTACTTGCCTAGAAAAGTTAGCTTTAATTATCATAGAAACGCAAAAAGTTCACTCTATTCACGCTGAGTTTTCCTCAAGCTTTTTCACTAGTTTTTCTGCCCTTAGCTTCATGACCTCTGTGTTAAAGTTCCACCTCCCTTTCTCAAAATGTTCGTAAGGTATTGAGGAAATGAGCAAGTGGTTCTCATCTGTTGGATGAATGTAAACTTCTATCGTATCCTTTTTCTTCAAACTAGAAATAAACTTCAAGTAAGGAATTAATCGTGATGAAATGTCGCTTATGTGTGCTACGTAACTTTTGTCGTCCAGCTTGTAAACAAAATACATATTAGGTATTTTAGTTAATTCATCTAGAACTTCCTTCTCGTTAAAGATAACCTCCAGCCTAAAGTCTGGTCTATAAAGATAGACATTATAACCTTTTATTAATCCTTTACCTATTACATGAGCTTGAGTATGATAAAGTACATCTTTAAAAGAGATGCCTAGAGCGTTAGAAAGATCCTTAAGTGAAAGATCCGTTCTCTCTTGTTTTTTGCCAATAATTTTCACGTCAAGGTCGTCTGGTATGAATCCTTCAGTTAAATCGGGTAATTCAAAAGGCTCTCTACTAAAAGGTAAGAAATCTTGGAATTCGCCTCTCTCAAAATCAAAGACAGAATAATCAATAGGATAAAATTTTTCCTCCTCAACCTTGTGTATGTCGTAGTGATAAATTATTCCTTCGTCTTGTAAATAATCTAAAACATTCTCAAAATCTCTAGAAGTATAAAGGATTGATATATTAATTATAAGAGGATTCATAAGATCTCTTAGGATAAATACTGTAGTCCAATCAAATAGATTATAGAGATCATCAATTGAAACGTCGTAGTAATTAAAATAGATTGTCACATAATACTTCTTTAACCCTAAAATCTCATATCTAGCAACAGGGGAACAATCTGTAATGGTATCTATTCCTTAACCATTGGATAAGCTTCTCAGCATCTTTAATTCTAGAAATTGCGCCTATAATTCTAGGATTTAAATCTCCAAATCGCTGTAAGTAATATAACACTTCAGAAAGCTTAAGGGTCTCTTTCTGAATTAGCACAAGCCGTACTTTGTGTTATGAACTTAAAAACTTTACCTTAAGAGAAGGAAAAAATTTTAAACAAAAATTTATACACCATCAACTGAGTTGCTTCTGCCTGCGAATACTACTAGGTGGGCTAACGCTAGTGCAGTTAATGTTAAACCCGCTGCGAGAATAGCTAACCTTATTCCGAGGTTTAATTTATAGAGGTCCATCATTTTTGGTCAGGATTTGTTTCAATTACTATGAATTAAACTTTAATATGACGAACACTAATTAAGAATCTGCGTAATAGTGCGGAAATTAAGAGCCTAATTAAAAGTTTAAATATTAAAAGTAGAAGCCTCAAAAAGTTTTCAATAAAGATAATACTAATGCCTATGTATTATTGAATTCTCTATTTAAATGTGCTACTCTTAGTCCTTCTTAATTTACCAAAGTAACACATTGTCTGATGTGGAAAATAACGCTAAGCGATACATGAATAAAACGTTAATAAAAGTTTACATGTAGATTTTACACTCATGTTACATGCACAATTTATATCCAAATTAATCTATTAACTGTTCATGTATACAATGACCGTTGAAACTATTATAAGTAGCACGTCAAGAATAAAGGCTATTAAAGCAGGTCCTCCAGTATAAGGTAATGGTTTTCCTATTAACGGCGCTGGTAATACTCTAGTAAGAGTTAAGAGTAGGTAATTTATCCACCAAAATACTAGGTTAAGCACGTAAAGGAACTTAAGGTAAGCGAGCTTGAAAATCATGATCATAATTATCCCTGCAACTATTGCTATTACTGAATCTATTACAAAGAATAATCTTATTCCGTAAGGTAATAAACTAATGTTATATAAGGGAAAATGATCGTAAGCCCAGATAAAAGATAATATACCTCCTACGACTCCCAATATAATTGAATTTTGTTTTAGCATAAGCTACTCTTCTTATTCTATTTTAAAAATCTTTTCCCAAATCCAAAGTTAAATTAAATTACATAAATTGGGAAAAGATTTATATTAATTGATGAGAAGACTATCTCGATAGAAATGGATAAGAAAAAAATAGTCCTCTTGGGCCTTTCAGTAATAATCCTAATAATAGGAGGAGTTTTCTTCAGTATGGCAATAAGCCACGTAGCCAGTACAACAAGTCATTCATCAATGAGCAGTGCATCTACCATGAGCTCATCTACAACTAATAGTTCGACCTCTACAAGCTCTTCTTCATCTTCTGGCTATACGTGGGGTTAAATGAAAAAGTCAGATCTTTTTCTCTTTTCTTATTCTTTTTCATCTATAGGTGGTCCTTTAGCCTTAATTGCTCAGTTTTCTAGAGGGCTTTCTCCTCTAGGCGTTATACTATCTTCTATTCTCTTTTTCCCTACGGTCTACGTTATTTACCACGTTACTAAGGAAGTAAAAGGAGAGAAAGGCCTTTATGAATACTTATTAAATAGTCGTAAAGTCTCTACAGCTTTCCTCTATTTCTGGTTCTTTTCATATTTCCTTTATTTAAGTTACACAGTGGATTACGTAGTTTATTATATTCTACAACTTGACGGCTTTCTGGCTACAGTTACTCTTGTCTTACTTACGCTTGGCATAGACTTATTAACGCTAACCGGATCGGAATTGTGGTTTCTCGTTTTCTCCTCATTTATTCAACTGTTCCTTTCAATTCCTATAGGCCGGCAGGTCAGTTTAACTGATAGCGTTAATCTTTCGCAAATTCTACCAACTTCGGAGGCTTTTGTTTGCATAACTTTAACTCCTTTCGCCAAAACTGAAAATAGTAATGCTAAGGTTATTTTTTACGCATACGTAATTGCTGTAAGCTTAATGGCAATTTCCACGCTTTTTGCAATCCCCAAGTTTATTTATTACGCTTCATCTATTAGTGCGTTCTCCCTAATTATAGTGGAATTTTATGCAATAAAGAAGATTTTACCTAGAAAACTTCTAATAATAGTATTGCTTTTTTCGGCAATGACCCTTGTAAGTTTAATAAATCCTTATCAGTACTATTTATACACAATAGTACCGTCTTTATCCGCTCTATATGTATCTTTAGGGATATTCTTTTCATCAATTGCTTTCTCAAAGGGTGGAAACGTATTTCTGAGAGCTTCTTCAATTGTTAGCCTTGTAATTGTAGCTTACGGTTTTTATACTTCTCTGGATTTCGAGTCTTTAAGCGTTCTCATGATAGAGATTATTAGCCTGCTTTCAATTTTCGGATTAGTCTTATATAAAAATGGAAGAAAGTCTTCATAAAGTAATTATAGATAAGTTCATGTTTATATAGTTAGATAAACTTTATATTGCTTCGAGAATACCTAATCATATATCTAGGAATAATTTCACTCTTTCGCTTTTGATTAAAAATGCTGATCTAATTTAACTTCGGACTACGGTGTTATTACAAGGGCTCTTTACGCTAAACCAAATGGAGACTAAATAGACGAGATCAGGGCAAGCACTATTAAGGAATTCTTAAGATCATTTAGGAATGATGAGAATATAATTGAAATTGTAGATATTAGGGAGGTTGATAGAAGGAGAAGAAATTTTAGAATAATATTTAAAGAAACGTTTAATAATAAGATTATGGGAAATTTGAACAATTATAATGTCATTCATCTTAGGGATCTAATAAGGAATGGAAAGTCCTAGTAATTCTGCCAAAAGATGAAGTTAACGATCTCAGGAGAGAATTGGAAGGCTTGGGTAGTATTAAACGTTTTTACGAGTCTGATGTGATAGTTGTATACTAACTGTTATGGACTTGTCTAAACAGGAAAGAAGGACTATTATTGAGGCTATAACTGACTTCCTCCTGAAGGGTTCCCTCCCAAAGCGGTTCATCGTTCCCACCATCGATTCGCGATTACATTTGGTGGGCAGTCGGGTGGCTCAGAGCATTAGAAGAGTGAGGGACTTTCATTCACCTAGTCCCTTATTGCTGGTTGCTCATACTTGAGCTGGGGAGGAGCGTCATTAACGTCACTAATAGATAAACGAATAAATCTATAAGGGGGCTATCTATCCACTTCCCGCTCCCTTAACCCCCATCTCTATGATTATCCTAGAAAATTAACCTGGAAGAACTGGGCGAATACAATCCGAAGGGGATTGAGAAAACCTTATAAAAGCTCTACAAGGACGACTTGGAACTGCAGGGGTAGACCCTAAGAAGGTGACGCACTGCGTAATAAAGGACGAGGAGGGGATAAAGGTAGGGAGTTTGAATTTACGAAGACAGACGACTACGTGTTCGAGATAGAGGACTTTGCAGACGAGAGCGCTTATGATCAAATAATAGTTGTTCTCAGCCAAGTACAAGAAGGTATTCCTCGTAGCTAACTTTGTGAACGAAAAGGTAAAGAAGATGTTGGAAGAGGCAGAAATTTTCTCATAATGAACAAGAAATTTCTTATGCTATGTACTCTGTACTTATGATTTCGTTAAATTTTTGCCTATCACTAACATCCTGCTTTCGACGTAAGCTATCTTCTTTAATAGTTTAGCGAAGTTTCCCTCTACATAGTTTTCTCCAAAGTCTCCAAAGTACTCGTCCCTTATCCTCAGTATTGTCGCGTACCTTTGTGGTTTAAATTCCTCTTCCTCTCCTAAAGCATTTCTCATAGCAATCCTCCCAGCGCTCACTGCTACATCAGCAGACATGGGTATTTCTGAATCAGCAAAAGTCGCACAATCCCCTGCGCCGTATACGTCTTTATAATCCACTGACCTTAAGAATTTGTCAACCAACATCCTGTGGTTCCTATTTTTATGAATAGAATTTATTATATCAGGACCTTTAAGACCACCTGCAAATATTGTTAATTCAGACTTTACTTCACCGTGAGTTGTTATCACTTTATCCTTCTGAACTTCCAACGCCTCAACTCCTAGAAGGAGGTTTACTCCCAGTTCAGTAAGTAGTTTCTCAGCTTTTTTTGCTGAGGCAGTAGTCATTGTGGGAAGTAGCCTATTCCTTCTCTGAATTAGCGTTATATTCTTTCCAATTATGTTTCCAGCCAGCTCTACGCCGGTAGCGCCTCCGCCTATAATTACTACGTCTTTAACTTCTGATAACCTCTTTTTCAATAATAAGGCATCATCTAGAGTTTCTAATTTGTGAGCAAACTCCTTTGCACCTTTTAACCTTGGTAAATTTT
The DNA here is from genome assembly GCF_009729545.1 of Acidianus infernus. NCBI lineage: Archaea > Thermoproteati > Thermoproteota > Thermoprotei > Sulfolobales > Sulfolobaceae > Acidianus > Acidianus infernus. The sequence goes on from NZ_WFIY01000004.1 coordinate 1,999,457, forward strand.
GGTGATGACCTAGTGCTAAAATTAGTTTGTCGTAAGCTATGGTGTGATTGCCAAGAAATACTTTCTTTTCTTTGAAATCTATTTTATTTAGCTCTCCAACTATTACATGATTATATTTTACAGTAATGTTATTATTTAATCCACAAATAAAATCTATAAGCCAAGGAGTTAAAAGAAAATAATCTTTCTTATCTATTAACACTGCCCTTTCTTCTCCCTTTTCCTTATAAGCCGAAAGCCCTGCAAATCCTCCGCCTATAATTACTATTGTCATACACTATTTTCTGTAAACTTCTTTATATTCGTGAATTATAAAAATCCTTAAAAAATATGAATTTACATTGACTTTAATATTTCCTCATCCTTAACTCTAGATGTAGGCTTCCAACCGCTTACGTAAGCTATTGCTGTCCCTAAGCCAGTAATTATTAAATTTAAGGCTAAAGCAACTAACGCAATGTAAATTGAGCCTATTGGAGTTGGCATGAAAACGCTACCGTAATGATAATATAATCCGACTCCAGAGGAAACTCCAACTATCATACCTGCTAACAATGACCATTTCTCCAGTTTATGAGTGTAAAGACCTAAGAAAATAGGTGGCATAGCTTGTGTAACTATTATTCCTCCTAAAAGCTGTAATGTTATTGCATAACCTGGAACCGCGAAAACAAAACCTAAGGCTGCAAATTTAAACACCGCTGACATCCATTTTGCTAAAGTAGATTCTCCCTTCATTGACAATGGTTTAAATTCTCCTATTATATTCCTTACGAACAGATTTGATATAGCAATAGCCATTATTGCTGCTGGGACTAAGCCTCCGATAAATACCCCTACTAAAGCAATGCCTATAAACCAGTTGGGCATAGTATAGGCTATCACTGCAGGAACTACTAAGTCTGCAGCTGCAGATTTGCCTATAATAGGACTTAAGTCTTTTATTGCAGATAAAGCACTAGGTATTCCGTAAATTAAGATCCCAAATAAAGCTAAAAATACTAACCCTATGCCGTAAATTGGTAAGAGTGAAGTACTTAACTTTAGTTGCTTTTTACTTACTGAACTTAAAGATCCGTTTATTGCGTGAGGATATAAATATAACGCTATAGCACTACCTAACGCTAGGGAGAAGTAACCCATTATTAATTTAGGAGGTAAGGTTTCGTATATTGCAGCTTTGGTGGAAGGTATTGAAGAGAACGCTACGTGGAATCCGCCAATTGCAATAGGTATTGCTATTATAGATACAATGACTGTAAACCATATTAAAGCGTCCTTAAAGACTCCTGTAAGTGTGGCCCCTCTAAGTCCACTGGTATAAGTGAAAGCTGCCAGTATTACGAAAGCTATTATAAGCGATATCTCATTAATTAAAGTTATTGATCCATTAATTCCAAGACCTACAATAAGCATGGTTAAGACTGCTTTCATACCTACTATTTGTAATGCTATGTAAGGCAATTCTGCAACTATTCCTATCAAAGCCACTGCCAAAGCTAAATATCTGCTATTAAACCTATCCTTTACGAAATCTGCAGCAGTTATGTAACCTTTATTCCTTGAAACTGTCCAAAGTCTTGGCATTGTAAGCATGGCTATAGCGAAAGTCCAGGCTACGTAAGGTACAGCGAAAAAGTACAGTGAACCTACTCCGAATAACGCAGCGGGTACTGCTATGAAAGTATATGCTGTGTATAAATCAGCCCCCATGAGGAACCAAACTAGGAAAACTCCTAACCTTCTTCCCGCTAATCCCCATTCGTAAAGCTTAGATAAATCTCCTTTCCTCCAACTAGCACCGTAAAAGCCTAGAAACACGAAAAATGCAAATAATATTAAAAACACTGCTAAAGTAATGATATCAACGTTAGTTTGAGGGATAATCATTCTACTCCTCCTCCTTGAAAACGTATGCTACAATAAAAAACATTAAACTACTAACTGCGAGCATTATAGTTTGATACCAGTAAAAGAACGGTACTCCAAATAAACAAGGACTAACTCTATTAAAGACAGGAAATATTGAATATAAAATTACGTCAACTATTAGAGCTATGAAAATTGCAACATAAAATTTAGATGTCATAGGGAAACTATTGGATTACGTTTAATTAAGTTTAGTTTATAATTTTCACTGTTATAGATTTAAATGAAATAAATGAAATTTAAAAAACCTTTGTAAAGTATGAACTATTTCATCAATTTCTTTATCTTCTCCCACATGGAATCAACATAGTTTTCCAATGCTTTATACTCCTCTTCCGTAATGCGTTTAAACCTACCTTGAATTTGAAGGAAATCTTTCAACGGTCTTCTTGTGGATCTATCCAGGCAATGAAGAGACTCTGGGCTAACAGTTAACTTGCCATTATCGTATTCTATTAAAGGCCAGTAACAAGTTTGAACTGCTAATTTTCCTACTTCTACGGTCTTTGAAGGATCGAACATCCAACCGTAAGGATCAGGAGTTAAAACTTGAACGTATTTAAAGCCGAAGATCTGCTTAGCCTTTCTTAACTTGTTTACAAAATCGTGAGGATAACCTACTGAGGCTGTAGCTAAGTAAGGTATATTATGATCCATCATTATGAACATAATCTCCTTTTTGTTCTCCTTCTTTCCTTCTGGCGTAGTTGAAGTGTATGCGCCAAAAGGAGTTGAACCACTTCTCTGACCTCCAGAATTCATGTATGCCTCATTATCAACGCAAATATAAATAAAGTTCTCGTTTCTCTCTGCAGCACCGCTTAGAGAAGCAAAGCCTATATCAGCTGTTCCTCCATCTCCAGCCCAAACTACTACGGTAGTGTTTTTATTCCTTTGTCTATAAGCCCTCCACATTCCAGAGGCGGCTGGCGGCCCTGCTGCAAACGCTATGTTAAGTACCGGAAAGTTGTAGGAATTCTTCGGAGCTAAACCTTGAATTACTGATGAACAGCCGGCTATTACTATTAAAGCAACGTCATTACCTAAAGCCATTCCCACCATTCTCATTGCCATATTTTCTGGGCATCCTGGACATGCGGAAGTTCCTGATAATAGTGAGTTACTCTTCAACATATCTCGGAGACTTAAGCTCAATTTTCTCACCTCCTTTAGGATAATACCAAGTTATACCTTTAGCATTACCTTGCTTTGCCCTTTCCACAAATCTTGAAATTATCTCCTTAAAATCACCTTTATTCAGTAAAACTCCGCCTAAGCCTGAAATTACACCGCACATTTGCTCGTGATGTAACGTTGATTTCAATTCTAAATATAATGGGCCTCCTCTGCCCATGGAAGTTGCCCTATCAATTACTAGTATCGCCTTCTTATCCTTTAATGCTAAAGTAATTTCTTCCTCACTCCAAGGTCTTATATACCTTATCCTATATAATCCGACACTTAAGCCTTGCTTTCTTAACTCGTCTATCGCCTCCATTGCGTCTCCTGCCCACGCACCCATTAATACTACAGCATAATCTGCATCGTCCAACTTGTACTTAACATTAAGCGTCGAATAATTGTTTATTCCAGTAATCTTCTGATATTCTATCCCAACTTTTCTAATAACTTCTTCTGAGTGAAGTATTGCTTCGTGAATTGAGTGCCTAAGTTTCATGTACTCTATTGGTGGAAAAATGTTACCCATTCCTACTGGACTTTCTGAATCTAAGACAAATGGCTGTTTCCTAGAAGGTAAGAATAAATCTACATCATCCTGCGAAGGAATGTTAACGTTAGTTTTCATGTGAGATAATATAAATCCATCCATTCCAACCATCATTGGTAAATAAACTCTCTCATCTTCCGAAATTCTAAAAGCTTGTAAGGTTAAATCCAGGGCTTCCTGAGGATTGCTAGCAAAGGCCATTAGCCATCCGCTGTCCCTTTCACTCATAAAGTCAGTGTTCTCGTCCCATATATTCCACGGTGCTCCAACTGCCCTGGTAGCTACTACCATCACTACCGGAACCCTACTTCCTGCAACCCACCACGTCATTTCGTGCATGTAAAGCAATCCTTGTGAAGACGTTGCTGTAAAAGCCCTAACTCCCGCAATTGCAGCTCCAAAAGTTGAAGCCATTGCAGCATGTTCGCTCTCAACTCTTATGATTTCCGCATCTAATTCTCCATTAGCCTTCATTTCTGCTAATTTCTCTATGATTGAAGTCTGAGGAGTTATAGGATAAATTCCAACTACTCCAACTCTAGCTAATTTAACTGCCAACGCTACAGCTTCGTTTCCAGAAATAATCTTCATTGTTCCATCACCATGCTTATTGCTTTTACTGGACAAACTGAAGCACAAACTCCACATCCTTTGCAGTATTCGTAATCAATATAAACTTCGTTATCGATGTGGATTGTGGACTCTGGACACCACAGATAACAAGCTTTGCATTGGATGCACTTTTCCTTTGAGATTACAGGCTTTACTACTCTCCAATTCCCAGTCTTCCCTCCTGCTCCCTTGTCTGGAATCGATATCGGGAAATATTGGTAGTCATACTGCAATTTCATACGCCTCCGAGATTATCTTATAAGCAATTTCAGCCCCTCTTTTATTTAGGTCTGCCACTTTCCCTTCAAATTCTTCATCTATTGCCTTGTTTAGAGAATCTAAAGACAAATTGATTATTCTAACTAACGCCCCAAGTATGATTACGTTAACCATTGGCCAACCGGACTTTATTAATCCTATTTCTCTAGCTATTTTATAGGCGTCAATAACGTATGTAGTAAACGGAATGTTTACACTCTTTGCGTTTATCAACACTTTTCCGTCCTTTTTAAGCCCCCTTAACGGATTAGATATGTTAAGTAATGTAGGATCTATGATAACCACAATGTCTGGGTTTTCGATTGGAGAAGTAAGCCTAATTGGCTGATTAGAAATCCTACAATATGCCTCTATTTCTGCACCCCTTCTCTCAGCTCCGTAGATTGGGAACGCCGAAGACCATAATCCTTGCTTTCCTGCAGCAACTGCCAAAAGCTCAGCTGAAGTAACAACTCCTTGTCCCCCTCTTCCGTGAAAACGTATCTCAAGCGATACTCTCACCAATTTTAATGTTTGTTATTTAACTTAATAAACGTTTATAATAAAAACTTCAATAATTAGGAATTCCATAATATATAACCTTTTTGAAGAACTCACGCCTATAATTAACTTCTGAATAAACTGCTATAGCACTGGCTACTATAGATAAAGGAGAAAATAATAAAGATGCCGTAAAGATAGCAACATAGGGTACATTGTATGCTATCCTTTCATGTGTGTTAAATTTCTTTGACTTTTCATGTGCAGTAATGATCTCTAAAACGCCAACAAACGCTCCTATTATGATAAAAACTATGTAATGAGTAAAGAAGTAAGCTAGAGGAAGTACTATAGTTAATCCAGAGCCTATAAAAGAAACTGGCGTATCGACGTTATACCAAGAAGGTCTACTTTTTAGCATGTAAATAAGTATTGAGGACGCGACGCCAATTGTTAAGGAAACTTCTGCAAGGTAATACATTGGAGAGTAAATCAAAGTAAGTGTGAAGAAAAGTACTGAAAGAAGAGAAAATATTACCTCCCTGCTTAGCCAAGAATTCTTCAAGCCGTAAATCATGTTTATTGACCTTGAGAAGAACTTGGAATGATTAATTGATAATAATAAAGTTACGAGAAGGATGGCTATTGATATGGGTAAGTAGAAAGGCAACTTTAGTAATGAATAGAAGAGAGAAACTTGACTACCTATCGTGAAGGATAGTAAACCTAAGTAATTCTTCTCCCCCTTTTCTTTAGTATATTCTCCTTTTATCTTGCCTTCTTTAGGGGGTATAACCTTAAAATTTGGTTTCGTTATTTCAAATGGAGGTAAGTAATTAACTTCGTTTCCTCCCTCGATCCAACCAAAAGCTAAGGCCCCAGTCGGACAAACTTCAACACAATAAGGCAATCCTTTACCTAATCTATTCATGCATAGGTCGCATTTAGTCATGGAATCGTTACCCATTTCTAACGCCTCATAAGGGCAAGCCCAAGTACAATAGTTACACCCTATGCACCTTTCTTTAATTATATGAACTATTCCGTTATCCTCCTTTCTTATTGCTTGAGTAGGGCATACTTTCATGCATTTAGGATCCCTGCAGTGATTACAAGCAATAGACAATGCTGTCTTATAACCGTCTATTTGAAATATCGGTAATTTTCTCCAATGATAACCGTAAGCTTGAGTACAAGCGTTAACGCAAGCATTACATATAATACACTTGTTATGGTCAAAAATGAAACCCAACTGTCTCTCCATAAGGTAAAATTAGTAATGATAGATATTAAACTTTATTATATAAAGAAATAATAGAATGATATGGAAACGAATTTTTATAGACAAGCATTGATTAGAAATTTTTTATCAATAGTAGCACTTTCTGATGATGTAAAGGCACAAGTTAAAGTTCAATTATCCGTAGATAAAAATATGGAAAGAATATGCGGTTTATCAAGGGAAGAGTTAACAAAGTATTTAGAGGAAGTAGAATTTATTATAGGCAAGATAGATCGGAAGGAGGAAATAATTAACGCTATACTAGACGAATGCAATTCATTTAATGGTTAATCTTTTCCATAACTCCTTGGATAAATTCTGGGGTTATAGGTATTTCTATATAATCCAAGTTGATGTTAAAATAATCCTCTATTGCATTAACTATTGCAGCCATCGGAACAGTAGCTCCTCCTTCTGCAACTCCTTTTGTCCCTAGAGGAGTTAAAGGTGAAGGAGTAATAGTATGAATAATTTTTAGCTTTGGAACCTCCAACGTTGATGGTATTAAATAATCTGAAAAGTTAATTTGTAGAGGATTTCCATTCTCATCGTATTTTACTACTTCCATTAACGATGCTCCAAAGCCCATTACAGTTCCCCCCATTATTTGACCGTCGACGATCATTGGATTTATCATATTACCGCAATCGCTTAAAATTACGTAATCTAAAATTTTCACTTCACCCGTTTCCTCAACCTTAATCCTTACGGCATGAGCATTAATTCCATAAGTTGACGAGAAGTTAACCCTCCTTTTTTCGTCGGCAACGTTTAAATTAGGAGATTTAAGGACAAAAGAAGCATCAAGTCCTATATCTCCCTCTAGAATTGCCCTATTATATATGATGTTGGCAATTTCTCCTATTTTATATTGTTTACCATTAACTTTTACTATCCCTTTTTCTACACTAACTTGATCCTTCTCTACGTTGAACGCTTTGGCAGTCAATTCCTTTATTTTTTCTTTTAACTTCTGTAAGGCTCCGTAAACCGCAGAGATTGTAACTACAGAGAACCTACTACCGTAAAATCCGGTGCCTGGAGGACCGTCGGTATCTCCCATTACTACCCTTACGTTTTCTGGAGGTATTCCTAGAACTTCAGATACTACTTGTACTATCGAAGTCTCATGACCAGTACCCATTGAATTAGAACTTACTATTACAGTTACTTCTCCACCGCTGTCCATCTTAACATATGCTCCTTCATAATATGGAGTCCTACTTTTACCCACTAGCGTTTGAAAAGCTAAAGAAGATCCGGGCTCTAGCGCAAAGGCTATTCCTAATCCTTTACCTTCTCGTTTAATCTCTCTCATAAGGATACTTAAACTCTTAACGTAATCTCCGCTATCATAAATAGCTCCAGTTATTGTAGTGAAAGGAGTTGATTTTATGAAATTTTTGTACCTAATTTCATCTTGCCCAATGCCCAATTTTCTCGCCACTGAGCTCACTAAATTTTCTAGGACTAAAACCGCCGGAGGAATTCCTAGACCCCTATATGGTCCGGTTGGTGGTTTATTTGTAAGTACACCTTTAATTTTGAACCTTAAGAATTTCATATCATATGCCCCAGTCAAGTGGTAAATTTGCCTCAATATAGGTAAAGGTTGATACATGTGAAGATATGCCCCAAAATCCTCTATCTGAAAAACGTCCATTCCTAATAACTTATCTCCTTTGTAAAGTATCCTAGCTTTGTAAATTCTATCTGGACCTTGTACAGACATTATGTTTTCAGTTCTAGTCTCTATGTACTTTACGGGCCTTTTGCTAACTATTGATGCAAGAGAAGCTAAAACTAAGGGTTTTAAAAATATTTTACCTCCAAAACCTCCTCCACTGTCTGGAACTATTATTCTAATTTTGCTCCTAGGTATGTTGAACACTATACTTAACGCAGTTCTAAACACTTGCGGAACTTGAGTATTTGCATAGACTGTTAAAGAATTTTCTGCATATGAATAATCTGCAATAACTCCGTTAGGCTCTATAGGTGAAGGGCAAATTCTATTAATTCTAAAAGTTTTTTCTAAATATTCGTAATCATTAGGTTCTTCTCCGTAAACAAAAGTATCATCATAAGCTATATTAGTCCCGAAGTCCTCATGTACTAGTTCCTTATCTTCCATTGCCTTTAATGGGTCAACTATAGGTGATAAAGGTTCGTATTCAACGTAAGTCTCCTCAATGAGATCTTCAATTTCATACCTATCTTTAGCAACAACCAAGGCCAACGGCTCTCCGACATATTTAGCTTCCTTATAAGCTAATGGATATTCCTTTGGAGCTTTAGGTGCGAAAAAATTAGGTAAAGGATTAGTTATTTCCATCACATCTTCTTGCGTTATTACTTTGTCTGAGCTTTTCACGTAAAATTTTGCCCTAGCATACTGCGATCTAATAACGCCTAAATAAAGCATTCCCGGTAGTTGAATATCGTCAACGAATCTGCCCTTGCCTGTTAAAAACCTAGGATCTTCGACTCTCCTCAAATTTCTACACCTAATTTTTTCCTTATTAAGAACTTTGCGGCAGAAAGCCTTTGAATATCGTTAGTGCCTTCATAGGTCTTCAATATTTGTAAGTCTCTAAGCATTCTCTCCAAACCAGTTGCCTCAGCCACTCCGTAACCGCCGAAAACCCTCATAGCCCTTAAAACTACCCTCTCTGCAGCTTCGGTGGAAAAGAACTTCGCAATTGACGCCACAATAACGTAGTCATTACCTTCTTTTAAATTACCTGCCCAATAAGTTAAGAGTCTTGAAGCGTATAAATCTGCAAGGGATTCTGAAATGTGCTGTTGTACATTTTGAAATGAAGCTATCTTCTCTCCAAAGGAGGTTCTTTGAACGGAATATTCTATCATCTTTTCTAAAGCGGCTTGGGCTATTCCAACTGCCTGTGCAGAGACTATTGTCCTAGCGTAATCGAAGGATGCAACAGCGTATTTGAATCCCATGCCATCTTCTCCTAATAAGTTTTCTTCAGGAACTTTAGCTTCATTAAAAGATATTTCAGCAGTATGAGAGGCTTTTAATCCTGTAGTTTCTATTCTTCCTTCTATTTTGACGTTATCCTTATCTACAATAAACATTGAAATTCCTTTCCACCTCGGATTTCCTGCATAAGTCCTTGCAGTAACGAGGTAATAATCTGCAATGTCTCCGTTAGTTATGAAAATTTTCTTCCCGTTAATCACGTAATGATCGTTGACCTTCTTAGCAGTAGTCTGTATTCCGGCAACGTCAGTTCCTGCGTTTGGCTCCGTATTCGCAAATGCAGCAATTTTTTCTCCCTTTGCTACTTCTGTTACGTACTTCCTTTTCTGTTCCTCGTTTCCGAAGGTTAATATAGCGTGAGTGAACATCCAATTAATTAAGAAAAACGTTGCAAACGATGGCCAGACTCTACTCATTTCCTCAGAGGCTATTAAATTATATAAATAATCGCCTCCTTGTCCTCCATACTCTACCGGTACATCAAGGCCGTAAAGGCCTATTTCCTTAGCCTTATCTTTTAAATCCCTCGGAATATCTTTTTCCTTTTCTCCTTTCTCAACCAAGGGTAAAACATCCCTTTCACAGAATTCCCTTACCGCTTTTCTAAACAACTCGTGGTCTTGCGTTATATTAACCTTAAATTCTTCAATGCTATTAAATGGAAACACCATATGTTAATCTTGCAACTCGGTTATTTAAGTTTGTTAAAATAACTACTCTTTTTTAGTTATTTATAATATAAACCTTATATTTACTAAATAACAGATTGAACCTCTTCTTTAATATCAATGGTTATAACTTTAGTTAGTAAATTTTGATTTCCAAGATTATATTTATTTATTTCCTTAAATGTTTAGCTAACTTACTAATTTTTAAAGACAAATTGTATAATTTAAAGTTGTTTCCTAACTAAAGTTTTTAGATATGCGCGAGAAAAGTATATTATGGTATTTGAACCAGATAAGGAATTGATTGAAAACAGCAACGTTTATAGGTTCATGACTGAAAAGAATCTTTCAACACTAGAAGAGTTTATAAAATATACTAATGAGAATCCAAAGTTCTGGGAAGAGTTTGTCGATTTTATCAATCTGAGATTTTATAAACGGCACGAGAGGATTTTAGACCTTTCTAATGGTAAGCAATGGCCCAAATGGTTTGTAGGAGGGAAGTTGAACATAGGAGATCAAATACCAGAAAGTTCTGAAGTATTCATAAAATGGATGGATGAGAATCTTAATTCAAGAGAAGTTACTTACAATCAAGTTCTTTATGAGGCAAAGGCTGTATCTAGTTGGTTGAAAAAGATTGGCCTAAAGAAAGGCGATAGAGTGGCAATATATATGCCTATGATCCCTGAAATAATTTCAGTAATGCTAGGAGTTATAAGGGCAGGTATGGTAATAGTTCCATTATTCTCGGGCTTCGGGCCAGAGCCAATAAGGATCAGGGTAGAGGATAGCGAAGCAAAGGTAATATTCACTGTAGATAAAAGCATTAGAAAAGGAAAGGAATTAAACATGATTAACAACTTGGAAGGGCTTAATATAAGCAAAGTGGTATTAAATAGATCGGGGACTAAAGGGGATTTTTACGATTTCGAGGAAGTTATTAGGACTGCTGGTGACGGATTGGAGTACACAGAGTCTGAGGATCCAATGATGATCATATATACTTCTGGAACTACCGGTAAACCGAAAGGTTGCGTGCATACACACGACGGTTTTCCCATAAAGGCTTCAGCGGACATATATTTTCAATTTGATATGAAGAAAGGAGAAACTCTTATGTGGATTTCGGATATGGGATGGATGATGGGGCCGTGGACTGTTTTCGGATCTTTACTGTTAAAAGGAAAAATTGGCATAATTGAAGGTTATACTGACGGAAAGGTAATTTCGAAATTTATGGAAGATATGAAAGTTGATATCTTTGGGCTTTCCGCCAGTTTAGTCAGACTATTAAGGAGTGAAGAAGACAACATTAAGTTAGACGTTAGATTGACGGGAAACACTGGAGAACCTATAGACCCAGAAAGTTGGTATTGGCTATTTCATCACTCCGGAAATAAGCCTGTCATAAACTATTCAGGGGGAACGGAAATTTCTGGAGGCATCTTAGGCAATTATGTAATAAAGAAAATAAAGCCTTCATCATTTAACGGTGAGGCTCCAGGGATTAAAGCTTCAGTATTTACTGAAGATGGAAAAGAAGCTCCTCCTAATACTGAAGGAGAGCTAGTCGTGCTAAGTGTATGGCCTGGAATGACTAGAGGTTTCTGGAGAAATCCTGAAAGATATTTGGAAACTTATTGGTCAAAATGGGAGAACGTTTGGGTTCACGGTGACTTGGCTTATAAAGACAACGAAGGCTATTTTTATATTGTAGGCAGAAGTGACGATACAATAAAAGTTTCTGGCAAGAGAATAGGTCCTGCAGAAATAGAGAGCGTCATAAATTCTCACCCAGAAGTAATAGAATCTGCTTGCATAGGAGTTCCAGATCCAATAAAAGGGGAGAAAATCGTATGCCTCGCAGTTACAAGAAAGAAAGACGTAAGTGAGAAAGAACTACTTAGATATGCAGAGGAAAAGTTAGGAAAAGCATTATCTCCATCTGAGGTGAAAGTTGTAGAAGAATTGCCAAAAACTAGGAACGCTAAAATTATGCGTAGATTAATAAAAGCTATCTACCTAAATAAACCGCTAGGAGATATTTCGTCTCTAGAAAACCCTTCATCTCTTGAAGCCATCAAGAAAGTAATTAAAAAAGAAGAAGATATGCAAAAAGAGAATTAAATGTCTTCACTATTCATTTTTCTTTATCTCTTCCAAAGCTCTTAAAGCCTCCTTAACGTGATTTACTGGATTAAATTGTGACTTGTAAACGTGCATAATTATGCCATTTTTATCGATTACAAAAGTAACTCTGCCAGGCAATATGAAACCTTTCGCTCCATATAATTCTCTTATTTTCCCGTCCGGATCGCTAATTAAAATGAAAGGAAGATTGTATTTTTCCTTAAATCTTTTGTGGGATTCTACGTTATCTGAACTGACTCCTATAACTACGACGTCGTAATCCTTGAGCAAGTCCCAGTTATCTCTAAATGCGCACGCTTCTCTAGTGCACCCCGGCGTATCGTCCTTGGGATAAAAATAAAGCACTATGTTATGTTTTCCTATAAAATCTGACAATGCTATCTTATCTCCGTTGTCGTTTATAGCTTCAAATAAAGGTGCCTTATCCCCTATTTTTACCATAAATAGATGTATCTTTCTAAGTTAAAAAAGGTTAACATAATAACTAGATTTACAATTGCTCCTTTAATGCTTCCTTTAGCTCCTCTAATACTTTCATATCATCTAAAGTTGAGATATCGCCAGGGTTTTCATTATTAATTATTGCCCTTAATAGCCTCCTCATAATTTTACCGCTCTTAGTTTTAGGTAGCCTCTTAACAAATATTATTTTATCAACGAGATACCCTGCATTCCTACAATAATTTTTAATATCATTTCTTAACCCCTCTTCTACCATAACTCCTTGCTTCGGAACAACAAGAGCTATTATATTATTTCCATGTCCAATTACTGCAGCTTCTGCAACTTGAGGATGAGAGACTATTACGCTCTCAACTTCTAAAGTTCCTATTCTTTCTTCTGCGGATCTTATCACATCGTCTGCCCTACCCAATACGTACAAATAGCCTTCTTCATCAACATAACCGTAATCTCCAGTGTAAAAATACCCTGGAAACCTCGACCAATATTGCTTTAAAAGTTTCTCATAATTATGGTCGTTCCACATCTTAGCCTCAGCAGGATTTAATGGCTTTAAAACAATGTAACCCTTTTGCCTAGGAGGTAATTGCTTACCTTCATCATCTACTACAAGGAAGTATGAACCAGGAAATTGTATCCCTGCAGAACCAGGCTTATAAGGAATTTCTCCCAAGCCATAAGGAGTTGCGGCAATGGGATATAAATGCTCGGTCATCCAATAGGCATCAGCTATCTTAACGTGAGGCAAATTCTCGCTTAACCAACTCCATGCCCCGGCGTTAAGCGGTTCACCGGTATTGAGTATTTCCCTTAAACTCGACGTATCTCCGGATTTCACGGATTCGTCTCCCAGACTCTTTAGAGTATAGAGCGTTGTAGTAGAGCTCCAGACTAAACTAACGTTGAACTTTTCAATTATTTTAGAAAATAAATCTCTCTTATGAGCAATGTATCCCTCAAATAATACTCCAGTCAGTCCCATTACTGGGATTACGTATAAATTTGCCATAGGCCATACTGGCCAACCTAATTCTGAAATAGTCCACCAGGTATCGTTCTCTGTTGGATTAAATATTGCTTTGAAAGCCCAATTTAAAGCTATGATATAACCCCCGTTAGTGTGATATAACCCCTTAGGCCTTCCAGTAGTTCCAGATGTATAATAAATCGTAGCAGGCTCATTTGCCTCAACTCCCGTTGGCTTCACATAAACTTTGCCTTTAGGTTTAATATCTTCATAAATTATGTCCCTATTGCCTATAACATTAAAGTCTGAAAAGCCTCTCGAGACTACTAGGACTTTCTGTATCGGTGTAGTATGGGACTTTAACACATTATCTACAAAATCCTTAATCCTAATTTCGTTGCCGTTCCTAAAAGCCTTTGATGATGTAATTAAAATCTTGGAACCGCAGTCGTTAAATCTATAGGAAAGCGTTTCTTCACTTAATCCTACGTAATGAATAGCCAAAACTGCACCTAGTCTATGAACTGCTAAAGAGAAGTACACTGCCTCCGGTATACTTGGCATCAAAATAGACACTACGTCATTCTTCTTAACTCCTAGTTGATTTAAAACGTATGATGCTTTATTTACTTCTTGATACAAATCGTAATACGAAATTTCTTTTTCATGATCCAAATTCTCATTAACCCAATAGAAGGCCACTTTATTCCTTAACTTTGGTAAATGCCTATCTACTGCGTTATAAGAAATATTTGTAATTCCTCCAGGGAACCATTTATCTTTAGGAGGGTCTCCTTCAAGAATCTTCTCTGGAGCCTTAAACCAAGTTATGTAATTTGCTTTATCTCTCCAAAAATTACTGGGATCCTCTATTGCAACTCTTGCCATGGATCTGATTTGATGTAATGAATAAATTTTCCAAACCATCAATAAACTTTTATTATTTAACTTATTTATATACTTTAGTTTTCATTAATAGGTGATTTTAAAAACATACGAAATTAAGTTAACATATGAGTGAAAGTAGTCTTATCATTCAATCACTAAGGGAATTCTTAAGGAGAGAAGTGGAGAGTGTTTCAGCAAAAATCGATAAGGAAGATTTCTATCCTAGAGAGATAGTTAAAAAATTGGGAGAATTAGGTTTCTTAATTCCTTTATATAGTAATTTATCGCACTATGATATGGTAAAAACACTAGAAGAAATTGCTAAAGTTAGCGGTTCTTTAGCCTTAATTGCCGATGCCCAAGGGGAATTAGCCGGAGAAATGATAAGACTTTACGGTAACGATTTGCAGAGAAAGAGTTTCCTGGAGCCCATGAGTAAAGGGGAAATTATAGCCAGTCTTGCCTTATCTGAACCTTCTGGCGGAAGCGACATAGGATCTATGAAAACGTATGCAGAAAAGAAAGGTTCGTGGATTGTGAGCGGGCGTAAAATGTGGATTACCCAAGGAATTTATGCGGATATATTCATAACTGTAGCAAGGACGGGAAACTCTAGAAAAGACTTGTCAGTTTTCATAATACCAAGAGGTAAATGTATAGAGACAAGTAAGATTGAAGTAATGGGGAATAGAGGTACCGGCACTGCTGAAGTCATATTTCACGAATGCGAGGTTCCAGAAGATTACGTTATAGGTGAGGTAAACAACGGTTGGGAAATGATTAATTCAGTTCTAGAAGTAGGTAGGTTAGCAATATCCGGTATTGCAATAGGTTTAGCAGAAAGAGCGTTAGAAGAAGCTTTTCAGTGGGCTAATTCTAGAGAGGCTTTTGGAAATAAGCTATATAATTTTCAGGGAATAAGGTGGTATTTTGCTGATTCAATTGCTAAAATTAACTCTTTGAAAGCTTTAGCTAAGGAAGTTAGCAGAAAATTTGATGAGAACTCAAATGATAAAGGAGTTTACGTTTCAATGTTAAAGCTATTATCTGCAGAAATTGCACAGGAGATTGTTGATACATCTCTCCAAATATTAGGAGGATTAGGCTATGCTAAAGGTTCTTCCGTAGAAAGAATTTACAGAGACGTGAGAGTAATGAGGATAGGCGAGGGAAGCGATGAAATACAAAGACACATTATATCAAAATATTCTGAAAAATACGGCATTCCTATATTAGATTAAATTTTATAAATATTATGTTTATTATAAGAACAATAATATATCAAAAGTCAGAAAACTTTAATAAATTAGGAAAGTTAAGATAAGTAGGGGATTATTTTTGAATCAAATAGCAATAATAGGCGTAGGGTGGTACGGATTCAAGCCTTCAACTCCAGAGGTCTCGTTTAGGGAAATGGTTTTTGAAGCTTCCACTAGGGCTTACCAAGACGCAGGAAATATAAATCCAAGAAACTACGTAGACTCATTTATTTCATGTCAGGAAGACTTCTGGGAAGGAATTTCAATTTCTGACGAGTTCGCGCCAGATCAATTAGGCGGAGCCTTAAGACCTACAATGACAGTAGCAGGAGATTCCCTACAAGGACTAGCACATGCATTTATGCACATAAATTCCGGCATTGCAGATATAGTAGCAATAGAGGCCCACTCAAAGGCCAGCGATATACTAACGTATAGTGAAATAGTCAAATTATCTATGGATCCAATATATGTGAGATCCATAAATCCACAAAATTTCCACTTTATTGCAGGGTTAGATGCTGTAAAGTTCATGGAAAGGAAGAAAATATCAAGAGAAGATCTCGCAATGGTCGTAGAGAAAAATAAAAGCTCTGGTCTTTCATCTCCCAGAGCTTCTTACGCCAGTAAAATATCAGCTCAAGACGTGCTTAGCAAGGAATTCATAGTATATCCATTGAGTGAACTTGACATAGCTCCGTTAGTTGACGGTGCAATAGTAATTGTTGTCTCTACAGAGGAAATTGCAAGAAAATTGAAAAAAGATGACTATGTAGTGGTCAAGGGCATAAGTTATGCTACAGATTCTTCAAACTTAGAAACTTCAGAACTCGGCAAGGCAAATTATATGAGGATCGCCTCTGATTTAGCATATAAAATGGCCAACGTAACTTCGCCTAGAAAGTATTTTGACGCAGTTTTCGTAGATGATAGGTATAGTTATAAGGAATTGCAACACCTAGAAGGCTTAAGGATATCTGACGATCCTTCAAAGGATTTAAATGAAGGAAATTTCTCGCCTCAAGGAGAAATTCCGGTAAATCCTTTAGGAGGTCACTTAGCTAAGGGAGTACCACTCGAGGCTTCAGGGTTTTCCCTACTCTTAGATGCAATAGATTATATCAAACAAGGAAAAATAGAAAAGGCATTAGTTGGATCTTGGAGAGGCATTCCCACATTCAGTGGCTCTGTGGTGGTGGTGGAAAAGCCATGAAGGTAAATCTGTATTTAAATAAAAGGGTTGCAATAATTGGAGCAGGGTTAACGCTATTTAGAAGGAGGTTACTGGAAACTCCCCAAGAAATAGCTTGGGAAGCGGCTAGTAAAGCTTTAGAAGAGGCGGGCTTAGAATTAAAGGACATAGATTGTGTAGTAATAGGCAGTGCCCCAGACGCGTTCGACGGCGTTCACTTAAAAGGCGAATATTTATCTCACGGTTCCGGAGGAATAAGGAAGCCGGTCAGTAGAGTATATGTTGGAGGGGCTACTGGAGTTATGACTGCAATAGCTGGCTGGTATCATGTTGCTAGCGGGCTTTGCCAGAAAGTTCTTGCTGTAGCTGAAGAGAAGATGAGTCCTGCAAGACCTCATCCTCAATCCGTGTTTAAGTACATATGGGATCCGATATTGGAGAAGCCGCTTAATCCAAATTTGATCTGGATTTTTGCCATGGAAATGCATAGGTATATGTCCAAATATGGAATAAAGAAGGAAGAAATAGCTTTAGTCTCAGTCAAAAATAAGAGAAATGCACTAAATAACCCATATGCGCAGCTTGGAGCTAATATAACAGTTGATGACGTTTTAAATAGCGAAGTCCTAGTATGGCCTGTACAACTCCTAGACGTTAGTCCGGTAAGTGATGGAGGTGCAGCAATAGTTTTGGCCTCAGAGGACGTTGCAAGAAGGTATACAGATACGCCAGTATGGGTTGAAGGAGTAGGATGGACTTTGGATAATACAGAATGGCCTGCAAGGGACTTATCTTACGCAAGGTACGTTGAGTTTGCAGCCAGAATGGCGTATAAGATTGCAGGCATAGAAAGACCTAATAAGGAGATAGACGTTGTAGAGCCTTACGATCCCTTTGATTATAAAGAATTGCACCACTTAGAGGCATTACAATTGGCTAAAAGGGGAGAGGCGCCTACACTATTAAAGGAAGGAGTGTTCGACATTGATGGAGATATCCCCAGTAGCCCTAGTGGAGGCTTACTAGGAGTAGGCAATCCGATAGCTGCCGCAGGACTTATGAAGGTTATTAGCATATATTGGCAATTAAAGGGTACTGCAGGAAAGATGCAAGTCAAAAGACCAGTCCATACTGGACTAGCTCAAGCCTGGGGAGATTTAATGCAAGCCGGAACGGTTATAGTTTTACGTAACTAAAAAGGGTGGAAAAATGGTCACACCTCTAAAGGAAAATGAGTTAAAAGAACATGTAATAATCTCGTATAAGCCTAATGCGAAATACGCATATACTGCAGGACAAGCTCAAAGCAAATATTTAATGGGATTTAAGGAAGGAAAAATATACGGAAGAAAATGCAATAAATGTGGTAAAATCTACGTTCCGCCAAGAATGTATTGCGATGAATGCTTTAGACCCACTGACGAATGGATTGAGGTTAAGGACGAAGGTATCGTAATGACTGCAGTTGCAAGTTTTATAAGTTGGACTAGGGAAAGGTTGAAGGAACCCGAAATAGTAGGCGTTATAAGGTTATTGCCATCGAACGATAGAGATTTTGTATACCCCGGAATATTCCACAGAATATGCACCACTTATGAGGAAGTGAAGAACATGAACATAATAGGTAAAAAAGTTAAGGCGATCTGGAGATCCAAAGAAGAAAGGAAAGGCAGTATAGAAGACATACAATGCTTTAAGGTGATCTGAGTGTCTTGGGATAAGAGTATAAAAGAAAGCGTAAAATGGTACGATAATATGGAGGTTGAAAAATACGAGTATACAGTAGGACCGGCAGGAGAGGAGTTCTTTAAAGGGCTAAAACAAGGTAAAATAATAGGCTGTAAATGCTCAAAATGCGGTAAGATTTACATCCCTGCAAGAGCATATTGTGAAAATTGTTTTGCTAAGATCGATAATTACGTAGAAATAAAGAAGGAAGAAGCTTACGTTGATTCTTACACTATAATTTATAAAGACGATGAAGGTCGTCAATTAGATAAACCTATTTATATTGCAATGATAAGGTTTCCAAATACTGTCGGAGGATTATTATGCTATGCTGAAGGAAACGTTAGAGTTGGAGGTAAAGCTAAGATAACAAGTTTCGATTGGCCGTTAAGGGTAATAGTTGAATAATCCAAAAAGTACCTCAATGAGGATTCCCCCATTTCCTCCAATCTCCAAATTTTTTATCATACTCTGGACATCCCCTTCTATAGTTAATCCCCCCCATCCAATCCACGTTTACGAAAGTATTAAAAAATAACTTCTCCCTAATGTTAGGTTCTTTCACAAAATTTCGTAATTCATTAACTGCAGAAATCATCTTTTCTTTACTCTCAAAATATAATATTATTACACCTCTTGAAACTAAACTAACTGGAAATGGAAAGTAACCGTACTTGGCAACATAACCCTTCTTCTTTATCTCGTCTATGAAGACCTCTACTGGAACGTTAAGTGATGATATTGGTATTCCTACCTTATAACAACGTAAAGAGTTCTCGTGCTGTAAACCTTTCTCATAAGCAAGCCAACAATCTCTACATTTATCCCATCCATTTATATGCTTCCACATAAGTGGCATTAAACTTCAGAAAATAAAAACAATAATTAATTCTCATTTGTTATTTCCTTCTGAAGCCTTATATTCATATCTGGACAAATAGACATGAGTTTTAATTAACTATAAAAATATTAAATTTTTATTGAAAATTTACTAAGTTTTAAATTGAAGTCATGTTTAGAAAGTTTAATTATATTAGGCTGAGAAATCTAAACTATGGAAGATAGACATATTCCTCCAATAATTTTATCCTTCCCTCTAAGAAGGTTTTTCGAAAATCCTTACAAAATTTTAACACCGTTTGTAAGAAGAGGCATGACTGTAGTAGACCATGGTTGTGGTCCAGGATTTTATACAATTCCTTTATCATATTTAGTAGGAAAGGAAGGAATTGTTTATGCCGTGGACTCCAGTGCAAAATCGATAAAAGTTTTGGAAAGTAAGTTAAAAAAGAAGGGTATAAATAACGTTAAAACTTTCGTATCTAGAAACCTAAATTTCATTCCTTCAGCATCAATAGACTTTTTACTTTCTAAAGACGTTCTATGTTGTACTGTACTTCACAAGGAATTGGCAAGAGAAATAGAGAGAGTTCTTAAGCCTGGAGGAAAGGCATTAGTTACAATAAGGATAGGGAAAAGATCAGATCCTAGGTCCCTTTCTGCAGAGGAATTCTTTTCCCTATTTACTAACATAGAGAGGAAAGGTCTCTCCAGGTTTCACGCTTGGGTTATATTAAGTGGTGAGAAAAAATGACGAAAGTAATATACAAAAATGAAGGACTCCTATCTTGGATAATCTTCAATAGGGAGGAGAAACTTAATGCCTTAGATATGGAAAGTTGGGCGGAACTTAGGGATTCTCTAAGAAAAGCTGATGAAGATCCATCGACGGCAATAATTATAACTGGCAAAGGTAGGGCATTCTCTGCTGGAGATGATATATATGCAATGGAAGGACTATCTAATGCAGATGAAGCAGAAAAATTCTTTAATACCTTGTACTCAGCTATTAAGGCACTAATAGAGGTTAAAAAACCGGTAATAGCTTTAGTAAATGGTTTAGCTTACGGCGGAGGTTGCGAAATACTCTTACTTTCTGACATTGTTATATCATCGGAAGACGCAGTTTTCTCCATCTCTGAAGGAAAACTTGGACTTATCCCCCCGATGGCTTGCGCTATAGGATATAAAGCCTTGGGCAGAAGGATTACAAGGCTTCTATTAACAGCTGAAGCAATAACGGCGAAAGAGGCTAAGGAAATAGGACTTGTGGATTACGTCGTCCCTAAGGAAAAAATTATGGAAGAACTTGATAAAGTAGTTAAAATGATCTCTCAACTGGACTTGAATTCCATAAGATCAATGAAAGCTTGGACAAGAGCAGACTTAAAGATGATAGAAAAAGCTGTTAAGGAATTATCACTACTTTGTTTAACTTCTCCAGCTAAGGATAGGATGAGGGAATTCGTTTCTAAACATACGTCCTAAAGTTTTATAAATAAAGTTATTTTTGCTAGTTGCAAAGATTATTATATGATAAAAAAGTTTACTGTAATAGGAGCAGGAACCATGGGACATGGAATAGCTGAACTGGCAGCTATCGCAGGTTATGACGTTTGGGTTAACGACATTAGCGACGAAATCTTACTTAACGCAAGAAATAAAATAGCTTGGAGTTTATCTAAACTTAAAAAGCAAGAGGCATTAGAACGTATTCATTTTACTACAAACCAAGAGGAAGCGTTAAAGGACACGGACTTCATGGTGGAGGCAGTAATAGAAGATATAAAAGTAAAGTCGCAAGTTTTTAACAAGGCCTCTAAGCTGGTTTCAGAGACTGCAGTACTTGCATCAAACACTAGTAGTATTCCAATTTCCGAAATAGCAAAGGCCGTAGATAGGCAGGAGAGAGTAATAGGAATGCATTTCTTCAATCCCCCTGTCTTAATGCCCTTGGTTGAAATTATCAGAGGAGAAAAGACGTCAGAAGAAACAGTAAGAATTGCTTTAGATGTTGCAAAGAATATGGGAAAGGAGACGATACTTATCAATAAGGATATCCCTGGCTTTTTAGTTACAAGAATAATGTTTAGGGTTAACGAAGTTGGATGTTGGTTACTTGACAATAAAATGGCTGAAGTAAAAGATATAGATTATACAGCAATTCAGGTCTTACAATTTCCCATGGGAGTGTTCTTACTCCAAGATTACGTAGGACTTGACGTAAGTTACCTTATTCAGAAAGCGTTAATAGAAAGAGGTTTTGAGGTATATTATTGCAAATCTTTTGAACAAAAATATAATTCAAAAGAATTCGGAATGAAATCAGGTAAAGGATTTTATACATATAAAGGTAAAATTATAGAACCTACACTAGAGAACGCAAAATTAGTCGACCCTGCACTTCTAGTTTCCTCAGCAATAAACGAATCGTATAGATTAATTAGACTTCGAATAGTATCAAAGGAAGACGTAGGTAAAGGTTGCAAATTAGGATTAAATTGGCCAAAAACTCCCGAAGAATACTTAAAAGAATTTGGATTAAGCACGATCATAAGAAACTTAAAAATGCTTTACGAATCCACTGGTTTACCCCATTTCATCCCAGATGAAGAATTAACGAGGTCTTACTCATGATGAACCCTAAAAAAGTTATTAGAGAGACAGAAAAATACCTTGCTACAACAACTAGAGATCCAGAAACTTATCCAATAATACTCGACAGAGGAGAAGGAGTTTGGTTATATGACATTGAAGGAAATAAATACCTAGACTTTACTTCGGGAATTGGAGTTAATAATTTGGGTTGGCCGTCTCACCCTGAAGTAATAAAAACTGCAATAGCCCAAATGGCAAAGTTAGCCCATGCTGCAGGTAATGATTTTTATAACTTACCGCAACTTGAATTGGCAAGAAAATTAGCAATATGCTCTCCAGGGAATTTTGAAAAGAAAGTATTCTTCTCTAATAGCGGTACTGAAGCAGTTGAAGCTTCGATAAAATTAGTAAAAAGGAGAGAAAGAAAATATTTAATATCCTTCATTGGAGCTTTCCATGGTAGAACTTTTGGTTCCGTCTCACTTACAGCAAGTAAGCCAATACAAAAAGCAGAAGTAGGGCCATTCTTACCAGTAATATATGTGCCTTACCCTAATCCGTTTAAGAATCCGTGGCATATTAATGGTTATGAGGATCCTAACTCATTAATAGACAGAGTAATAGAATATATCGAGGATTACATTTTTGCCCACGTAGTCCCACCAGAAGAGATAGGAGGCATATTCTTCGAGCCTATACAAGGAGAAGGAGGTTACGTAGTCCCACCAAGAGGTTTCTTTCAAGCATTGCAAAGGTTAGCAAGAAAATACGGAATATATTTGATAGACGATGAAGTACAAATGGGAATGGGAAGAACAGGAAAACTTTTCGCAATAGAGAACTTTAACGCGGAACCAGATGTAATAACCTTAGCGAAGGCTTTAGGTGGCGGACTGGTTCCAATAGGTGCTACCATATTTAGGGCAGAGTTGGACTTTAAACCTGGAATGCATAGTAATACCTTTGGAGGTAATGCCTTAGCATGTGCAATAGGCTCAAAGGTCATAGAAATTACTAAGGATTTATTACCGCATGTAAATGAAGTAGGGAAAATATTTAGAGATGAGCTATCTACGATGGACGTAGATGACGTAAGAGGAATGGGTTTAGCTTGGGGAATAGAATTCGGTAGAATATACAATAGAAAAATAAGGGATACGGTAATTCAGGAGGCAGCTAGAAGAGGACTACTACTATTGCCTGCAGGAGAAGGAGCAATCAGAATAATTCCTCCCTTAATAATAAGTGGCGAGGAAGCAAAGAAAGGCTTAGCAATATTAAAGAAAGTTATTAGTGATGCCACAAAATTGACTTAGTTATGATGAGTCAAATTTTTAGTTATTTATTTTTCTTCTGTTATCTATGGTAAATATTTTAGTTCTCTTCTACGGCTACGGGAGTATTGTAGATTTGGCAAAAGAAATAGCAAAAGGAGCTGAAGAAGAAGGTGCAGAAACAAGGATAAGGAAAGTTAGAGAAACGCTGTACCCAGAATTAATACAACAATTTCATATCCCAGTTGATAACACTAAGGATATTCCAGAAGTTACATTGGATGATTTAAAATGGGCAGATGGAATAGCAATAGGTTCTCCAACTAGATACGGAAACATGGCAGGTGGAATGAAGACTTTCTTAGATTCAACCGCACCTCTATGGAGAAATGGAGACTTATATGGCAAGCCTGTAACGTTCTTCACCGAGGCATCAACAGTTCACGGAGGCCACGAAACTACGATCCTTACCATGAGCACATATGCATATCACTTTGGTATGATAATAGTGACTTTAGGTTACGGAATTCCAGAAATTTCAAAATCAACAACTGGAGGAAGTCCTTACGGGGCATCACATCTAGGCTCAAAAAAGGAGTTAGATGAAGACGAAATAAAGATAGCAAGATTTCAAGGTAAAAGGTTAGCACAAGTAGCTAAAAAGCTATTAAGTTAAGTTTATTTTATAACTTAAGAAAAATTTTTATTTTTTGGTGCAAAGCATTACTTATGAAGAAATTAACTTGCGCATGTGGAGGACTATTAGCTCTAGCAGTGTATTTAGTAGTATCAGATTTTAGTTTGCCAATACCTTACTTTAAGTACTCGCCAGACGTACCGATTTATCTAGGAATATTACTAGGTATAATATCCATGTTACTTCTAGCATCCTCCAACGCCGAGGAAGAAATTTAATAAAGAGGACATTAATTTATCATTATGGAACTAGCTGAATTATTAGCTGAATACTCAACTTCAATATCTTATGAAGATCTAGGCGAAGAAGAAATACATGAAGCCAAAAGGAGAATAATAGACTCTTTAGGGGTAGCAAAAGCATCAATAAACTCTAAACCCGCGGAAATAATAAGAAGACTGGATATAAAAGGAAATTACCCAATGATAGGTTACAAGAAAGGATCTCCAGATTACGCTTCATTTTATAATACTTTCTTAATAAGATATCTAGATTTTAACGATACATACTTGTCAAAGGAACCATTACATCCTAGCGATATCATTGGAGGAATACTAACATTGGGAGAGAAAGGGAGAGATATAATACTATCAATCGTAATAGGTTATGAAGTCGGGACAAGGTTATGTGACTCCGCATCACTAAGATTAAGGGGTTTCGATCACGTAAACTTTACACAAATAGCAAGTGCAGTAGCATTAAGTAAACTGCTTAACCTTAACAAAGAACAAACAATTAACGCAATTTCCATGACTGTAATCCCCCATGTAGCATTGAGGCAAAGTAGAGTAGGAAAATTATCGATGTGGAAGGCAGGAGCTACAGCTGAAGCAATAAGAAATTCAGTTTTCGCAGTCTTATTAGCAAAGGAAGGTTTTACCGGACCGGAAAAGCCATTCTCTGGAGAAAAAGGATTTAAATTAATAGCCGAGTTAGATTATTCGCCATTTGAAAGGATGGGAACTAGGAAAATACTCCAGACGAGTATTAAAAAATATCCTGTCGAATATCATGCACAAGCCTTAGTAGAGGCAATACTTAATCTGAAGTATGAAGGTGAAATTAAGAAAATAATTGTAGAAACTTACGAGGCAG
This sequence comes from Acidianus infernus, assembly GCF_009729545.1. Classification (NCBI taxonomy): domain Archaea; kingdom Thermoproteati; phylum Thermoproteota; class Thermoprotei; order Sulfolobales; family Sulfolobaceae; genus Acidianus; species Acidianus infernus. The sequence goes on from NZ_WFIY01000004.1 coordinate 2,024,594, forward strand.
GTAAGAGCATTTTAGCAGATGAAGAAAAGTGGAATCCCGAAACCAAAGAAACTGCAGATCACAGTATACCTTTCATAACTGCTACAACGCTAATGCTAAGAAAAATGTGGCTCGAAAATTACTCGTTAATAGGAGACGAGAAGGTTAAAGAGTTAATGAAGAAAGTTGAGGTAGTCGAAAACCCAGAATACACAAAGGTTTATCCTAGGGAATTGCCTACAAAAATTACCATAATAACTGATAAAGGAAAGTTCGAGAACGAGGTTAGGTCCCCGAGAGGTTACTATAATAATCCCATGTCAGATGAAGAGGTGGAGGAAAAGGCGTTGAAACTTGGACTAACAAGGGAAGTAATAAATAAAATTTGGAATTTAGAAAATGAAAATGAGGTAGACAAAATTGTCGGAAGTATTTAGAAAGGAAAAATTCCTTATAATTCCAGGGGTTTTTAATCCATTTACAGCATTACTTGCAGAAAAAGTAGGTTTTAGGGCTATATATTTATCTGGAGGAGCGCTAACTTCGTCTTTAGGTCTGCCTGATATAGGTATAATCAGCCTTGAGGAACTCGCCAACGAAGTTAGGAAAATTAGAGAAGTAACCCAAATACCAATGATAGTTGATGCAGACACGGGCTTCGGAGAAGCAATAAACGTCTATAGGACGGTAAGAGTATTGGAAAAAGCTGGAGCTAACGCTATACAAATAGAAGATCAAAAAATGCCTAAAAAATGCGGTCATTTAGACGGAAAGGAAGTAGTTGAAAGGAGTGTAATGGTGTCAAAAATAAAGGCAGCTCTGGAGGCTAGGAAAGACGCATTAATAATAGCTAGAGTAGATTCAAACGACGTCTTCGGTTTAGAAGATGCAATAGAAAGAGCTAAAGAATACGTAGAAGCAGGAGCCGACATAATATTTCCAGAGGCTTTACATTCAAAGGAGGAGTTCGCAAAATTTGCCAAAGAAGTTAAGGCACCACTTTTAGCTAACATGACTGAGTTCGGAAAGACTCCTCTAATAACCGCCAAAGAGTTTGAAGAATTAGGCTATAAATACGTTATCTTTCCAGTAACAATCTTTAGAGTAGCTGCAAAGGCGATGAAGGAGGCACTAGAAGTTCTACTAAATGAAGGCACTCAAAAGTCTTTAATAGATAAGATGATGACGAGAAAAGAGCAATACGAGATAATTAATTATGATTTCTATGATAAATTAGACAAAAAATTAGCGAAACTTTTATAATTATAAATAATAACTATTATTTTGACGAAGTGGCAGTATGATCCAAATAAGTAGGGGACTGGAGAATGTAATAATAAAGGAAACTTCATTAACCTACATAGACGGAGAAAAAGGAGTACTTAGGTATAGAGGGTATAATATAGAAGACCTTGCAGAAAATTGTGAATACGAAGAAGTAGTTCATCTAATGTTATTCGGAGAACTGCCAAACGCTAAGCAATTACAAGAAGTAAAGGAGAAAATTAACCAAAGTTACGAAGTACCTCTCGAAGTTCTTGAAGCAATGCAAAAGCTACCAAGAGATGCAGACCCAATAAGCCTAATGGAGACGGCTTTTAGTATAATGAGCATTTGGGGTAAAAGAATAAATAGACTAACAGCACTTGATATAATTGCCAAGGCTTCAACCATAGTCTCTAACGTATATAGGATAAAGGAAGGGTTAAAAACAAAAATTCCAGAACCATCTGAAAGTTATGCAAAGAGCTTTCTAGAGGCAACTTTCTTCAAAAAGCCTTCAGCGGACGAGGTAAAGGCAATGAACACTGCACTAATACTTTATACAGACCACGAAGTACCTGCATCAACTACTGCAGCACTAGTTTCTGCATCAACTTTAACAGATATTTATTCCTGCATAACCTCTGCACTTTCCGCACTAAAAGGTCCTTTACACGGAGGAGCAGCTGAAGAGGCTTTCAAGCAGTTTGTGGAAATAGGTAGTCCGGATAACGTGGAAAAATGGTTTGAGGAGAACATTATAAAAAGTAAAAAGAGACTAATGGGTTTTGGGCATAGAGTTTACAAGACTTACGATCCTAGGGCAAAAATATTCAAAAAGATGGCTTATTCACTAGCTAAGGAGGAGAGTAAAAAATACTTACAAATAGCGGAAAAGCTTGAGGAACTAGGAGTAAGATATTTCTCACAAAAGAAAATATATCCGAATACAGACTTCTACTCTGGGATTGTCTTCTATTCACTAGGTTTTCCGATTTACATGTTTACCTCACTTTTCGCTTTGTCCAGAATACTGGGTTGGTTAGCTCACGTAATAGAATACTTAGAAAATCAACCTGCAATAATCTGGCCCAGGGCTTTATACGTCGGACCAGAAAAAAGAGATTTTATACCTTTATCACAGAGAGGATAAAGGAGTCAGCCTTCTAGCTGATTTCAAAGATTAGGAATAATGCTAAGTACTGAGTTCTGACCTCCTCTCCGCCTTGAAAGGGCGAGGTTTGTCGTTTTTCTATCAGATAAACTAATGGATATAAACCTTGCCATGTCATTATCAACCATACTATTATATCTTTACCCTCTGCGTTTGGATTAACATTTTACCTAATACTGTATTTTTACTCTCTTCTAGTAATTATACCTCAATTGTAATAATTAGTTATAAAATTACAGATTAGTTAAATTTAAAGTAATCATGTGAGTATTTACGCTTTGCAATCTGAATCATTATAATTAAGGTCATAAAATATATTATTTTACTAAATATTTCTATTCTACAACTTTTTGATAATTAAATTACACACATCGTGTCTTTCAATTTATAAATACTGGTGCTTAATGACTTCAAGAAAAAGACTTTCTATAGTATCAGAAAATATAAAATAAAGACTCAAAAGACCTATGAAGGTCGTTACTTATATGTTTTCTTATTCTTCTATGTGCTTAATTTCTCGATCATCGGACAATGAGAAAGTTGATTGGTTAATATGCACATGGCTAAGAACTAATGCTTTTATTTGACTCTCTAGAAGTCCTCGGCGTTTTTCATCTTCCCACTAAAAGAGCAACGTCGTTAGAAAGATTCAATTGGGTTACCCACCAACCCTCCATAGAGTTTTTAAAAGAAAAAGCCTCGCCCAGGATTTATCTGCAAAATCAGGATGAGCTAAAGTTTATGCAAAGGTTTATTTTATACTAATCAAATTATATATTATGGACGAACTGGAAAGGAAAATAATAGATGCACTAGAGAAACAAGACATGAATTCCTTATCGGGATTAGTTAAAAGCTTATCAATGATGGCAAACTTTGACGGCATAGTAATTTATTACGTTACTTTTGATAACAGAGACGGTAAAATAGTAGTCCCCAAGGAAAGTGAAGATTATAATAGGCTTATTAACGCTGTGGCTCCAACTTCAATGACTTCAAGTATAGAAAAAATGCTGAGAGCTATGATGGGAATTGAAGAAGAACCCGAGAAAGAAACGCAGTATGAGGTTCCAGAGGAAGAGGACTTCGAAATCATACCAAAAGGAGATGAATTATTCGTCGTAGGCAGAGTTGAAGAAGAGCCTGAGGTTAGGATTGAGAGCGGAGTCCTAGATGTAGGAAAGAAAGCAATAACTTTACCTCCTGGGAATTGGAAAATTGTTGAGAAAAAGTTTAAGAACGGAATTCTAACTGTTCACCTACAGAAAGGCTAGCGAGTCGTAAAAATGTTTGTATATTTAGAATTACCCATGCATACATAATTTTCTTGTAATAAACTACTCTTCTCTTTTTTATATAGTATTCTATAATATACCTTAAAAGCTATCTCGTCTCAACTAATTTAATAGAAAGTTTTAATTATCACTTTTTAACCTTTCTTTTTCTCTCATTCAATTCGAAGACGTTATTGAAAGTAATTATTATCTCAAAGATAGTATCAATAAATAGTAAAATATTGAGAGAAATTTGAGAATTGGAATAGCCGCAAATGTGCCTAGGTCGAACTCGTAAACACAGGACTTGATGCGATATACCGAGTATATATGTAGCTAATATTATTTATCAGCCGACTTCCTCCCAGCACTGAGGGGTTCTCTCCTCATAGTTTCCACTATCGGTGGCCAGAGAATAACTCTAATGGAGCACTTTCATCCGGAAGAGCCTCCATTAGCGACGCTAAAAGGAACTGCTTTCTATAAGGGGCTATCCGTCCCCTAGGCTTTCAACCCTTCATTAATAAAGATTACTTCAAAAAGCCACACATACCATCTCGAAGAGAAAGATGCACGACTTCATTAAAATCACATAAATTTACTTCCTGAAAAATATCAAATAAGCAGAATAGAAAGATAAAAATATATACTACCTTTCAATTCTTCCCTATTTCAACTGATATAAGGGAAATTCCGTATACTCCATACAGCCTACCTTTGTTTCTCAACTAATTAAGTAATATCTCGACATCATTTTTATATAAACTGAGCGTATATAAAAAATAAATTACTTGAACAATAAGATTATAATGGCAAACTCCAGCCTAGAGCAAAAGAAGTAACCGCGGCGAAAGTTAAGTACATTAGCCACACTCCAGTTATTAGATGGAAATAACCCTTTACTTTAGTCCATTGCCTAGATGCTAATAAACTTGCCGGGATATCTGAAATATAAACTAGTGCCAGTAAAGTAAATAAGATTCCTACTGGATTATCTTTTACCTCATAAAATACTAAAGCACCTATTATTGATATCCACAAGAAAGCTACGGCCATATAGCCGTCGACTCTAGCGTCGCCTCCATAATGTCTATTTAGTCCTAACGCAAACCAATGTACGCCATATGCAGTAAAAGCTACAGCGGCCATATATAATGCATTAGGAGGTGTAACATCATACATTGCTATATACGCCCATAATATTATTGCAGTAATAAATTGCATAAAACCGGGCATCCATATGCCCCATTGACCTAATGATTTATTTAATGATTCACTTGATTGGGGATAACCGCTTACTTCCACTCCGCCATAAACAAAATATCCCGTTCCTAGACCAAAAAATCCTATAGCCAACGGGAGTATTGGCAAATTCATTTCGATCTATATCTTTTTTACTCTATTTAAGTTATAAAGTTTTCTTTCCTATTATTAGCAAATTATTTTATAATTCATGTATTCAAATATCTCTATTTTTAAACTATATATACTACTATAAACTTTTATTATAGAACAATCTTAGTATAGATTTTTGTTAAAAAAAGAATTTTTGATTTAAAATGTTTAGTGAGTTAACTTTTTTAATAATAAATGAGATGAGGTATCTGTGACCGTAAAGATATCTATTGATAATAGGGAAACAACAGCAAATGAATGGGAAACCATATTATCAGTACTAAAGAGGAACGGAGTATACTTACCCCATATATGTTATAATGAGGGATTAACACCAATAGAGAGTTGTGACTCATGCTTAGTAGAGGTAAACGGAAGGCTAGTTAGGGCATGTTCGACAAAGGTCTCAGATGGAATGAACGTTTTAGTGAACAGTCCCAGAGCAGTAAACGCTAGAAAGACTGCAATTTCAAGAATATTAAAGTATCATAAACTATATTGCAGTATATGTGAAAATAACAATGGAGATTGCGTCTTACATGAGGCTGTAATAAAGCTGGGGATAAATTCACAGAAATATGTTGAAAAACCGTATTCCGTTGATGATACTGGACCCTTTTACATCTACGATCCGTCACAATGTATACTTTGTGGAAGATGTGTTGAGGCTTGCCAGGATTTCGCAGTAAATGAGGTAATATGGATTAATTGGGATTTAAATCCTCCTAGAGTAATCTGGGATAACGGAAATCTAATAGGGAATTCCTCATGTGTTAACTGCGGTACTTGTGTAACAGTATGTCCAGTAAACGCTTTAATGGAAAAATCGATGCTAGGAGAGGCTGGATATCTAACATGGATTAACAAAGATTTAAAGAAAAAGGCAATTGAGGCGATAGGAAGAGCTGAGGACAGCTTCAGTCTATTAATGACGTTTAGCGAAATTGAGGCAAAAGCCAGGGAAAGTCAGATAAAGAAGACTAAAACTGTTTGCGTATACTGCGGTGTGGGATGCTCCTTTGAGATATGGACTAAGGGAAGGAAAATACTAAAAGTTGAACCTAAACCAGAATCTCCAGCCAACGGAATTCTAACATGTGTCAAAGGGAAGTTCGGTTGGGATTTCGTTAATAGTCCAGATAGGATAACAAAACCTCTAATAAGGGAAGGAGACCGCTTTAGGGAAGCAAGCTGGGATGAAGCAATAGAATACATAGCTAGGAAGTTAAAGGAAGTTAAGGAAAAATATGGGCCAGATTCCATAGGATTCATAGCCTCAGATAAGATGAGTAACGAAGAGGCTTACTTATTGCAAAAGCTTGCTAGGGCGGTAATAGGTACAAACAACGTAGATAATTCTGCAAGATATTGTCAATCACCGGCCACTGTAGGTCTTTGGAGGACTGTGGGAATAGGAGCGGATTCTGGAACTATAAAGGACATTGCAGAATATTCTGACTTAATAATTATAGTAGGTCACAATACTACTGAAAGTCACCCCGTTGTAGGAAGTAAGATAAAGAGGGCTCAGAAAATTAGGGGGGCTAAGGTAGTTGTAATAGATGTAAGAAAGCATGAAATGGCTGAAAGGGCTAACTTGTTTATAAGACCTAAACCTGGCACGGATGCAGCAATATTGGCTGCCGTTGCTAAATATATTATAGATAAAGGGTGGGAAAATAGGGAGTTCATTGAGAAGAGAGTAAAGGGGTTTGAGGAATTCAAGGAATCCATAAAGGGATTCACATTAGATTATGTTGAAAGTATAAGCGGAGTTCCAAAGGAACAAATAATTAAATTAGCGGAAATGATACATGAAGCTAAAAACGTAGTAATATTATGGGGAATGGGAGTAACGCAACATTTAGGAGGTGCCGATACGTCAACCATAATATCTGACTTATTATTAATAACCGGAAACTACGGAAGGCCAGGGACTGGAGCATATCCTATGAGAGGTCATAATAACGTTCAAGGCGTTAGTGATTTCGGCTGTTTACCTAATTACTTACCTGGATATCAGAAGTTAGATGATGAAAATGTAATAAGGAAATTTGAAGATAGCTGGGGAGTTAAATTAAACAGAAAGCCGGGGTTGCAAATAACCCAAATGATTGAGGGAGTATTAGAGGGTAAAATTCACGCCTTATATATAGTTGGAGAGGATACTGTAATGGTAGACTGCGGAACCCCATTAACTAAACAAGCCTTAGAGAAAGTGGACTTCTTAATAGTTCAAGATATGTTCATGACTGAAACTGCCAAATTAGCTGATGTAATATTACCAGCAGCTGCTAGCCTAGAGAAAGACGGGACTTTCGTAAATACCGAGAGGAGGATTCAGAGATTCTATAAGGCTATGGAAGCATTAGGAGACTCTAAACCTGATTGGGAAATAATCCAAATGATCGCTAATGCATTAGGAGCAAATTGGAACTATAAACACCCATCAGAAATAATGGATGAGATAGCTAAATTATGTCCAATATTTGCTGGAGTTAGCTATTCGAGGTTAGAAGGATTTAATAGTTTATTATGGCCAGTAAATGAAGATGGTACTGACACTCCACTTTTATATGTTAATGCTTTCGCAACAGAAGACGGAAAGGCTATATTATATCCGTTAAGCTGGAAGCCTCCAGAGCTAAGAGATGAGGTTCACAGAGTAATTGTAAACACTGGAAGAGTATTAGAACACTTTCACGTAGGGAATATGACTAGAAGGGTTGAAGAATTGAGGAGAAAGGTTCCGGAAACTTTCGTTGAGGTATCAAAGGAATTAGCTGTAAAGTACTCCATAAAGAATGGGGATCTCGTGCTAGTTAAATCTAAATTTGGAGGAGAAATAAAGGCTAGAGCTATAGTTAGTGATAGGGTTAAAGGTGAGGAAATATTCATACCTCTATTCGCTTCAGATCCGTCTAAAGGCGTTAACAATCTTACTGGCTTAGAAATAGATAAAGCAAGCGGTACCCCTGGATATAAGGACACGCCAGTGGTAATAGAGAAAATAGAGGAAGGAAAGGGAGAAAGTCCATTACCTTTAGATAATTGGAGATTTCATATAAATGAGAGGAGAAGACAATTAGGAATAGAGGTGCAAAAGAAATGGATGAGAGAGGAATTCAGGCCATTGACGGATTAGTTGAACAAATAGTTGAAAGTAAGGATGCTTTAGAGCAATTCTTAAGGCTATTAAACGCATTGCAGAAGACTGGAATACTGCCACTGTTAGTTGGAATAGTAGAAAAACTGGATGAGAACTTAGCTTTCTTAGCAGAACAAAACGCTATGTTAATAAGGAACGTTAACATGATTTACAGCGTTCTAAGCGGTAAGGAAGAGATTAATAATGTTAGCTTAGGAGAGCTAATAATGGAACTAAAAGACCCTGACGTTAAGAGAGGATTATACTTAGTTTTAAAGATACTTAAGGCGATAGGTAGTGCAAATAAAGAGAGTAAGCCTTGAAAGAATAAGGGAAGAAGAGGAGATATCAGGAGAGGATTACGTTGCAGTAGAAGAACCGATGCACTTAGAGATATGTAAAGATAACTGCGAAACTTTTGCAATAATTATGAGAACTCCAGGGAACGATAAAGAACTATCCTTAGGATTTTTATACTCTGAAGGTGTAATAAATGGCATCGAAGATGTAGAAAAAGTGGTACAAAAAGATAAAAATACCGTAGAAGTCTGGGTAAATAGGCTTATGAAAGTTAAAACCAGAGAGCTAATAGTTAACTCCAGCTGTGGTGTTTGCGGAAGAGCGTTACTTTACACAATTTCAATACTAAAAAGTAACCTAAAAGTGTCTAAAAAATTAATATTTTCTTTACCTTCAATATTAAGAGAGAACCAAAACGCGTTCAACGTGACTGGAGGACTTCACGCTTCGGCACTTTTTGACGCATCGGGGAAGTTGCTGAAAATATATGAGGATGTAGGAAGGCACAACGCTGTAGATAAAATAGTAGGAAGCCTATTGATAGAAAAAGAAATACCCGCAGAAAAGTCAATATTGTTAGTAAGCGGAAGGTTAGGATACGAAATAGTAAGCAAGGGAATAAAGGCTGGAATTCCTATAATAGCGGGAATATCTGCACCCACAAGCTTAGCAGTAGAAATCGCTGAAGAGGCAGGAGTAACTCTCATTGGCTTTCTAAGGGGGGACAGTTTCAATATTTACTCACATAAGGAGAGATTAATATGACGAGATAAAAACGTAAAGCTCCTTATATAAGGGACTAGAAGGTCCGCTAAACATTAAATTTAGACAACAAAACCTCACAGACGCAAAATAAACTTTATTGAATTTTTAACAAAATTCTTCCATCCCTAGTAGGATCAAATAACGCCTTTAATGCATCCTTACCTTCCTCTAGACTGAAAGTTTTCCAAACCTTTACCTTACAGTCGTTACACGATTCCAGAATTTCCATTAATTCTATTCTTCTACCTCCAGTAGTACCAATAATCTTTACGTGTTTACCATATATCTGAGAAAGGTCTAATTTCACTTCAGATCCGGCAATTCCGCCAAAGAACACCAGCCTTCCGTTAACTCCTAAACTGCTCAAGCTTAAATCCCACACTGAAGAGCCTACAGAATTTATTACCACGCTAGCCATCTTACCTCCAGTCACTCTTGAAACGTCTTCTACTACTTTATCATAAGTGGTAACATAATCTGCTCCAAAATCCTTTAACCAAACCTTCTTACTTACAGCAATGACTCTAGCTCCCATTTTCTTCGCAAATTGTACAGCAAATTGGCCAGTATTCCCCGAAGCACCGAAAACTACTACTGTATCGTTAGAGTTAACTCCAGCCTCTTTCAAAGCGTGATATGCGGTAAGACCTGCAACAGGTAAACTCGAAGCTAATTCTTCGCTCATATTGTCTGGGACTTTAAATACGTTCTTTTCTGGGACTGTCAAGTATTCCGCATAACCACCATTAGTTATTACGCTCATTATACCTCCGTTTCTACACAACATTTCCATTGAGGACAAACACATGTCGCACGTACCATCAAAAAGCCTATTATAAACTATTACCCTATCTCCCGGCTTAAGGCTTTTAACGTGGTCTCCTACACTTTCAATTTCTCCATAAACTTCAGCACCAGGTATGTGAGGCATAGGTTTTACTGGAAGATAATTAACTACAAAATAATCTATGGGATTTACTCCTGCAAACTTAACTTTTATCCTAACGTCGTGAGCACCTACTTCAGGGTTAGGGAGTTCAACTAGTTTCAAGTTTTCAATTCCGCTTTTATCGAACTGTAAAGCTCTCATATTTTCTTCTTTCTTTTTGTTTATTATAAAAGTAACTCGATTTAGGTAAAGTTAGTTACTTTAACTACATTATTCAAGAATATGCGTACTGCCTAACGAAAACCCTTAGTCTAAATACCTTTTAACAATCTTTTAGTTCTCTCTTCTAGTGCCTCTTTTAAGATCTCATCAACGTCTTTAGATCCCAATTAGACCTTACTAACACATTAAAGATAGACAGAAAATCCAGATCAGAGTTGATAGTTTCTTTTAAGGATTATTCTAGTTGCGGCAGTATCTTAGTTAGCATCTATTATCTCCAATTTGCTCCTCAAGAATGTTTAAACTCCGCTTTAGCATTAAGGAATTGTTTTTACACCATGTTTTTCGGCAGTTTTCCTCAATTTTTCATCATAGGTTGCTAAATTTCCTTTTAATTCCTTAGCTAAGGCTAGAATTATGTAATCATTTAACATTTTTAAGGGTTTACCGTCTTCCTTTAACATTTTTATACCATTTAGTATGGTTTCTGGGCTTTCGCATATAATTTCAAACTCCCTTAACTCTTTAATCTTAGTTTCTATTAAGGAAACATTTGGCGTAAGTTTTGCTAAAACCCATAAGAACTCATAAACCACTCTGACCTCCTCCCCGCCCTAAAGGGCGAGGGTTCCCCGAGGTCTTAGGGGTTACACCCCCTTTATGGGTGCTACTCGGTTATGATCCACGATGAAAGATAGAGGTTTCTTAACTGCGTTAATAATTACTCCTACTGCCTTCTTTAGAATGTTTAACGCACCATTCAAATCGCTGTGAAGTTTATGACCCAAAGGACAGTTGACAACACCTCTTGGCTTTCTCTTTACTTCCACGTCGTGGTAAGCGCAATACTTTGATGTATTGTACTCAACAACCTCAAACACCTTCATACCGTATTCTTGTGCTTTCAATTCAATGGATTCCATCAACTTACGATAAGACCAAATGTTTACTGTAAACTTATTACCCTTCTCCTTCACAATGTTGAATGGGTAACCTAAGTAAATTGTTGACACTCCTAGTTCGTGAAGTGTCCTAATAAGGTGGGAAGCTAAGTTACGGTAGAGGTGAAGAAGCCTCCTAGTTAGTTTCTTGAACAGTCTCCTCTCTTCCCTTAACAATTCCAGATATGCCTCATGTTCGCCAAGGTTTTTGGTTCTGTCTGCTAACGATTGAACTTCTGAAATCCTCCTTTGGAAGTAGAAGTAGTCCTCCTTTGTCCTAACACCCTTGTAGAGCAACCAAGTGCCATCGTTAACTACTACGCTTGCTATTACGTTAATACCTAAATCGATGGAAGCGAGCTTGTCTCCATTTGGTTTGGCAATCTGGATACTCTTCCTTTCACCCTTGACGACGTGCTTGCTCTTCTTTCCAGCTTCTTCAACACCTACCTCAACTGGTATGTGTGCATACCAGGCGTTCTTGGTTTCGTCAAAAATTATTTCTAATCTACCTTGCTTACCGTACCATTTGAGTCTACCAACAAAGTCTATTTCCATTTTAAAGTCCTTGAGGATTAATTTATGATTTTCAGCATCTACCTCATATCGATCTTGTCTAATGATTAGTATTAGCTTTCTCTTCTTCGTCTCTCTGTCCTTCCAGTATCTAGGCGGAGAAACGCGGTTCATGTGTGGTGGTAGTTTTCCCTCCTTCTTCAGTTTTAACAAGGAGAAGAAGGACGACCACGCTTCGTTGTTCTTCTGAAGAATAGCTTGAGCATTAACGCCCAACTTGTCCTTATACTTCTCGTAGTACTTACTCCACGTTCCCTTAAAGTCTACTTTCCCTTCGTGGAAGAATTGTTGCCTCCTTTCATAGTTAACTTCGTTGAAGAGCTTTGCAGAGAGATTGGCTAACCTCCTCAACTTTCTTTCTTGAAAACCATTTGGAAGAAGACGAACTACGTTTGTCCTCTTTCCTGAGTGTTCAACTTTGTAGACACCCTCCTCTGGCATTGCGGGAGTGGAAGTCGGCTCCCGCTCCTCATCCTCATAAAGTTGACCAGAGGAGGGTGCCATAACTAATCGTTATTGCTGAAGTTTAAATAGCTTTACTCCGCCCCTAGAAGGGGCGAGGCTTGTCGTTCATTTATCATTTAATGCCTCCTCAACTGCCTTATCTATATCCTCTTGATCCACTTTTCTATTCAATCTTATTGTAGTCCACTTTCTTATGTACGGTTTAATTATTATAACCCCATTACTTTCATCTAAAGTTACTTCCACGTAATCCCCTTCCTTTATACCTAATTTTTCTCTTATCTCTGAAGGTATAGTAACTTGAAAGTTTCTAGTAACCTTTACCTTCATAGTAAAAAGTGAGAGTTACTAATATATAAATTTTAACTACAACTAAATAGCAAATAAGTACGATTAACCTCTAACGGTCCTAAATTATTATCGCGTTGTTACCCACCGAAGATTCCCCACTCGAGGAGAGTATTACTCTCTATATAACTTCCTTATTTCGTCGTTTGTGCTAACTGAGGTTAACAGAGAGATTAAGGAAGAACTGAAAGGACTGGAGTCATGATGGTCAGCAATTTTGTTGAAATAAGGAGATATATGTGAAACCTTGTTAAACAAATTTCGTCAATTGTTACCTTCTCATTTTATTGGATATATAAAAATTCCTTATGTAAAGAGGGATGTAGAAAAAAGGGAGAGGGAATTGATTAGACATTTATTTCACCGATTTAGTTCTCCTCTAGCAGGATAGAATGGATTTACCGTAGTTCTTTGTATGCCTGGTTATCTCCTTAACATCTTCATCACTAACTGAGTACTCTGAATACTTACCGTTCTTTTCTACTTTAACTATTCTTAGGTAAGACAAGTGGTGTGAAATTGTGAATCTCTAGACATATCTTGAACTGTGACTTTACCCTTGTCTAAGAGGTAGAAGACTATCTCCAACCTGGTCTTATAAAGCCTCGACCCTTCTATGGACAGAGAGGAGGTACAGGAAAAATGACCCCAGTTCCAGTAAAAGGCTTTCGTTGTTATTGCTTACTATCTCTTTTCTTCTTATTAAGCATATGTTCATTATGAGAAAATTTTTTAACAAAAGAGTGTAAAGAAAATTTGAGAAAAAATGAAAATAAGAATAAATCAAGACGAATTGAAATGCGAACAATGCGGTGCACCCCTAACTGAGGACGACGTTTACGTTAGAGTAATAAATGGGGAAAAGCACTACTTCTGTTGTTCCCACTGTGCTGACAAATTTGAGGCTAGGTTAAAATGAAAGACCTAGTAATAATAGGTTACGGAGCAGCAGGTTTCGCTTCACTTATTGAAGCAAATGAACTGGGAATTAAGCCAGTTTTAATAGGTTACGGCCCTATTGGAGGGACTTGCGTAAACGTAGGTTGCGTTCCTTCAAAGAGGTTACTCCACTTAGGGGAAAAGGGAAGAGATTTTTTCTCGTCTTTTGAAGACACCAAACAGTTCGTAAATAGATCCAGGAAAGAAAAATACGAGGACGTCCTCAGTTATTACGACGTGGAATTAATAGAAGGTAAAGCTTACTTTATTTCCCCTCACGAGGTAAAAGTTGGGGATAAAGTAATAGAAGGTAAGAAGTTCATTATAGCTACCGGATCTTCTCCTTTTATCCCGGAAATTCCGGGATTAAAAGACTTAGGATACTGGACTAACGTTGAGGCTCTAAACCCCGATAGGAAAATCTCCTCTTTAGTAATCATAGGCGGTAGGGCAGAGGCATTGGAGTTTTCTCAAATGTACAGAAATTTCGGCGTTGAAGTGGCAATCCTTCAGAGGAGTAAAACTCTCATTCCAGATTGGGAGCCTGAGATCTCTCTGGAGATACAGAAAGTCTTGGAGGAGAAAGGAATTTACGTAGTCACAGACGTTAAGGTTAAGGAGGTAAAGAAAGGAGAAGGCGGTAAAGTTGTAGTTACAAACAAAGGTGAGGTCGAGGCTGAAGAGATCCTCATGGCTACTGGAAGGAAACCTAACGTTGATTTGAATTTATCATCTGCAGGAGTTGAACTAAACGAGAAGGGAGGAATAAAAGTTAATGACGAGCTTCAGACTACTAACCCCAACATTTACGCTGCAGGTGACGTAATAGGAGATAAAATGTTGGAAGCCTTAGCGGGTTATGAAGGAACTGTAGCGGTGAGAAATGCAATTAAGGGAGAGCATAAGAAGATTGACTTCCTTAGTGTTCCTCAAGTCATATTTACTCGTCCAAATTTAGCAAGAGTGGGGCTTAATTCCTTTGATGGAGATTTTGATAGCAGGACTGTAAAAATGAAAGACATCGTAAAGGCTCAAATAATTGACGAAGAGAAGGGCTTAATAAAGATGGTAGTGGAGAAAGGCTCAAAGAGGATAATGGGAGTTCATGTAATGGCTGAGAATGCTGCAGAATTTATTGGTGAGGCAGCATTGGCAATAAAGCATAGGATGACGATAGATGATATTATAGATACAGTTCACGTATTCCCTACAGTAGCGGAGTCTTTAAGGATAGTTGCTTTAGCGTTTTATAAGGACGTGAAAAAGTTAAGTTGTTGCGTTTAATATACGAGTAACTTAAAATACTTAGAGAGATAAAATAACTTCGATCTAATGTGGAAATTTCTAATTAGAGAAAATCATAAAACATAGCTGTTTTTAAGTTATATGGAAGAGAAGATATCCTCTATCGATAGAAAAGCTATGAGATCGTGCAGATTACAAAAATGGGGAAGGAAAACCTCGTCAATGATAGCCCCCTTATAGATTTAAAAATCTCTTTCTCCTATTGTCATTCAATAGCTAGGAGGGAGAAAAACCCAATCAGAGCAACTGTCGCAATGAAGATTGGTTTATCTAACACCCTCCTAGCCCTCGTGAACAACTATGTTAGTGCACTCCGTTTTGCCCTATTCTGGATGAAAGAGAACGTGAAAAACCCCGAAGAAAAGGACACACTCTCCAAAGTCCATGCCGGATTGTACGAAAAGTTAAAGGTAGAGTACAATCTACCATCGAAGGTCGCTGAGGACTGCTATCGTGATGCCCTCTCCATCTACAAGTTTAATCCCAAGAGGGGTAGGTTTCCCGCGTTTATAAGCCCACTGTATGGCTAACACCAAAGGCAAGTTATAATGCTGACTTAGATAGAATGACAGTTAAGATAGCAAGTGTTGGTGAACTGCCAATACTAGGCTATCCTAGAAACCTAAAGGACTACTTAACTTGGAAGATGAAGGAGTCTATGCTAACAATCAAGGATGACAAAGCTTTTCTCAAGGTATAGGTTTTTATTTTACGTTAATTTAATAATACTTATGAAGGTATTATTCCTTCTTGTTATTCTAATAATTTTTATTCCTACAGTTTATGCCGGGTATGATTATGGATACGAATTCGGTTATGTACAAACATGCGGGATTCAATCTATAGTAAGTTTATATAACATATCTTTAGAGCCTGGATCTCCGGGTATTTCGATTCAAGAAAATGTATGTCTAAATATAAATGGTAGTAATGTCTTTGTCCAAAACGTTATTGAGCCCGTAATGCTTACTAAATATGGTTATGATGTAATATGGACAACTAGCGTTTATTATGATGGGGCTTATCATATGTTTTGTCACAGTGGCATAATAGGCTATACTTTCAATATAACTACGATCTGGACTAACACTAGTAACGCACTTTGCATTGAATTCTTTATATCTAACACGACTTTAACATTAAACAAAACGTGTGTCATCATGGGCAAATTTTTTGGAATAATTTATTCCGGCTACAACGCTGGAACTGTGATAGGGGGATATGGAAACAGTGCCGTAGCAGAACTCGCAAAGGGATTTAATGTATCTATAAGGGAATATTATAGGTATAACAATAACTGGTATGTTCCTCCAGTAGCTTATAGTGGAGTTTGGTCTACAGGGGAAAGTGCAATAAACGGCTACGCATATTTCAGTAAAGGTACAGTATGGATAACTTACGGTAATGCAGGTATACAAGAATTATATAATTTTAGCGTAGTCATTGTAAATAATACAGTTTATACTTTTCCTAGGGGTAGTTTGTGGATAGCTAACGGAAGGTTTTTTGTAAACTCTACCCCATTAGAAAACGTAACTATAAGACCATTCTATTATTTTAACTATTCTTTCATACCTAAAAAGGAAATATTGATAAGTTTTGATAACTACACTGAAATAGACTGTGTAAAGAGTAAATCATTCTATCTTCCATTTCCAGAAGTTGTATATTTTTATGAAAATGGTAGTTGTGTAGGGAAATTTATTAGTACTAACATTACCTATATCGCGTCTATGGTTCAAAGTAGTTATACAAAATCTATTGCTCACACTATTAACGTAAATAAAACAGATAAGATAGTCATAGTTATCATAGGCATTTTATTTATAACTTTAATTTTCTTACTTTTTAGAAAAAGATATTTATAGAATATTTTTTGTCGACTTTAATGTTTTTATTATCTTATAGAATTTTAACACTATTCATTCTTAGAGGAAATTCACGAGATCTTCCATATTTTTAATCTTCCCAATTTCTTGCGCAAAGCAAGTATAAGGAGTACAATAACTCCTCCCAGATCTACGACATAGAGTTTTTTATTAGCATACCACTTTCCTAGATATAACCTACCCTTTGAATCTGCTACTTTCTCTTCCATAATAGACCGTGAGAAGTTAAAGTAAAAACATGAGTTTGTTTACGGATTTCTAGAGTGTGTCCAACAATTTATTTGAAACTTATTAATAGATTAACATCTAATTCGACGCATTTAATAACTCTTAATTTAATAAAAATGTTATCAAACATTTTTTAACAAAAATCCCACGTTAGGTTAGGAAAGTTTTACTCATTTATTTTGTATAATTTAACAAAATAGTTAGACTCACTCAGCATGAAAAAGGATTCAGTCCTTCCTTCTCTATAAGTAAATGCGTCTTACAGGATCTTTTCCAAAGATAAATTACAAGGGACTTTGATGATTTATCTACTGCTTGCTGAGAATGGAAGGCAGAAGCATAACATTTCCCGTTAGTTAAAAGAACTTTTGCAGTATCTAGATCTTCCTGCTCTATCCATTCCTTATAGTTCATTAAACTGAATATTTGAAATATAACTCATATACCTTAGATTTTGTTAAAATAGAATTAGAGAAACTTCTAAAGGAAATAGAGAACTTAGAAAGAGTCGGTAACCCGTGATCTCATTTCTATCTTGTGCCATTCTGGCACTTTTGGGTTAAGAATTGAATCCCATTCGTCATAAGGTTTGATATCAAGGACTGGAGTTCCGTCAAAGGCATTTATTCCTTTAACGTACAAGGTGTTGCCTTCCCTCTTAATTAGTTCAACCACTGAAATCCCTATTGGGTTAGGTCTGTGCTGAGACCTTGTAGCAAAAACTCCTACCTCTACTCCTCCTCTCACTCTTTTTAGACCCTTGTTGAGGTTAGCTAGATGAAGATGATAAATAATTATTAAGTGAGAGAACTCTTCAACACCTTTTAGTCCTTCAACGTATTCCTCTTTAATCACTATTCTAACTACGGAATTCCTTGAGGCAGAATTATCTTCTCTCCTCACGAAACCTATGTAGTTAAAGCAACAATCCATAATATAAAGTCGAGGCTAAAGAAATAAAATCATTGAAGTCTGCTATTCAATTTCATAAATTATTCCTAAGTGTTTACTCGTGGCGTAACTTCTCAAGGGCTTAAAGGATCATCTTCGAGGGAAACACACTCCCATCCATATTATCGACTTCCCCAACACGCTTAATTCGTCCTTCTGATTGAGGAAACCCTTGTACTCTACCGCTTAATAACCTCTTCACCATATTGAATCCTCCACCGTTGATTTTCCCTCCCTTCACCTAAATTTCAGCAAATTCGCTAGGTGTTAAGTACATCTCCCCACAGTTATAGTCTCATAAGAATGGACATGACCCTTAGCTTTTTCTCTAGCTATTTTTAACAAATCTTCTTAAACTTCTCAAAGTCCTCCTTATTCTCGATTTCTAAAAACTTGTTACTATCCTTTGTGTGACACATAGACAAGAATTCAGCTTATACTCTGAACTACAGACATTAGTAAGATTTTGACACCTAATATTCGGTTATGAGTATATATTATGAAGTTGTATACGGTTTAAGAAATAGATTTAATACGGTCTTCAATTAGTCTAGAGATTCTCGTAATGGTCTCATTGAGATTCAAACTTTATCGTTTTAATAACTATCGAACTCTTCATTACATAAATTCGTCAATTATGGTTTTATATTAGTACCATCTCGTTAAAATCCTTTTAGAAAATGATAAAATATACAGAACATCGTTCAATAGGACGGATAGTTATATTTTTAAAGAGATTTATAAATACGACCTTAGACCTACTTTTAACAACGCCGATAAAATAAAAACTGTTCACCACGTCCTAGAAGTAGTAACGCGAATGTGGAGCAAGAATTATGATGCCCCTTTACTTTTCAGAGAAATTTTGATGAGAAAACTGCGCATTCTTTCTTGGCTTCAAAGACAGTATTGATGGGTTTTATGCTGTAGACGACAGCGTTTATTACAAGACTCTGGCTTACAATAAATGTGGCGGAAAGGGGATGTATAGCCTAAGAAAGTTTTTAGTATAATGACGCTTCTCCCCAGTATTCCTCTGTGCTCGAATTGATGAGCCCCTTGGGAGAGAAACCTTCCGGGAGGAAGTCAGAAATTATTAGCACATGCGCCTTTCAAGGAGGACGTTATATACTTCATGTTACATTGGCGTATATGACTCAAGGTTTTTTCAATGAGAGAGTAGATACTTCTTTGAATTAAATAAGGCTTATGACGTTTCCTTATCGCTGTAGTTAGGTCTGAAACGAGAGCGACTTTCCTAAAACTCATGTGCAACAACTGTTTAGCAAAAAATTTGCAAGGGTAGGGATGGGAGTTTAAATTTCTTTATTGGCTCTACACTCCTCCGAACAATTCCAATTGTGGAAAGTCGTGATTCATTATCGTCTCTTAGTTGGATTTTGAATACTCTATGGTGGAAACGGGAGAGCTTTGTATTCTTTTGCACACTGCTGGAGCTCATTTTATAAACTTCCGTTTTTATTTTCCTTTATGAAGGTAATTTGCCCAGTTTGCAATAGGCTGTTTGAAGCAGAGTGTTCTCCCTATAAAGAAATGTATAATGGAATTGTTTACTATTTCGATACTGAAATTTGCCAATTAGCTTTTAGACAGAACCCTGAGAGGTTTGTTTATAATTGTAAGAACAGCGGTAGTCAAGCCCAATAGCCTTTCTTTATGTCCTCAATCTTTGTGGCTAAAGCTATTTGGAAATACCTAAATACTTCCAAGGTAAAAGCTACGGCATCTGAGTCGTTCATGTTTTGTATCCTGTTAAGGATTTCATTAACCAACCTTGTTAGGTCGTTAAGCGTTTGCTTCTCCATTTCATACTTTGAAAGGTCTAGGATCGACTTTATATCATCCTTGTTTTTAGCGCTTTTTAATGCATCATAAATTTTCATTACTGGGCCTCTTCCTCCGTGAAATAACGCATCTTCCGGTAACCTTAACCACCTTGCGTAAAGGGCTGCTACCTTTTTTGCCTCTATTTGCATTGGTGAAGATGACACAGTAATATTTTTATTGCGGTACTTATAAGGCTTTGCTACTCCTTTGACGTCAAGATGCCAGTCTACTTGTTAAAAACTTATTTACTTTTTTGATTTTCATAATTTTATGGAAGAACTAAACTTGGTAAGCCTTGAATGCCCAGAACCTTTCCTCAAAGTCTCTGCGAAGATAATGGAAATGAAAGGAGGGGAACAGTTAAAAGTTCTATATAAAGATCCTAAATGTGACGAAATGTTGCTCCAGCTCATGGACTTAGCTAACTGTAAAGTTCTTCAACACGAGGAAAAGGACGGGGTTTTTACTCTAATTATAGAGAAAAAGGGAGAAAAGAAGAAAGTTGATTTAAGCGACTTTACCGGTTGCTGAAATGATAGGAGTAATTTGGGACGATAGGTTTCTTAATATCTCTTTTTCTCATCCCATGATAAGGGATATAGCTAAGGCTAGAATAAGGAAGTTTAGGGAACTACTTGAGGGAATAAAAGATGAGATCCTTTTCATTAAACCTGAGCCCGCAAAGGAAGAAGATTTGCTCGTAGTCCATTCCAAGGAATACTTGAGGAAACTGAAGGAAGCGAGTAATTCTCCTTATATAGGTTTTTTGGACGAAGGTGACACCGTTCATTATCCAGGAATGTTTGACGACGTGCTTTTAATCCTAGGTGGGAGTATTACGGCAATTAAATTCTCTTCCTTCCTTGATTTCATTTACGTTCCTCTAGGTGGTTTTCACCACGCGCTGCCCTGCAGGGCAATGGGGTTCTGCCCTATAAACGACATTGCAATTGCAGCAAAAATTCTAAGTAAAACTAGGAGGGTTGCAATACTTGACGTTGACGCCCACCACGGTAACGGGCTACAGAGGATACTTTATTCTGACGAAGTACTCAAGATAAACATCTTTGGTTACGACGGTCATTTCTTCCCCGGAGACGGTAAAATGGACGAAATAGGAGAGGGAAAAGGGAAGGGGTTGAATTTGAATATCCCGTTACCTAGGGGTTCTGGAGATGACGCCTTTGCTGAGGCTTTGAAAGTTACTCAAGTTTTGGAGGACTTCCGCCCGGATTATCTTTTGGTAAACGCTGGAGTTGATGGCCATAAGGACGACAGCCTACATTTCCTTAATTTGTCTGCCAATTCCTTCAACTATCTGGGTCAGAAGGTTAGGAGGCTTCAGAGAGAGTTGAATTTTAAGGTAATATCATACGGCGGTGGAGGCTATGGAGAGAGCTCTGCTTTATGCATGTTTGAATACATTTTGGGCTACCTAGGAAAGAAAGATAACCCGGAGGAGGAAACTATGGGAAACGCTGAAATAGTTAGGCAGGAAGTCGATGAAATTTTGAAAACTTTTTATTCAAGTTTTGTTAAGAATCATTCTTAATTAAAGCTCTTTTTCTTTAGATAAGTTGAAATATGAAAAACTGGTAAGAAGAGCTTTTAATCGTCTCTATTCTACTTTAAATCATGGAGTATGCGGTTATATCTCCAAATCTTTTTAAAAGATTGGACGAGGTTGTTGAAAAGTTTAAAGGAAAATATTCCTTAATAATTACGACCTCTGGCTTATCTTTTGCGTTAAAGAAGGGGATAGACGTAGATAAGGCTTTAGATGAAGGAGTTAAGGTTTTAGCTTACTCTCATAAATTCCAACCTTTAGAAGGGTTAAGCGTTGAGGAAACTGAAGCAGTGCTTTTGGCTAAAGACCTTAATTATTATTTAATAACCGCAGACGATAAAGTTAAGGAATTTGCAGAGAAGGAAGGAGTAAAAGTCATTATTATTTGAAATGCTCTTTTATCGCTTTAGCTTCTCTAGTAGTATTACTTTTCGTCTACACTTAACGTCCTGCAAAGTTTTCTCAGCACGAACTGAGATTACTGTGTGCTCTTTGCGAGCATTTTTAAAAGTATTAACGGGGGAAATGATGGGAATTCTTTCTCATTATATACTATTTTAGGAGTACTTAATACGTGGTATTTATCTATGTACTCCTCATAAACGTCCACGTCGTATATCTCAAGGTTTACGCTCTCGTTAACTATTGAAATTTGGTAAAATAGTTCAGCGACCGCAGGACAATGAGTACAAGTTGCAGTAACGAAGAGCTTTAAGTTTCCTTTCAACTTCTTTGCTAATTCCATTTCATCCGCCTGCAGGTGAACGGTATTGGAAGATATCCTAACTAAAGCATTGAGGAAAGGCCAGAGTTCGTTAATTTCTGGGACTCCATAGTAAGTAAAGAATCTCCTCCCTTCTTTTTCTACTTTAATTACCGGCCTATTACAGCCTTCTATCTTCACTATTTCGTTATTTACCTTCATTTCTTCAAAAAGCTCATCTGCTAGGCATTCCTCGATTTTTAACCCTTTTATTACGTTAGAGTACTGTTTAATTATTGGGTCGTAGCTCATACGAAATACCTCAAACTTTCTATTTTATCCATTGCGTCTATCAGTTTGTTTTCTAACTCCTTCTCGTCCTTGAATTCCTTAATTACTAAAACTGATGAGCCTTCAACGGAATAAGAAACCGGGGAACCTAAGCTTTGTACTAACCTTGAAGCCCTAGCGTATTGGATGCCCATGTTAACTAAATCGTCTAGGCTTTCCTTTCCAGTGGGTAGAGGAATTGGGAAGACGCACTTGTTTCCACCTATTATATAAAAGGAATAATCGTTCATGTCGACTATTTTTCTATCTCCTTCAACCCTTAACTTGTAACCTTTTTCTTCCAAGTATTTTTCAAGCATTTTTATCCTTAAATCTATCCACGTCTAAGTTAAAGAATCCTCTGCATGCGTTTATCATGCTTTCTGACAATGAAGGGTGGACTAAAGCTGTAAAAGCGAGATCTTTACAAGTCATTCCCGCCTTTATCGCAATTGCCAGCTCGTTCACAAGTTCTTCTGCTACGTCTGCAACTACTTCTCCGTAGACTATTTTACCTCTTTCGTCAATGCCTATTTTAGCATAACCTTCTCTTAAGCCTTTTATTATGGCCCTAGTTGTTGCAGATAGGGGGAACTTGCACTCTTTTACTGCTAGTTTTCTATCTCCTACTACGCCTATTTGTGGATCAGTGTAAACTACTTGGGGAACTGAAAAATAGTTAATCCTCTCCATTTTTCCCATGGAGTTTAATGCGGAAATTATTCCCTCAAGCATTGCAACGTGGGCTACTTTCTTTTCCTTATCTATTACATCTCCTGCGGAATAAACTCTCGAGTTAGTAGTCTGCAGTAAGTCGTTAACAACTATTCCATTGTCGTTATATTTTATTCCAAGCTTATCAATTCCCTTGGGGAAGTTGGGCTTCCTACCCGTTGCGTAAACTACTACCTCACCTTTCTTTCTCATTCCTTTTTTTGTCACCACTTCGTGCTCCCTTATTTCCTCAACTTCGCAGTTCTCTATTAATTCCACTCCGTCCCACTCGAGGCTGTCTTTTATTATCTTCTGCCCGTCTTCGTCTAAGTATTTCATTATCTTTCCTCTAGTAATGAGAGTTACTTCGCTACCCAACCTTGCATATATTTGTGCAATTTCTACTCCTGCGTAGCCTCCGCCTATTACTACTAGTGATGAGGGAACGTAATTTAGGTTTATCGCTTCGTCTTCGCTTATGGCCCTTTCAATTCCCTTAATGCTAGGTTTTAAAGGTATTGATCCAGTGGCAATTATTAGTTTGTCGAAAGCTATTCTTTTTCCTTCAACTTCGACTTCGTTAGGAGATACAATCTTTGCCTCTCCTTCAATTACTTCCGCTCCGGAGTTTTTAACCAGCTCCTTTCCTGCATTAGATAAGTATTCAATAATTTCATTTCTTTTTGAGAAAAAATTTTCTTTAGAGTCGGTTACACTAATTTCTAATCCTTTATAATTGCCAATCTCATTTAATCTAGAAAAAAGAAATGAAATATCTGAAAGAAAAATACTTGGTACACAACCAGAGTTTACGCAAACTCCTCCGAACTTTCCTTTTTCTATTACTACTACTTCCTTCCCTTCTCTCCCTAATACGCTACCTGCTACGTATCCTGCAGAGCCGCCGCCTATTACCACATACATGCCCATCAGAAGAATAATGTTCTATCCGCATCCATCGTTAAATCTATTAGTGTTGACCCTCCTACTAATTCTACTCCGTCAACTACATCACTCTCGTTCATGTGGCACATGTCTTTAAGGCTTTGTATACAAACGTACATTTTTACTCCGTTATCCCTTGCCATGTCGAAGAAGTGTATGAATGGGTTGTTTCCTTTTTTCCTCTCTTCTTCCTGCCAAGCTTTTGATAATAATAGTGGTCCCTTAATCATGAAGAATACTGAGGTTTCATATTCCATTGATGCAGCTATTGAGGCCATGAATAGTGGTGCGTAAGTTCTGTCCAAATCTTCTGGACCGTGAGTTACTACTATTAGTATCTTCTTTTTCTGCTCTTGTTCTTGAGACATGTTTATCTTGATTTATTTAATTTTAGTTCCTTATATTTTTTATCAAACAAAATCACGTTACATTCTCGTAGAGCATTTTATAAGTTTATTTAGAAAATAAAGCAATACCAAAAAGCTTAAATATTTTTAAGATAAATGATATTTAGGTGTAAAAGTTGGGAAGTAAAAAGTTATCAATAATAGTGTTCTCTGGAACAATAGATAAATTAATGCCGGTAGGAATTTTGACGTCTGGTGCTGCGGCAGCGGGTTATGAAGTAAACTTATTCTTCACTTTTTGGGGACTTCAAGCATTAACTAAGAAGTCAATTGGACAGCCTCAGCCAATTGATAAGAACTACGAGCAATTCGGCCCAGTTATGATGCAAAGAATGCAGGAAATGAAGTACCCAACTTGGGATCAGTTAATCATGCAAGCTAAGGAAGTTGGAGAGGTAAAAGTTTACGCTTGCTCAACAACAATGGAATTCTTCGGATTAAAGAGAGAAGACTTAGCTGATTTTGTTGATGACGTAGTTGGAGTTGCAACATTCTTAGATAGAGCAGAAGGTGGGACTACCCTGTTTATTTAAGGTGATCCGCATGTCACAGGAAGTAAAAATAGCTAAAACCCTAGATTTAAAGGGGATGTTCTGTCCAGGACCGGTTTTAGAGACTGCTAAGGCAATAAAGACAATAAACGTCGGAGAAGTCCTAGAGGTTTACGCAACAGACCCTGCAGCAAAGTCCGATTTAGAGGCATGGGCTAGGAGAACTGGACATCAAATAATTGACATGAAGCAAGAGAACGGCGTACTTAGAGTGTTAATTAAGAGGACAAAGTAAGTTATTTAATTTTACATTTTTTTAAAACAAAACTTATAAGTCTCTTTTGTTAATTAAAAGATGTGAGTTAAATGGCAACTAAGGTTCTACAATTACCGGACGACCCAAGATTTCTCGATATGTCTTATGAAGAGCAAGGAGCTCTGCCAGAAGAACAAAGGAACTTAGATAGACTTCCTCCAGATCAGAGGCAATTGGCTGAAGAGTTCTGGAAGGCAGTTAAATCCGATTTTAGATTTAACGAGTATTTAAGGGGGTGTCTAAACTGCGGAGTTTGTACTTCCGGTTGTCCTGCAGCTAAGTTCTACGATTTCGGACCTAGAGAAATGATACAATACATGATGAGAGATGAGGCGGATAAAATATGGGAATTCGTGAACAAGAAAGTTTGGGCGTGCGTGCAATGTTATACTTGTTCAATGAGGTGCCCCTTCAATAACGAGATTGCCGGATTAATAATGCTCTTAAGAGAATACGCAGTTCAATTTGCACTACCTTCTGCTAAAGAAATTCTGGCTCCTTATAGAAGAGTATTATACACTGTCCTTACTTTAGGAAACCAAGTAACTCCAGATATGATTCAACCTGAGGCATTCCCCGACTGGGGTCCTCAAGCGGTTGAGGAATCAAAGAACATGGACGTTTACAGAAAGGCGGTTCCAGTTGATTTATTACAAAGGACAGACGTTGGATGGCACCCCTCACTTCAAACAGCAGTCGAAATGATGACTATAATGTTCGAATCGGGAGTAATGGACTCTATAAAGAAAGTCGACCCAGACTTATATGATATGATTGCTGACATTTACGACGAGAGGAAGCAACAATTGGAGGAAATTAAGGAGAAGTGGGAAAAGGGAGAGCTTAAGGAAGAAGACCTTCCTGACAGCTGGTTAGATCTTTAAGTTAGTTTCCTTTTTTACATAATTTGTGATATTTTAGAAAACTTATTCTATGTTTCATAAAATGTTTAATAAGTAAAGTTTTTATTCCATTCTAACAAATGTATAGTTAAAGGGGAATTTGTATGTCGGAACAAGAAAATGTAGATAAAAAATTGCAGGAAGAGATTAAAAATGCCTTCCCTTATGCAGACGTAGTAGATTGGAACGAAGTATACCAAAGGATAATTTATAGATACAGCACGCCACACGGTTTACAGCACGTAAAAGAAGAAATGGAGAAATTAGAGGACGAAGGAGAAATAATAGTACACCACATTAAGCCTTATAATAACCCTGTAAAAATGCAATCTTTGAACGGTTTTCCAAAGACAATACCAACTACAAGGTTATGGAATCATAAGAGCTGTGGGCAGTGTGGTCACATCCCTGGTTATCCAACTTCAGTATTCTGGATAATGAATAAGTTAGAAATTGATTACATGGACGAGCCTCACCAAACTTCTTGTACCGGCTGGAATTATCACGCATCTGGAGCATCTAACCCAGTAGCTTTAGCTGGAGTTTACGTAAGGAACATGTGGAGAGCTTATGAAATAGACTACTTCCCATTAATCCATTGCGGAACATCTTTTGGTCATTATAAGGAAGTTAGGAATATGATAATATTGCACAAGGAAGTAAGAGAGAAATTAAGGCCTATAATGAGGAAACTAGGAATGGACATAGTAATTCCGGAGGAAGTGGTTCACTACTCTGAATGGTTATATACGATGAGTAAGAAGGCTGCACAGCACAAGAAGTACGATTTAAGCAACATTAAAGTCGCAGTACATACTCCCTGCCACGTTTACAAGTTAGTCCCAGAAGACACAATATATGACCCAGAAGTTTGGCAAGGAAGGAGACCTGCTGCACCAACTGGAACCGTACAGAACTTCGGAGCTAAAATAGTTGATTACTCAACCTGGTGGGACTGCTGTGGTTTCGGATTTAGGCACATCCTGACAGAAAGGGAATTCTCAAGAAGCTTTGCACTATTTAAGAAGGTCATCCCAGCAGTGGAGGAAGCTCACGCTGACGTATTCGTTACTTCAGACACTGGTTGTGTAACAACTTTAGATAAGAGTCAATGGGCAGGAAAAGCTCATGGATTTAATTATAACTTACCGGTATTATCAGACGCGCAGTTTGCTGCAATAGCAATGGGTGCAGACCCATATAAGATAGGACAAATACACTGGCATGCGACTGACGTAGAAGGCTTCCTAAGGAAGATAGGAGTCCCAGTTGATGATTATAAGGAGAAGTTCTTGCAATATCTAGCAGACTTGAGAGAAGGAAAGGCACAACCAGAGTACTTATATAAACCTCACAGGAAGATCGATTTCTACTTAGCATTGCCAGAAAGAGTAAAGTGGTACAAAGGAGAAAGTGCGCAAACTGCAAAATCAAGTTAAGCAAATCTTTTTAATTAATTTTATTAAATAAATTAAGGGGTTAGAAAAGTGGCAGGAGAAAAAGTTCTTGTAATAGGATCTGGACCTGCAGGACTTTCGGCAACTAAGGAACTGCTAAATATGGGTGTTGACGTAGTCATAGTTGAAAAGGAGTCTTACTTGGGAGGAACTCCTAAGAAGTTAAAGTACAGCTTATTATTCCCAGAATTAAGGCCTGCGTCGGAAGTAATTGATCCTTTAATAAAGTCGGCAGATGGAGCAAAGAAGTACATGGAAAGCATAGTTGAAAGTGCTAAACCGGAAGGCAAAGGGTTTGTAGTTACAATAAAGGACAAGACTGGTAAGACAACTACTGAGAAGGTTAGTGCAATAATTGCAGCATCAGGCTTCGAACACTTCGATTCCAGGAGGAAATATGAATATGGTTACGGAATAATTCCAAATATTTATCAAATATCAGACATAGAAAGGATGCTTTCGGAGAATAAATTAGTTACAACAAAGGGTACTCCTCCAAAGAGAGTAGCAATTCTACTGTGTGTAGGTTCAAGAGACGCAACTGTAGGCAATACTTACTGTTCTAGGGTATGTTGTGCAGTATCAATAAAGCAAGCAATGGAAATTAAGCAAAGGATTCCGGATGCGGTAGTTCACATATATTACATGGATATAAGAACTTACGGATTAATGGAGGATAAATTGTACTGGAGGTCTCAGTTAGAATACAGAGTAGGATTCATAAGAGGTAGGATTTCCGAGTTCATGAGAGGACCAAACGATACTGTAATAATCAAAGGAGAGGACACGATGAATTTGAACAGAGCATTAGTAGTTCCCTACGATATGGTAATCCTTGCAAACGGAATGGAGTTAGGATTAGGTTCTAAGCAAGTAGCTAAAGCCTTAGGATTAGAGTTTGAAGAGCACGGATTTGTAAAGCCTTTAGATCCCGACAGATTACCAGTGCAATCAACTAGGAAAGGAATATTCCTAGCTGGAGCTATAACTGGTCCAAAGACTATTGCAGATTCAATAACTGAAGGACAAGCTGCAGCAATGAAGGCTTATGAGTATATAACTAAAGGAGTGTGGGAAGAGCCAGTAAAAGTTGAGGTGGTAGAACATTAATCCTATTTTTTTAAACGTTGATTACGTAAGGGAAATTTTTAATGCAATGTTAGATGTCGATATAAATAATACTGTATCCGGTAATGCAAAGAAGTCGTTACAAACAATTTTGGACGCAATGGAATTAAAGAGTAAGACCTTACGCTCGCTTGAGATTTCTACAGAAGAAGACGCAAGGAAATTATTTGAGTCTGTGTTCTATGCAAGGAAGCACTTTTCAGACGTTATTTCAAAGACTTCTATCCCGGAGTTATCCTATGCCTTCTCTCAACTTAAGGATCCTTCCCTCTCCTATAGCGAGAGAGTGGAAAAGTTTAAATCCACAGTCAAGGGCGGAGAAAGGGAAGACATTGAGGACATGGCTAAGGAGATTATTCATTTTCTAGAGCCGGAAAAATATCCTCTCTGGACTAGATGGATATGGAATAAGGAGAGGGGGACTGGTTCAATAAATTACGTAATTAAGGACGACGTTAAGATAAATGACGAAAAAGAATTATTCTCCACAATAGATGAATTAAGGAACGTCTTGGAGATATTCGGTTTAGAATCCAAGGGCAAATATTACATTACTTCCGTTTTTTTAGTTTATGCATATGTTAGATACCTAGACTATACAACCCACCTGGCGGTAGATAAGAAAGCCGCCGGGTTAATTCCTACACATCTGTCTACCACAGCCCTGGTCTTGGGGCTAAAACCCTATCTCAAGGTGATCAAACTTGCCAATACCTGAGTTGGAAAAACCTATAATTAAAGGTGTAATTGAAAAGGAAAAGGTAGTAGTAGATGGAATTGAATTAGACGGTACTTGGAATGCATTCCTGGTGGAAAGAACACAAACCGGTTACGACCCATCAGTATGGGATGAAATAGCTAACACTCTGGAAGGCGTTACAATTAGTGCCTGCTGGCAATGCGGTACTTGTACTTCAGGCTGTACAATGAGGGAATACGATCCAAACTTTGGCCCTAGAAAGTTCATTGATTTGGCAAGGAAGGGAGATAAGCAAGCATTAGCTGAATTGCAAGATTCATTATGGAGATGCGTATCATGCCAGAAGTGCACTCATAGATGTCCTAAAGGAGTAATGGTTGAGGAAGTAGTTCACGCCATACATAATTACGCATTAAAGCACGGACTGGTTAAGAAGGATCCTGGCACAGTTTTCGATGAGCTTTTCTTAGATACTGTAATGAAGAACGGTGGAAGAATAAGCGAGCTTTTATTAGGTTCCGCCGCCGCAAAGGCGGGTTTCGTAACCATGAGTTTAAGGGACTTGATAACCATGTCCGTACCCTTAATTAAATCCGGTCTAATAAAAGATCTATTAAAGCCAAATAAGGTAAAGAATTGGGATAGAATAAAGACAGTACTCGAGGAAGCAATGAAGGAGGAGGTGAGACCAGAATGAGCACTAATAATCCATACGGTAAAGTAGCATTCTATCCTGGCTGTGCATTAGACGGATTAGGAAAGTCGTATGACGTTTCGTTAAGGCTAGTAGCAGAGGACCTTGGACTTAAATTCGAGAGACTTGATGACTATAACTGTTGCGGAGCCCTAGAAGTTAAGAACGTAAATACAATGGCAGGATTATTACTTCCAGCAAGGAACTTGTCATTAGCTAGGAAAATAGGAGCTAATGCAATAATGTCTGCCTGCCCAGGTTGTCATTACTCTCTATCTAGAACCCAATACTACATGAGTAAATATACTAAAGTTAGGGAGAAAGTTAACGCGTACTTAGAGAAGATGGGAGAGAAGCCCTACGATCTTCAATTAATGACTATTCATGCAGTAGAGTTCTTCTATAATACTGTGGGTGTAGAAGGGATAAAAGCTAAAGTCAAGAGGCCATTGACGGGATTAAAAGTTGCTCCATACTACGGTTGTTTATACACTAGACCGAAACCTTATACTTTAACTGGGTACATGAAGTTAAAGGACGACCCAGAGAGACCAATATTCATGGACGAACTGTTGAAAGCTTTAGGAGCAGAAGTAGTACCATTTGAGGCTAAAACAATGTGTTGCGGAGGGCCACACGTATATTCTGACGTTGAGGTAGCTTTACACCTTGAGGCAAGAATATTAAAGGAAGCTAAGAGGAACGGTGCAGATATGTTAGTCGTAGATTGTCCATTAGGAGGTGTCGCCTTAGAGACTAATATGAATAAGATTGCTGAAAAGTACGGAGAAGACTTGAGGATGCCTATAGTTTACTTTACACAATTAATGGCATTTGCGTTTGGACATAGTCCAGAAGAGGCATTATTAACAGCTAACTTAACTAACCCAATGAGTATTCTAAAGAAGTATTTGTAAAGACAGAATTCTCTTCTCTTTTTTCTCCTCTTACTTTTGTTCTATCTGTTTCCTCCTCATTTTAACAATGTTTTTGCTTTTATAGGTCTCTAGTCTAAGGTAAACCTTAAAAATTTGTTCATTATTTAATTAATTTGATTAAAAATGTCAGAAGAACTCCTTAAGCCTGGAGAAAGGGAAATGATACAGAGTAGAAGCTATCTCTATGATTTAATTGATAAATTGAACGATATTCTAGAAAATAAAAAGGAAATACTTGAGCAGAAAGGCATAGCAGCAAAACTTTCCGTAACTCTAGAGCTTATTACGTTAAATAGACTTTATCTGGACGTAATATATAAGACATACTGGAATCAATTACTTGAAGTTATAAACGAACTTAATGCAATCCCAGAGCTTAAAGATGACATGGTTGATGTTAACGCTGATGTAGAAGAGATAAAGAAACTTAAGCAACAAGGAGGATTTTAGTAGCAATATATAGATAGAGAAGAGTATAATAACATAATAATCATTTTTAAGCATAACAATTATTGTTATTTTTTCTTTCTTATTACTTATTATTTATCCTTTCATTCTTTTTCAACTTTCCATTTCACGTTAACTTTTATCTGTCTAATTAATGTGTCTTTCAGTGGACACCTCCTCATTGATTGTTCCAATACTTCATTTATTCTTTCGTCATTACTTTTCACGGTAATGAAGTAATTTACCTCAAGTAAGCCTGGAGGAACGTTAGGATCTCCTTGAAAACCTCTTGGATCCATAGTACCTTCAATATAGCCTTCGACGTCGTCAAGTTTAACGTTCATTTCCTTTGCAACGTAGTAGATTGTTAGCATCATACACGAAAGTGCCGAAGCTAAGAGCATTTCTTCTGGCGTAGGGTAATCTGAACCCATTAAACCTATGTCTACTTCTTTCCCTGCGACACAAGTTTTTGCTACATTGCCTTCTAATCTTCCTTCCACTGTAAAGGTTATCATGTTAATTAATTAAACCAATGTCCCTTAATATTGCTAACTCCACTGCATACCTTATATAATAAGCAGTCTTTTCTTCGCTATTTAAAGCCCTTCCTATTTTCCTTTCGACTTCATTTATCTGATCTGTTACTATCACGCTTATGTTAGTCTCAAGGAGTGGTTTGTTGAGTTTGAAAGCTTGATAAACCCTCAAGGTAAGTTCGTACATCTCTTCGTCCATGTTAAGTAAGTAATTTCCTACTGCTGGAATTAGTTGCCCATTTATTTCGACCATCTTACCTTTAAAATACGGCTTCCAACTTAACATACTATTCTTTACAAATTCCCAAGATGGTGGAAAACCTTTGTACTCGTCTGCTGAAGGGACTTCAGCTATTTTGTAAGTTTCTCCATTAATTTCAATTTCTCCTTTAACCTCTACTTCTATTTTTCCTAATCTTTCCTTCAACGGGGATTACACCACTGTTTCTACTTAATATAAGTAAAGATTTTTTTCTTTTCTATTCTATTTATTATAACTTGATCCGAAATGGCTGCAAAAATGGATCCTTGTATTGAGGAATGTTATAGTCCAAGATCATCTTGGAAATACGTTACAATAGAAGAGTGCCTAAGGCAGTGCAAAACTATACAAATAAGTAAGGTACCATGAGCTTAGAATACATGGTAAAAAATAAGGTGGATAAAATAATCATAAACGATGGTGAAAAAAGGAAGTTAGTAACATTAAAAGGCTTAATCTTCGGCAAGGAAGAGACTGTCTATGAGATAAACGAAGGAGAAACGTGGAAAAAAGAAGAAATTTACTACCTTATCTCAAAATATCATTTTTTGTTTTTTACTTCTTCCAACCTTTTGATTGACGCTAAGGATTTCATAAAAAGTGAAAGAGCTAAGGAAATTGAGGTCGGCGAAGTAATGAACGTTGAGCCAATAATTTCTCCTCCAGAAGAGAGTGTATATAACGTTTTACAGAAAATGAGAGAGAGGGACGAAGAATATGCTATAATTGTCTGCGATAGTTTACCTTGTGGGATTCTTGATCTATTTGGCATTGGCAAGGCAATATTAGAAGGTAGATTGAAGGAAAGCGTAATGAACTTTGCGGAGAAGGATTTCTTTAAGGTAACGCCAGAATCTTCGCTTGAGACTGCTAGGAAGTTAATGGTCTTGTCCTCACGATTTTTCCTTCCTGTTGTTGACTTTAGGACTTTGCTTGGTAGTGTTTCTTGGAAGGAAGTTTTTGATAATTTAAATAGAAAGCTTATGTTTCATGAATTTCATAGGAAAAATTTTTAGCATAGTTAATTGGTAAAGTTAATTTAAGTGGTGGATTTGGTAGTCGAATCCAATTGCGAAATTCCCGAAAATCTTCTCTACTATATTGAAGGCAAGAATACAGTATGGGCAAAGCAAGAATCTGCTGATGTAGTTTTAGTAGGAATAACTGATATTGCACAAACAATGGCAGGAAAGATCGTAAAAGTTAGGATAAAGAAGAAGGGCATTAAAGTAGAGAGAGGTAGACCTTTAGCTACAATGGAGAGCGGTAAGTGGGCAGGTCCAGTTCCTGCTCCGGTCTCTGGTGAAATTATAGAAGTCAACGCTGAGGCAGAAAAAGATCCAGTAATAATTAACAGAGATCCATATGGTAAAGGTTGGTTAGTTAGGATGAAAGTAACTAATCCAGAAGAATTAAAGCAACTGTATACTGGAGAACAAGCAATACAAAAGCTCAAGGAGTTAATAGCCTCAGAGAAAATATCATGCAAGAGGCTCTGAAATGAGTTGGAGATTTGCATCTTTACCTCCCCAAGACGGCTATCACATGGTTACTTCATTCGTTTCTGTTGCCGATTACGTCAGTAGGGGAGGTAAAGATACTTTAATGGTTTTTTACGCTAAAGAACCTTTTGTTAACGTTGGTGTAAATCAAGAGGTTTGGCTTGAGGTTAACCTTGATTTTACTAAACAGCACAATATTCCAGTAGTTAGGAGGGATTTAGGAGGAGGAACAGTTGTAATTACCCCTGGGGAGCACGATTTCTTTATTGTAATAAAGCAGGAGGAAGCGCCTTCAGACCCTCAATCTCTGTATAAGAAATATTTAACTCCAATTGTTAACGTAATTAGGAGTTATGGTTTAGACGCTCAGCTTAAAGAGCAAGATATAGTAGTAAATGGTAAGAAGATTAGCGGTAATGGCGCAATGACTTACGAGAAGGCTGTAGTAATTGCGGGGAATATCTTACTTTCCTTTGACGCAGATTTTGTAAGTAAATGCATTAAAGTTCCTTCCGAGAAGTTTAGGGATAAAATTGCCAAGGACATGAGCGAGTGGCTAACCTCAATGGAGAAAGAGCTAGGTTATGTTCCAGATAGGAACGAGCTTAACAAGAAGATCAAGGAAGAATTTGAGAAAGAACTTGGGATAAAATTTGAGGATTCTTCTTTAACTCCGGAAGAAATAGAGCTTTGGGATAAGTTGGCTGAAGAAAAGAAGAGAGAGGAATGGATATACTACAAGGATAATAGGCATCCGGATTTAAGGACTGATAGATGTGTTAAAATTTCTTCAGCAGTTGCTGTATGCCACGTTGATTATAAGGCTAGAAAATTGATTAGGATAACTGTAAAGATTGTGAATAAGAAGATTGACGAAGTTTCAATTTCCGGTGACTTCTTCATAATGTCTCCTAAAGAATTTTTAGATAAGCTGGAAGATTCTTTACAAGGAGTTGAAGTTAGCAAAATTAACGAAAAAATAGATGAGGTCTTCAGGTTAGAAAAACCGGTTATCTTTGGTTTTACCGCAGACGATTTAAAGAAAGCCTTTGAGGAGATTTTGAATAAACCTGAAATAAGGGAAATTATTTAACTACTTTTTCCGCTTCTTCTTTAAACTTTTCATATACCTCATTTATCGTCTTGAATTTTCTTTCGTCTATCTTCTCAACTTTTACCTTTATTATCCATGCATCATAAGGTTTTTCGTTAATAATTGAGGGGTCTTTGATTACATTTTCGTTAACTGCGATTATTTCTCCAGTTATTGGCAACCTAAATTTTCCTACCCATTTTGCGCTTTCTATGCTAAATAATGTGCTCCTTGGGGTAACTTTTTCTCCTACTTCCTTTGTAGATACTTGGAAAATTTTTCCTGCCATGTATTGACCCAGTGATGTTATTCCTATAGAAATTACATTGTTTTCTTCTTTCTTTATCCATACGTGTTTTTCCTCGTCATATAAGAGCTCTTCGGGAAATTCAAACCCTGAAATATTCATAATTTAATAGCTTATCTTAAAACTTAAAAATCTTAATTTTAGAAATCAATCTATGAAATATGCCATATGGCTTGACGGTGTAGTTCTTGACGTAGATCTCACTGAACTGCTCTACAAGAAATTTAAGGGAGACAAGAATGTAAATTTGCCTTACACGTTTAATGTTCACAAGGATTGGGAGGATTTCTATAATAAAATGAAGGGAAAAGATATTGTTTTCCTTTCACCATACGATGAGAGGACAACCAAAGAAATAGTAGAGAAGGTCTTTAAAAACGACGCGATAAAATTCATTCCTTCTATGAGTAAACCTGAGAAGAAATGCTTAGGTAGGCTCTTTTCTGAATTTCCAGAATTCCAACCTTTAGAGACTGCAATTATAGGATCTTCTCCTTTAGATTTGCTCTCTGCTAGGTTTTATGATTCGAGGATTAAGGTATTATGCGTAAATAGGTATACTAGCTGTGCTAAATATTCCCCGTATTTAATGGCTAGCTCTCTAGAGGAACTTTACGATTTAATGGTAAAATTGAAGTTGTAAGTTTCTCAATCTCCTCGATCTTATTATAAAGAAATTTTTATATATTTAATTAACTTCTTTTTCTTTTGATGGATTCTTTTAGATTTTTGATAGAAAGGAACTCACAAGCTAAAATACTTGCAGGAGAAGAGGCTTTGTTGGAATCCGTAGCTTCTGGAGGAGAGCCTACTTTAAGATTTGTAATCTTTGATCCTACTGCAGTATTAGTAGGCTATCATCAAGCCGTTGAACAGGAAGTCAACGTGGAGGAAGTTAAGAGGAGGGGTTGGGAAATAGGTAGGAGACCTACTGGTGGTGGGACAATTATAATGGGACCTTTTCAACTTGGTTGGGAAATTTACGCAGAATCTTCCATTATAGGTAACCCAGAGGAGGCGATAAGAAAAGGTGCTGAAGGAGTAATCGTTACTTTGAAGAAGTTAGGGCTTAACGCTAATTTTAGACCTAAAAACGACGTAGAGATTAACGGTAGGAAAATTTCCGGCATAGGAGCTTTCTCAATAGGCAAATATGTTTCCGTAACTGGAACAATATTATTGGACTTCAACGTTAATGACATGGTTTCTACCTTAAAGTTAAGTTCCGAAAAATTAAAGGATAAAATAGCTAAGGATTATAAGGAGAGAGTAACGTGGATTAATAGGGAGAGGAGCCCTATTGATATGGAGGAACTAATTTCAACGGCTAAAGAAGGTTTCGAAGAGGCATTAAAAGTTAAACTTATTGATGGAAAGTACACAGATAAGGAGATTGAGGATATTAATACCTTATCTTTAAAGTATTCCTCTCCAGAATGGATTTTTAACACTAGAATTCCACTAAAAGGTGATATAAAATATGCCGAGGAAAAGTTCCCTGGAGGATTAGTTAAAGTTCAAGCTAAAGTTCAAGGAAAGGTTATTGAGGCAATTTTGATTACTGGAGACTTTTTCGTTGAACCTAAAAGGGCAATTTATGATTTAGAGGCTAGGTTAAAATGGTCTTTGGTGGACGATATAGAGAAGGAAGTAAGAGATTGGTACTCTCAAGTTAAAATTATTGGGATAAAACCGGAAGACTTAATTAAAGTGATAAAGGAGGCTGTAAGCAAGTGAGGCCAATCTACTTTTACGCGCCGTCCTTAAAAAGATACGAAAACGAATATTTTACGTCTAGATCGGGTTGGAAGGCAATTTCGGTAACTGGAACTTATTGTGCGTTTAGTTGTAAGCATTGTAATAGGAGAGTCTTAGAAACTATGGCTGACGGCTCTACCAGGGAAAAATTCGAAAAGGAAATTTCTACTGCAAAGGAAGGAGTAATAATCTCTGGAGGCTCAACTGCTAGGGGAGATGTTCCAGTTTGGAAATATTCTGACATCCTAAGAAGTAGAAAGGATTTAACAATAATTGCACATACTGGAGTAGTTAAGAATGAGGAAATTGCAAGGAAATTCAAGGAATCTGGAGTAAAGATTGCGTTATTGGACATGGTTGGAGATAACGAGACTATTAAGGAAGTACTAGGTCAGCCTTTTACGGTAGATGATTACTTGAATTCTTTTAAATACTTAAAGAAAGAAGGAATAAAGATCGTTCCTCACGTAATCATGGGTTTAAGTAAAAAAGGAGAGGAAGGGGACTTAAATGCAATAAGGTTATTGAAGGAAGTTAATCCGGACGCAGTAATAATAGTAGGTTTAATGCCTTTAGTTGGGACAGCATATAACGAAATTTCTCCACCTTCTCCTTCACATTTAATTAATGGACTTAAGTTGGCTAGAGATTTATTTAACGTCCCAGTAATGTTAGGTTGTGCTAGGCCCT
Source organism: Acidianus infernus (assembly GCF_009729545.1). NCBI lineage: Archaea > Thermoproteati > Thermoproteota > Thermoprotei > Sulfolobales > Sulfolobaceae > Acidianus > Acidianus infernus. Next base: position 2,062,383 of record NZ_WFIY01000004.1, read on the forward strand.
TAGGAAGTAAATATAGTGAAGTTGAGAAGTTTGCAGTTGATTATGACGTGGATGGAATAGCTTTTCCAGAGGAAAATACTATAAAATACGCTGAAGAAAAAGGAAGAAAAGTAATCTTAAGTAATGCTTGTTGCAGTAACGTAGTTTATGACTTTATTTTACGGGTGTCCATATGATAAGTAGTCCAGATTGGGTTAGGTTAAGTTTCGGGGCAGACATGGTTTTAGGTTTCAGCCCCGGAAAATTTCTAAAGGGAGCGTTAAATACTACAATAAATCTCCTAGAGTACTATCCTGACGGATGTAAAGCAAACTGTATCTACTGCGGTCAAGCCAGAGAAGTAGCTAAAGGACCAGAATGCAAAACGTTAATAAGAGTTGAGTGGCCTCTAAGAAAACTTGACGACGTGTTAAATAGAATTAAAGAAAGGGAAGGAAATCCTGAATACGGACTTCAAAGGATATGCGTAGGGCAGTTAGCTCATCCAAGAGCTTCTCCAGACGCAATAGAAATCACTAAAAGAATTAGAGAGAAGGGAATAGAATTACAAATATCTGAACTAGTAACTGCAACATATACTTTTAAACAACATATGATCGAAATGAGAAAGGCAGGGGCAGACATGATAGACGTTGCAATTGATGCTGCCAGTAAAAGAGTTTTTGACCAAGTTAGAGGAAAGCCAGTGAGAAGTATGCATAGATGGGAAAGGTACATTCAAGCAATTGATGAAGCTGTAGAGGTGTTTGGCAAAAAGAACGCTGGAATTCATTTAATTGTTGGCCTAGGAGAGACTGAAAAAGAAGCTGTCGAGTTAATTTGGTACGCTCATAGTAGGGGGGCTAAAATAAGCTTATTTGCGTTCTATCCGGAAGTGGGAACTCCTATGCAAAACAAAAAGCCAGTTCCACTAAATGTTTACAGAAGAATTCAGTTAGCCAGATGGTTAATAGAGAATGACCTAGTTAAGTTAGAGGACTTTACTTTTGACGAAGAAGGCAAGATAGTTGATATAAATATTCCCCAAGACCTGAGCTTAAAGGAACTTGCGCCGGCCTTTATGACGAGCGGGTGCCCAGGTTGTAATAGACCTTATTCTAACGAAAGGCCAGGAAGTGTATTGAAGAATTATCCTTGGTATCCAGACGAGAAGCAAACCTTATCTGCAATAAAGGCAAGCAAAATACCATCTTTAATAAAGAGGTTTGTAAACTGAATGCTCCTAAGTTATTTTTCTAGCGGTTTTCCTTCTCACGTTAAAGGTAAAGCTTTAGATCTTTCTTCGGATGACATGGAATATTTTTATTCTCCGTTTGACGGTAGAATTGAAAGAATTGAAAAATTTGTAGTAGGTAGACCAAATAAATTTGCTAAAGTTAATTACGATTACCTTATTCTACTAAGGAGAGAAAACGGCAAACTAATAAAGATACTCCATGTAGAACCTTTCATAACTGTTGGAGAAGAGATAAAGAAAGGAGATAAGCTAGGTAAGTTTCTGATTAATCCTTACACTGGTGGAGATTTCCTTCACGCACACATTGAAGGTCTAAGAATAAAATTCCCTAAGCTCACTAAATACGATGAAAGGGGAATAGGTAAAGTAGTAAATAAATGTAAAAGTTACTTTGACGTTGAAATAATAACCTATTCTACTGCAGGGAATTTAAGGGGATTAGGTTGTTGTGGCGGATTATTAAATGCAAGCTTACCTTACGCAGGATATGGCGGAATAATAGGTATAGACAAGGTAAACGAAGTAAAAATAGGGAAAATGAAATTTTTCGTTCATAGTGTTAAGAAAAGAAATATAATAATGTTTGAAGCGAGGAAAGGATTAATAAAAAACTGGGAATACACACCATCATTTAAAGTGCTTGAAGGCAAGCCAATATATGGTTTTCCTCTCTTCGAAGCTGTTCTCTCAATTAATTCTCTTCCTAGAGTTAGATTTTTTATAAAAAATTCTAACTTTAATGAAGGAGATGAAGTAGACGTTTGGGAACTAATTAACTCTCCAAGTAGCTTATACTCTTAGCTCCACTTTTCATAAAGCATTACTTCTTCTGGACTTTTAACAGCCTTAGGCTTTGGTTTATATTCCGGATCTGGGTAACCTAAAGAAAGTAGAGTAACTAAAACTTTTTCCTTAGGTATGCCTAAGATTTTCTTTGCAGTTTCGTTCTCATAAGCGGCAACCCAACCTACTCCTAAACCTACTGCGTATGCTGAAAGAACGAAATACATGGTCGCATTAACAACGTCTACCATCCAAGTGTCTGGACTTACGTCTGGCTCTCCTACAACTGCTATATTAACTGGAGCGAGTAATAAGTGAGATGCCCCTTTATGCAATTTTGAAAGCTCTTCCTTAGTTTTATCATCCCTTATTATTATGAACTTCCAAGGTTCTCTATTCATGGAGTTAGGCGCGTGATTTGCCACATAAATTAACTTTTTCAAAAGCTCGTTATCTACGTCTTTTTTCTGGAAACTCCTAATGCTTCTTCTATTCATAAGAAATTCCAGTATATCTTCGCGCATAATATTATAACAAAGGGTCATCTTTTAAGTTTACTTAAAGGCTCTGACCTCCTCCCCGCCAGCGAGGGTTCCCTTAGGGCGGTTCATTGGTTTGCGATTTACCGCCTTCATTTTCATCACTTCATAGCTAGTGGGTGATGACACCCACTCCATTCGTCCAGCGGTAGACCGCGGGCTAGGCCTTCAGCCCATTACCCCTATCCCTCACTGGGAGTTGCCTAAACTCCCAGCTCCTAGGGACTCGGGGATATGTAGGATTTATCGCACCATTCAAGTCTGCGTTTCCATGCGGGGACACCTATAGAGGCCACACTTAGCATGTCCATCATCGTGGGCTTTCCCGCGTAGTTCCACAAAACCTTAAAGTATTTCAAGGCTTTACCCCCGCCCCTAGAAGGGGTGAGGCTTGTCGTTTATTTGTCACCTTTAAAGCAAGTTACTGGAACATTCTCCTTCACGTATGGCGTCCTTATCTAATCTAATTGCTTGTTTTACATTCAAGTTTCTCAATACGTTCCTTACTTCGTCCAGCGAATCATTTTGCGATTACAACATAGGTAAGGTTCCCTTTAATTCTTCAAAGACCTTGTTGTTTAACTCTCTTTCTCTTTTTATTTCAGAATCCTCAGCTTTCGCTTGACTTATTGCTTCTGTCTTAATCTAAGTTTCTTCTCATTGATCTTTTTATAACTAAGGTCATATATTTTACCTATTTCACCTAGGTAATTAAGTCCTCTCAGAATTTTCTTTGTAAATCGCTTCTCCTAGAAAGCAATATTCATCTTGTGAAGAGGGGCTAGAAACTACTTATATAAATTTCTTTCTCTAATAAACTTTCCATAATACGATAACTTTTTACCTAAAGTGTTACAGGGTGTTAAAGATTAATATACAATAATATTGTCTCATAACTTAAAAAGCTTTTATGTATTACAGTAATTAATGAAGGGTTTATATATCCTTAAAGATAGTCTTATCTCAGTGAGAAAAAATGGTGGTTGCGAAAGTATTGGCAACAATTGGTGGAATATTAACACTAATAGCTGGAATAGTAGACATTGCAACCAGAAATCCATTGGCTCACTACATATACGGACTTAACGTAATAAGCGGAAGTATAATGATTTACCTAGGAATACTTGGCATTGTTGCAGGATTAATGACGCTATATGGAGAATACAAGAATGATAGAGACTTCGTAATTGCCGGCGGAGCATTAGGATTAGCAACTCCAACTGAATTCTCCTTACTAAGCTTAATCGGAGGACTATTGATGCAGAAAGAAAAAGTTAAGGCTTAAATATGCCAGCAATAAGGTGAGAACAAATTAAAGTTAATTTTTGTTTTGTTAGGTAATTTTCTCGAATTATGTATAATTTTGTTTATATAGTAGACTATTGGATGGTTTATCTTAATAATAGGTTTAGGTTGAAATTATAGTTGTTATAATAAAAATCCTTCCATTAGAAAAGTCAAGCTATCGTAATCAAAAATCTTTACAACTTCTTTCTCATCAAATATGAAAGCCGCAGCTCTACCCAATTGGCAATATAATGAGCGGGACAACGTTAACGCCCAATGATCTTCTTGGAAGGTACTGGTCCAAAGACGTATTTCGTAAGATAATATAGTATCTTGGCAATAAGAATATTAGTATAGGTATTCTCCTGGCGATTAATAAAATGAAATTAACTTGTATTGGAAAATTTTAATAAATTCTAGATTTAAACGAAAAAGCATTTATTCGTAGTGGAAGAGAAATATAATATATGCAACTACCAAAAGAAATCGAAGATTTAATAAAGAAAGAAGCCAAAGAGAGAGGAATTGATGAGGAAGTACTCTTAATAGATAAGCTTTCTAAAGACCTAGATCCTCAAACTAGGTATAAATTGTACAAGGAAAAAGCTAAGGAGCTTTTAGCAGAGGCAAAGAAGTATCTAGAAAGTAAGGACTTTATTCAAGCCTCAGAAAAAGCTTGGGGAGCTTGTGCCTCTATTGTCAAGGCTTACGCTGAAAAAAAGGGTTTAGAGCACTATAGGCATAGGCAATTGGAGGAAATAATGAGTGGTATTATTTCCCAGATGAACGGAGATAAGGAGTTAATATCTGAGTGGTCAACTTGTTTGCGTTTACATTCTAATTTTTATGATAATTTCATGACTGAGAAGGATTTATATTCCTCGATCGAACTAGTTGAGAATTTCGTAAAAAATATGGAAAGGATACTGGAAATGAAAGATAGGGATTTATAGAGGGCAACCAATATTGTAACAATCTGAAAAAGTATTAAAATTCTGCGTTAACTTTCTTCTTTAATTCCTCATCATTCGATATAATTTCTAATCCATTCTCTAACGCTGTTGTAACGTGAATGGAGTCTTCAACATCTATATTGTATTTTCTAACGTTTTCAATAATTTTACTCCACTCGGGGAGATCTAAATATTCTATTCCTAAAGATTCAAGGGCCGTGATTACTGTTTTAACAAAATTATAGTCCTTTAGCGATTTACCTAGCATTTTACTTAATACTATTATTAGCAAAAATGGAGTTATGATGGAAGTGTATTTAACATCTTTAATGCTAAGCCACTTCTTTGCCCTCTCACCATGTATATTATCGCCAGTTAGATAGTATACGAAAACGTTTATGTCAATGTATTTTCCCTTACTTGTCATTTAACAATACCTCAGTTAACGCTTCCTTTAGTAAATTATCTACATCCACGTCTCCCAAATCTTTCCTAAATATTCCATAATATTTGTCAACGTCTACTACTATAGGCTCTAGTACTATTTTAGAATCCTCCACCCTCAATTTTAATTTCTTACTTTTAATTAGTTCTCTCACTTCTTTAGGTATAGTAATTCTGCCCCTATCATCAATTGTTAATATAAACTCCTTACCCATAATTACCCATCTAGTAACCCATAAATATAAATTTTCCGTTTGTTTGACCAGTAAGTAATGAAAACCAGTGCTGGTAGTAAACACCGCCTGCCAAATTCTATAACAAGGAGTTAATTGGCATCGGTTGACTTGACGACTAAATATATTTATCATTATAATCATTATAAATTCAGATAAGCTTATATCTTACATAATTTTCACTATCTGCACTATTTATTCCATCAAGGCTCATTTTAACATATTTTATGGTGTTTATATAATATCTTGAATAAAAGGATTAAATTCTAAGAAAGAGAAGATAATAGTGCAATGTTAAAGGCAATAATGTCCTCAAACCTTAAAACGTTAGATGTAAATGCAACGTTAAAGGATGCGGCAGAATTAATGGTCTCTTCTGGAATAAGGAGAGTTCCAGTAACTGTAGCAGGGAGCATTATAGGAGTAGTTTCTGCCAGGACTGTAATAAAGGAGGCAATTAGTAACCAAAACTGGGCTACAGAAAAGCTATCTGACGTAGCGAAGCCAGCAATAACTGTAGATCCCGATACTCCTTTCAGGACCGCGGCAAAATTAATGTTAAAATACGGCGTAGGTTCTTTAATTGTTAAGGGACAAGGTATAGTAACCGAAAGAGACTTAGCAAAAGTTATTCCAAGAGTTACAATACCCGCAATTTCCGTAGGCACTACAAACGTGTTTACGTTACCTTCAGATTCCACCGTAATGGATGCAGCAAAGAGCATGATATCCTTGGGAATTTCTCACATACCTATAACTTCCGGATCTGACGTAACAGGCATGGTATCCCTTAGAGACGTACTTAAGGCAATTCATGAAGGAAACATTACTGGAAAGCTTTCCGACATTGCTTCTAAGAGCTTAGTTTACGAAGATATTGACGCTTCGGTAGAAGACATAGCCGACTTAATTGTATCAAAATACGTTGGAGCAGTACCGCTCTTCGAAGGAGAACCTAAAGCTGCAAACTTACGCGGAATAGTAACTGAATGGGACTTAGTAAGGCTTTACGCAACAATGGTTAGAGCTCACGTGCTAATTAAAGCTGAGCCATCAAAGATAAAGGGGTTAGTTGCAGCATTAATGGCTACTCCTAGGGTTTACGATGTCGCAATAGTTTACGGTCCTTACGATTTGTTAGTTACAATAGACATTGAAGACCCAGACTTAATAGGAACTACGGTAATTAATTCAATAGCGTCATTGGCTGGAGTGAAGGAAACTACAACGCTAATAGAAGCTGAGCAAATCTAATTTCTTTTTATTGAAACGAGGCTTATAGTGTAATTTTGTGACACTATTTGCAAATGTACTAGGTAGTGGACGGTTTTCTTGCTTGGCTGAATTCAGTCGGAATTAAGCTAGAAAGCGATCTTTTGACGATAACGTTATTTCAGCAACTCCAACCGCAAGAAGCATGTTTAGCAAAATCTCTAAAGACCTTGGTGAATGGGGTGAGAGGATCTGAAAGAGGCGTGTATATAAAATAAATAGCTAAGGTTAGAAAAAGATGAGACTGAGAGCTAATCAATTGGCTCATGAAAAAATACGCATCGCTTTTACTCGCGCTAATTCAGTCACGGACTAAGTGATACACGCTCACCAGTAACTCTCTAGCCAGTGCAGAAGTAGTCTTTGAAGTGCTCAGAAATTCACTCTATTATGCTACGATTTTCATGAAATTAACATACGACTAGATTAAAAGTGACTCCTATAATATTCATAAAATAATAAAATCTATAAATGGTTTATTTAACTAGATAATTTATAATTTCCTTTTTACCCGCTTAGGATCTTGACGTTTTATTGCTTTCTAAGTCTTTTTAAGAAAAAACTATAAGAAATGATAAAAAAGAATTATATAAATTTTACTTCCTTAAGGATTAATAGGTAAATATTTATAAAAAAGATAGATATAATCACTCATGAGAAAAAATGAACCTAAAATTTTTGGTGGGATTCCTAGTACTAGGTATAATAATTCTATCTGCAATAACTTTCCTCAATTTTACCAGCATAGTAGCACAAGATAAAGGAGACCAACAACCTAAGGGACCTATAGTTTACACTTACGACGAGTACAACGGGACTTATTTCCCTCACATATTGACCGTCGTTTATTACCCTTGTAATGCAACTTGCAGTAACTTAGGTTTTCCATCAGTCTGGCCAGTGAGCAATGAAAACCAATGCCATAATGCAGTAGTAAATACTACTTGCCAAGCCTTATTAGAGGGAGTTGACTGGCAATTACCGTTGCTCAATTACGTAGGTGGAGTCGCAATTCCGTTATCGACACCTCCATGCAAATTACCTTGGGCACAACAACTTGGAGTAAAAGGAGCATTAGTCTACTATACTCAAATGGTTGGTGAACCTCTGGGAGTTACTTTAGCTTGTGGATTACTCTACGCAACAGAGGATAGCATGCCTGGGAGCATAACTGCAATTAACCCGGTAACAGGGAAAATTGTTTGGATGGCTAACGGCCTAGCAGGACCTGCAATGAATAACCCGGTAGTATGGCACGGTATAGTTTACGTCTCAGTTGGCGGAGTCTGCTTTACCTTCTCACAGTTTGTGCACTTCGAAGAGCATCAGTACTGTAAGATACACAGAGGTAGATGCGGAGCAGTTTACGCTTTTAACGCGACTGATGGCCAGTTATTATGGATGAGATTCACTTATGGCGAGGCAATGCCTGCCCCAGCAATTTATGACGGAATTTTAGCTTACGTAACCGGTGGAGGCTGTTTTGTAGGAGTTAACGCAACTACTGGACAAACTCTATGGGTAGACCACTTCCCAGGGTTTATGGCAAACATGGCAAGCGTTAATTATTACGTATTACCTAACGGTACTCCACTATTCATAGCAGGCTTTACTTATGCTGCACCACCTTACGGTTACATAATTGCAGTTAACGGATTAAACGGCCATGAAGCCTGGAACGCGACAATGCCTGCACCTTACATAGGAGCTAACACGGGATTAGGAGATGTAGCGCCTGCAGTTGACCAACAATTAGGAATAGTTGTTGATAACGATATTGCAAACTTCTCTAACGGTTACGTTGATATGGTAACTTTTGCATTAAATGCTACAAACGGCAAACCTTTATGGGCTGTTAACACTGGCAGAGGACCAATACCACCTGCATATAAAGGTGGAATGCCGTTAATAGTAGGCAATGTAGTTTACGACGGTAACCCATCCTTAGGAACAGTTAACGCAATATGTATAAAGACCGGTAAGATATTATGGTCTACAAAATTACCGTGCTTACAAACTCCTCCAAAGTTCCCCGGAGGACCTAGAGGCTCGCCAACATATTATCACGGCTTACTATGGGTATCTGCTGGACAATACGTTTACGTAATTAATCCGAAGAACGGAGATATACTATCATTCTATTGGATAGGCGGTAGGTTAGGAATAATGAACCCAGTAATAGCTGGAAATACAATGTTCTTGTCAAACTCTTATGGTTGGATAATAGCAATACCGCTTTCCCAAATATATCCGGCATATATTTATTATTAAATGGAATGAGATAGCTTAGAAATTAATATATCCACTTATTTTTTCCTCTCCTCTTTTCTTTTTTCTCTTCTCATCCTTCTCGTCTTTATTAAGTAGTATGGTACCCATGAAATTCGATAAATCTACAAGTTAATCGTTCTACAGGATTAAGGCTCTTCTTACGTTGATTAAAAGACGGTAAGTAGAAGAGTTGGAAAACTCCAAATATTATTAAAATTATAGATCTTGTACTTGTATATAAAATAAATGGCTCATGATAGAAAAACGACAAACCTCACCCTTCCAGAGCGAGTCAGTAGTCTAGCTCACTCTTCTCTAGCTTTAATCCTAAACTTTCTGCAATCTTTATGTCTGCAGTAACGTCTTCTTTACTAAATGCTTGGATAATGTAAGAGCCTATAATTTCTTCATTATATCTGGTCTGGGGCTTTAGTAAATAGTACCTAGTCTTTTTCTGAGGAATCTTTATTATTTTATTCACATCTATTAACTCAGTGGTTATTTTAGCGTTTGGAAAGATTTCCTTCAGCATTTTCTCTCCAATTTCTGCATTTAATTTTTCCAGCTCTTGAAGCGAGGAGAACTCCTTACCTCTGAACTGTGATACGAGCATATCTTCAATTTCTTTATCTACTTCCTTTCCATCCTTTATTGCGGAGTTAACTAACTTCATTGCTGCGCAGTCTGTATGAGGTAAAAAGATTACTTCGCCTACATTTATTCCCTTGAGTCTCCCTTTTAACTCGTAAATGTTTGCTCCTGCGTTCCTTATTATAATATCGTTTTCGCTTTTTACTCTATTCATCACTTCTTGACTTAGCCTATAATCCATACAGGATATAATTAAACGAACCATATAAAAAGAATGGAGGAGAGTTTATATTTTTTAAATTAAATAAACCTTCTTTCCATTATCTCGGCTATGTTTTGTAAAGGCATTAAAAACTAGGTAAACTGAATTCTTCACTCTAAGTATTGTCTCAAGAAGTTCATTTTTAGTATTCTAGAAATTCGTAATGCGAGTTTGCCAAAGCAAATGCACTGGCTCCTTAGAGTGTGTCCAACAATTTAAATCATTTGAAACTTATTCATAATTAAATTCGACGTTATTTAATAACTCTTAAACAAGCCAACAAAAATCCCACGTTAGGAAAGTTCTACTCATTTATAGTGATTTAATAAAATAGTTGGACGCATTCTCATAAACTTCAGTTATTATCAGTTATTACAAGTATAACATTAAGTAGAAGAAGTAAAAATGGAACTTATATTATAAGTGGAAGAATAAATATTGCTAGCAATAAGTTAAATAATACTATTAACGTTATAATTACATATATTATATTCCTCTGCATAGCAAATTGTATCACTCCTAGAACTACCCTTACCACTGGTGTTGCTATTAGCGCCATTAAGCCTAAAAGTATGAAATCAACCCCGTTACCTTTCCTAATTCCTCTAAATACTTCTTCAGGCTTAACTACTGACGTATTAAACCTTGAATTTGGAGACATGAGTTCAGAAAATTGCGGAGTTATAGATAGTAAAATAAAGCCTATTATTATCAGCGAAACGCTAATCAATACACCTATCCTGAGAGCATATCCAATCACGTCGTTCATGTCCATAATGATACACCCCTAATAATCATCTCTATCCCTAAAAATATCAATATTATGATAAAAATTAGCCTAAGCCTAGTATTCCTGGTCTTTACCAAAACCTTTGTGCCAAGATATGAACCAATAATAACGCCAACTGCAGTAATACCCGCTAGAGCAGGCTCAATATATCCAAATAACCAATATAATGAACTACTGGTAGCAGCAGTTACTCCTATCATGAAATTACTCGTAGTAGTGCTCACCTTCAACGGTAGGTTCATAGCCCAATCCATTCCTATTACCTTCAACGCTCCACTGCCTATCCCCAGCAGACCGGAAATTAGTCCTGCAAAGAACATCACTATTTCCCCTAGCCACCACCTAATTCCGTAATATTTTACCTCCTGCCTCAGTGTAGCGTCGTAATATTCACCGTAAAGTTGAAAGATTTTAGTAGTCCAGTCTGGTTTCATTGGCTTTGGTAATTCAAGAGAGCTTTTCTCTATTTGAGGGTAAACAGAGGATAAAATTACTACGCCAAAGACGATGAAGAGAATAAAGACTAAGTGGTGTTCATAAATCCAATGAGCAAGCAATGAACCTATTATTGCACCCCCAGTAGTTGCTATTTCTAAAGACATTCCTATCCTCACGTTTGTAATTCTATCCTTTATGTAAGCACTAGCAGCGCCGCTAGATGTTGCAATAGTGGATATTAAACTGGCACCAGTGGCATAAGCCATAGGTATTCCTAGGAAAAGAGTATAAATCGGCACTAGAACTGTAGCCCCGCCCAATCCGGTCAAAGACCCTAAAAACCCTGCAATAATGCTAGAGATAAGTAATAAAATTAAAAATTCTACTTCCATCATATGTAGAAGATTTTCCTCATATTTTATAAAATTAAAGATTTAGAAAGTATATTTTTATCATTCTCCTCGTTAAAATTGGACTTAAAACGTAAAAAGACGTAAATTCCAATGGAATACAAGAAATGCTAAATTTTCGTATTTCTTAATGATCTTTTTTCTATTATTTTTGCTGAGGCTACACCTACGAAATATAATACTGAGAGTATAACTCCTATAGTTGTTTCAATTACTCCTCCCGTTGTTCCTGGAGATATTATCCAAGCTATGATAAAAGCTCCCAAAACGCCCCATCTCCAATTCTTTCTCCAACTATCAGCCTTCACAACCTTAACATAAGTTAAAGAGGCCATTACCAAAGGGTATTCGAAAGCAATTCCGGTAACCATCATTAGTGAGACTACTGTTGATACAAAAGCCCTTAAACTAAGCGTTGGCTCAACACCCAAGGCTGTAGTATATAAAACCACGAACTTCATCATTAAAGGAACTATTATAAAATAAGCAAAAAGAGAACCAGAAACAAAAAGCAAAATTGCTGGAACAATAGTATATTTTATCAACCTCTTTTCATGTTCATACAACCCTGGAGAAACAAAACCCCAGAATTCTTTAAGGAAAATCGGTAAGGATATGAAGATCGACATATAAAAAGAAACATAAGCTGAAGCATAAAGTGGATCGAAAGGGTTTAAGTTTAGCAACTTAAGCTGAGGTGGAAGTTCATGATGAATAAAAAATAGCATCAGCTCGTCTGAAAAACTATGAAACAAATTTGGATAAATTATTGGAACAACATGGCCGGAAACTGAGATCGTAGTGTATCCAAAAGCGAAGAATAATATAAATGCTATAAAGAGAGTAATGAAAGCTCTCCTTAACCTAATAGCTAATTCCGTTAAATGAGAGAGCAGAGGCCTTTCTTCGTTCTTTTTTAGTTCAGTTCTTTCTGTCACTACTCTTCAGCCTCTCCAACTCGCTTTGCAGTCTCTTTATTTCCTCCTCAAGTTGTTTAATCTTATAATCCTGAGTAGGTTGATGATAAGGTCTAATAATCGGCTCGTCTGACAAATCTTTCTTGATAGAATTGGTAACTTCGCCAGTTTCGCTCAATTCCCGCATTATTTCATTTTTAAACTCGTTTTGACGTCTTCTTATTTCTTCTAGAGTTTTACCTAAATTTCTCACCGTACCAGCAACGTCCTTCTGCCCTGCCAACAAGAGTATAGCTACAAGTATTATAATTGCCATATCCGATATGTTACCTATCATTTAACTCACCATATGACAATAAAATAAAAACTAATTTAAATTAAAATTAAAACTATTCCTTTATTATTGCTGTTGTTTTTGATTCTTCAACTGCTCTAATTGTTTTTGCAATTCTTGAATCTGCTTCTCTAATTCTGCAGCCTTATCAGTGTTACTCTGAACTTGAGGTTGAGTTTGCTGTTGCATCTGTTGCATTTCTAATTCAGCCTCAAGCCTACCTTTCTTAAACTCACCAACAGCCTTACCCATAGACCTAAACAGCTCAGGAATTTTACTAGTACCAAAGAATAGTATAAGAGCAACAATTATTATTATTGCAATATCACTAGGTTGTAACGCAAACATCTTATCACCTTAAAATGTAACTTTTCACCGTAGTTTATAAATTTTGCCTAAATTAAGTATCATAACTCTCTTATTTTAAGTATATAGTGCTAATAGATTTGATTGCTTAAATAAGTTAAAAATTTTATAAAAATAATAGCCTATTTGAAAATTAACAGAGTTAATTTGTTATATATATCTGTAATGAAGGACGATTTTTTAGGTTAAAATTCTATAATTTATTGATTAATTATGTGTGATTTAAAATTTGGAAAGGTTGAGAGACCAATCCTCGATGACAAGTTTGTGCTCTTAAGGAAAGAGCTCTTCGAAAAGCTTGCAGATGAAAAGTTCTTGTACGTTTTATCCACGCATGATAAAGGGAATTTAAGTAAAAGCTATTTTTACCTTATTGTTGATAAATTAAGAGAAGCTGGCCTATTAATGGAGAACGCGATATCCTTTAGTGCAGTATTACCCTTCAAGGCCAGCAATGAAGGAATTTGGTTTACTGACGGTCTTCTTTATAGAAAAGGCAAGGAATTATTTTATATTAATATGGAATCAGATAAACTAACGTGTAGCTCTTGCCCAATCTATTCCCAATGCATCTACGCCATAAAGACAATAGCTAAAGACCGCGATATACCTTTAATTAAGGAAAATCCTATGGAAGAGTGGAAGTTAATAATAGATTCATTGAAAAAAGAATTTGGAGAGAAAGTTGCTTCTTTAAAGATACTATCTTTTAAATAATTTTAATCGTTACATTGAATATTTTTTATATTGCGTTTTTTATAAAAATTATAATAACTTTAAACTATCTCATTAAATTAATCAGTCCAACGTTTTATCCTTATTACGTAGAAGAACGCTTTTCATCATGTGAATCTAGAATGAGGAAAAAGATCCCCTTGTTAATAGCTCTCGTTGCAATGTTATTTTCAATAATGTTAGCTTTTGAAAACGTACCTCTGGCTCAAAGCTCTCCAACAATAGTTGCATACAAAGTGGTGGGCTCTGCTAATCTTGCAAATCCGGGAAGCTGCAGCTTTTGGAGCGATATACCTTGGGTTAATTTATCATTAACTGCAAATATTCCAAACGCTCCGACCTCAGGTTTAACGCACTATATACTTGTTAAAGCAGCTTGGAACGGAAGCGATATTTTCATCCTAGTCAAATGGCCAGCTCCACACCCTGCGTTCGGAGCTTGGTCTGCGGCAGCTGCTGCATTATATCCGCCTGCTACTGGACCAGGTTTATTTAGAATAATTGAACTGATGCCCGGAACTACTTATAAGTTATTAACAAACTGTACCGGCTATGTTTCAATAGTTAATGGTAAAAGTGAGAACGGAAGGTTAGCTTTCTCTTACAAAGGAGTAACAGTTTTAGCTCCAAACGACACTCAAATTCAAGTATTATCTAATGGAACAATATTATTCTATCATTCGCCTAGACCAATGGAATACGTCTTCTATTGCAATGGCTTATTCTACGGTTATTATACTAACTCCACTTGGTACTACCCGGACAGAGTAGCAATGATGTGGTATATGGGAACTGGAACTCCTACTATGGATGGCATGAATATAGGAGGTAAATATCCAGGCCAAGTTTATGACGGATATAATTTATCAGTTGCTGGTGGATCCTTCAAGATGCCTGGCGGTGCGGCAAATATATGGATGTGGGTATCTGGAGCAACTTGGAACAATGCAACTTACGATCCGGCATTCAAAGTCCACTTATGGGCTAACGAATCATTGACTGGATTACCTTATACAGACCCAGATTGCGGGGGATTTGCTGTCCCACTTTATACTAATAATACTAATATGTATGAAGTGGATTGTGCAGGAATTTGGTATTCACCAGTACAAAGCAGCGGACTTAACGGCTCTTTATTCATGATAAGGACTGGTGCAAAGTGGTGCAATGGGTACTGGACAGTAGAATTCGTTAGATCATTAACTGTGCCATCTAATATAGCAAAGTACGAACCTCAGATAACTCTTAATACCACTTACTATGTAGCTTTTGCAGTATGGCAGGGAAGAGAAGGGGAGACTTTATTTGATAAATCAATAGTAACCCCATTTGTAACCTTAGCGCTATCCACGGCATCTCATCCAACACCGCCTCCACCACTCGTAATAAACCCGACATTGATGACAGTCACAGTAGTTGGAGTAGTGGTAGCAGTAGTTGCTTTAGCAATAATATGGATTGTGTATAGAAAGTGATGCATCTTGAGCTACATTAAAATATTTTCAATTTTTTTGGCAATATCCTCTTCTTTAGCCTTTCTTTTTGAGTTTATTTTCCCCATTTCTTACCTCCCTATCACTTTCCCTTATGAAGGACTATTGAGTTATCTAGGTACTGCAGGGCTTTACATGGAAGTAGTATTCTTAGGTCTCGTAGCAATAGTTCTCTCTAATAAGGTAAGGTCTTTATTACCTTTAGGAATAGCGCTCTTAGTATCTCCTTCTTTAAACTTAATTCATAATTATTCTCTCTCCCCTTATTGGTCTTTCGTGGAAATAATGCTAGCATTAATTGGAATTGCTTCTCTTATAGAAGTTACAATAAAATCCAATAGGAGGCAACTCCTATTTCTGCCAACACTTATAATGGTAATGATTACAACTTATGCAGGGATTGATACAGTCTTTTTGCACGGAGATCTAGCAATATGCTACTTATTTGTTCTAATCGCTTCCTTATTAGGCGTAGTTATCTACGCCATGGTCTACAATAAGATAATATCAAAAAGGGCAATGATGTCTTATATAGCGGCAATTCCAGGTTTATTCGTGTTCCTTCCATTATACTTTCTAGTAGTTAATAATAGATTCTTGGAAATAATAATGAACATGGTTATTCCTTCGGCTTTTGGGATAGTGCTTTATAATCCTTACAATTTACCAATACTTCTCCTCACGTTAAGCATATCAGTCTATACAATCCTCCTACTAGCAATTAAAGGCAATGGATATGCAGGGTTAGGATACTTTATAATATTAACAACCGCATTTCAAGCAATAACTGGATTTCACTTATTACTTTATTTGCTAGCACCTTTCATAGGATTTTCTATCCTAAGTTATAGAGAAATTGATAACGAAAGAACTATTATGGACGATTTAAAGAAATTAGTCCAACGTTTAAGCCTTAATACTTAAGATACAAATTTTTTGTTGACCATAATGATAAAGTTTAAACTAAACAAAGACGAGAAACCCATACTTTCTCCCAGCGACTTTTACTTCATAAACAAACTCTTAGCTAAAATGAGAAATCCAAAAACAAAGTTCGACTCCAGAGAATTCGTCAAGAAGGGAGAAGACTATTTATTTAACTACGTAGATAAGAACTTAGGGGGAATCGATGAAGGAAGAAGGAGATTCCTTAAAGGCTTGGTAATAGGAATAGGAGCAGCTGCAGTTATAGGTTTGATTCCCGGACTTAGAGTTTTGCAACCGCCAGAAGTTGCAGCAATAAGCGGTTTTCCAAAGTCACTCTTAGTTGATTCCTCAGGGTCTCCAATTTTAGCTTCTAAAATACCAGTTAATAGCCCAATAATTACAATTTATGAATATCCACTAACCGGAGAGCCCAACTTCTTACTCAACCTAGGAGATTCTTCAGGAAAACCTGTTAAATTGCCTCCAGCCACTGTAGTCGTACCTCAAACCGGTGATAAATATACTTGGCCAGGAGGAGTAGGACCTTATGGCTCGATAGTATCTTATAGCGCAATATGTCAACACCTAGGTTGCCAACCGCCGTATATACACTTCTATCCTCCTAATCACGTTAATTCTGCACAAGAATCTGCACCAGAGCCAGATACATTAACTCCACAAGCAGTGGCAGCTGCACAAAGCAATCACATACCAGCAATATTCCATTGCGATTGTCACGGTTCTACTTATGATCCTTATCACGGTGCTGCGGTGCTAACTGGGCCGACCGTGAGACCTCTTCCCGCAACAATCTTAGAATGGGACAGTTCTACTGATTACTTGTATGCAGTAGGCAGTATTGGAGTAGGAGTATATCCTACGGGATCTAACGGAGTACCTTCCAAAGATCCTAAGAGCGACTTAGACTCGAGCTTTGGATCTTCCGTAGGAACTAAGACTGTAGTGAAAGAAACCGAGAACCCATTTAGTAGCAGTTAGGTGAGAATTGATGAGCGTGTCAAAAAGGATCTCAAACTGGTTTAGTGAAAGACTAAAATTAGATGAATTACCGTTTTTTAGAACTCCAGATTATATGTATCATGTTAGTGATTGGTTAGGCGCATTAGTAGCGGCTGCTTTCATATACACTGTAATATCGGGACTTATTTTACTTTTATATTACGACCCAGATAACGGTTATGAGTCTACGCAATTTATCATAAATCAAGTTCCTTATGGTTCTGTAGTTCTCTACAGCCACCTATATGGAGCGTATGCAATGATTATTTTGGCATATATTCACATGTTTAGGAATTATTTTGTTGGAGCTTATAAAAAACCCAGAGAGCTACTATGGATAATAGGAGTATTGCTATTAGTACTAACTATGGGTGCTTCGTTCTTAGGTTACAGCTTAATAGGCGATGTCCTAGCTACAAGTGCAGTAGACGTAGGAGCAGGTATAATAGAATCAATACCCGGAATGCAATGGCTAGTTCCATTCTTGTTCGGAAATTACGATAACGGGCAATACGGTAGAGTTCTAGCTTGGCACATAATCTTTGTTGCATTAATCGGCCTATTGTTCATATTCCACTTCTTCCTTGCAGAGTCTTACGGAATGATGCCTTCCAGGAAAGTAAAAAGTAAGGCTCCAGCAGTTTACACCAGAGAAGAATGGATGAAGTTTAATCCATGGTGGCCTAGGAACTTTGTCTACATGTTATCATTAATATTAATGACATGGGGATTCATACTTATTATACCAAATGCCCTAGCATACTTAAACGGCTTACCTCAATATTATAATCCATTCTTGAATCCAAAACCTGCACCCCCGCCAACAAGTCCATTAGCTGCTAAAGTTACTACTTATCCGCCATGGTTCTTCCTATTCTTCTATAAGATTGCAGACTTTAGCAGTAATGTATTATTAGACTTAGTAATAGGTGCAATTATTCCTTTAGCGTATTTGATTTTATTGCCATTCCTAGATAGGTCAGAAGAACTACACCCACTCAAGAGGAAGATATTTACTGGAATTGGTATATTAATGATAATATACCTAATACAAACTACACTATGGGGAGATATTGCACCCGGTGTTCCGGTAGCTTTCAAGTGCCAAGTAGTTGCTCTATTACCTCCTGCAGTTATAGTAGCTATTGGATTATGGATGTTACCAAGCAAAAAGAGCAGTGAAGGACCAAGAGTTAAGCATTCATTAATACATCTAGGAAAAGCCTTAGCACCATTAGCGATATTAGGATTTGTAATAATATCCCTACTATTTGTTGGAGGCTTAGCGGAATTCGTTAACTATCCTTCCCCAATCACATTCGCAATACTATTACCAATAGCCTCGCTCTTCGTAATAGGAGCAAAAAGAATAGCACCAATAATATTACGCATGGAGCAACAAAATACTTCAACCACTCCATCTCCTGAAGTCAGCAAGCTTGAGACGAAGAAGAAGTTTGCCCAATATATCATTGTAGTGTTGTTCATATTGAGCTTAGTTCTAATGGCTACATTGTGGACCATACCGCCAACTGGATATGAGTCCAACATGTTCGGAGTTGACCTAGGCTTAATATTTGTAATGTGGGGTGAAGCAATCTCACTATATCATTACATTGTATATAAGAAGCCAAATGAGTCCTACGAATAAGATATTTTACTTTTTTCTCATATTTACTATTTATGATAAATGTTGGTCTTTATTATAGGGTGAAGGAGGGTCACGAGAAGGAATTTGAGGAAGCTTTTTCAAAGGTGGTTTCAATACTAAAAAATTCAGACATTGGCTTTATTGACGCAAAACTATACAAGAGGGTTGACGATCCAAGGGAATACCTAATTTACAGCGAATGGAAGGACTTAGAATCCTTCAGAAAATTCATCCTAAGCAAAGACTACAAAGAAACAACAACGTACGGAAAAACAATACTAGAAGGAAGACCATACCACAAAATATTCCAAGAAATAAATGCCTAATCAATTCCCATTTTTCCACATCCCTCTTAGTTAGTTTATTTTAATAAATTATAAAAAGAATTTTATATATCCAATAAAATGATGAAACATGAGAAGGTAACAATTAACGAAATTTGTTTAACAAGGTTTCACATATATCTCCTTAGACTATAATTCTCTAAAGATAAGATTAGCCCTTGCTATCTCTTAGTATGCAGAGGAAAGTAGTTAAACTGGAAAGGAAAATAGGAAGGTGCGGATATTCTCCCTCTTGGGGAGAATAAGTAGGAGGGAGAAATAAAATGTTATCTAAATACAATATTTTTCTTGACGATTATAAAATCATGTTTAATACATTAACTGGATATGCAATAAGATTAACTGACGAGGAAATGGAGAAGTTGAAAAAAGGTGAAGTACCGGAAGAATTAAAAGATATAATAGAAGAAGGATTTTCTGCAACCTTTGATGAGTTCTTACAAAAATTTAGGAAAGAAGTGTTAGAACCAACATTAGTACTAACTTATAGGTGTAATTTTGATTGCGTTTACTGTTTTCAAAAGGCTTTTAGGAATAATTCCTCCGTAAGCGATAAAGTAGTGAGAGGATTTATAAAATACGTCAGAACTAATGCAAAAGGTAGGAAAGTTAGGGTAACTTATTTCGGCGGAGAGCCTTTATTGGAATTAGGAAAAATTAAGGAAATTTCCACTCAACTTTCGGATTTAAAGTACTCTTTCAGTATAGTGACAAACGGTTCGCTCCTAACTAGACACGTTTTCGAAGAATTAAAGAGCTTAGGTTTAACTCACGTGCAAATAACTTTAGACGGCCCCAAGGAAGTTCACGATAAAAGGAGATATTTTGTTGGAGGAAAAGGATCTTACGATATAATTTTAAAGAACTTAAAGGAAATTCAAGATGAAGTAAATGTTGTCCTTAGGGTTAATATAGACGTAAATAACTTGGATTCCTTCAGAGACCTTTTGAAGGATTTAAAGCAAAACGGAATAACTAAAGTTAGACTTGACCCGCATTTAGTTCACGATAACGTTTTTAGGAACGAATACTGGGATTACACGTTCCCTAAGGATGAAGAAGGAGAGATCCTTGTAAAATTATGGGAAACTGCTAAGGATGAAGGTTTTGAAATACCTCAAGACGTATTTAGGTTAGGTTTATGCGTTGCCCACTTTGATGAAGATATTGTAGTAGATCCTTTCGGGAATATTTACCCTTGTTGGGCTTTTACAGGAAATCCACTTTACGTAAAGGGTTACCTTACTGAAGACGGAGATGTAGTCATTTACGAGAAGCTTTCCGGACAAAGGGCCTTAAATTTGTGGAAGAAATGTAAAGATTGCCCTTATATGCCTCTATGCCTTGGCGGTTGTAGGTTCTTTTCAGTACTAAACAAGAAAGGTTTCGATGGAATAGATTGTAGAAAGAAAAGTTATGAGGCCATCATGAAATTATTAAAATATTTCGTCTAAGAATTTAAGTTAGTATAATTTTTTACTTTTATTCATAATCTTGAATAAAAGTGTTAAAGGTCGTTAATAGTATATATGTTGGACTTTTCTTAGAAATCCTTTTAGATTTACACGGGAATTTCATCTTAAGATGTGCGATTATAGAATTATAACAACGGATAGACCAGTAAAAGATAGCGGCAAAGCAATAATAGTTAGTAGAGAGACTTTCAATAAATTAACCTCTGACATTTACTTGAAGGTAATGGCCAGCGACGATAAGGAAAAGCTGGGCTTGAGTAAAAGTTACTATTATTACATTTTGGATTCAATGAAGAAACTTGGCTTAATAGAAGATAATGCTCTAGCTTTTAAGCTAATTATGCCCTTCGTTAAAGGCGAAAAAGAATTGAAATTCGATGATGGCATAATTTACCTCAATGGAAAGCAAATTATCTCGATAGATATGTCATCCAGTAAATACGCTTGCCCTACTTGTCCAGTTTTCGCTGAATGTGTTTATGGAATTAAAAGAATTGCAATGTCGATGAAGATAAAAACGCAGAGCATTGACAGTGAAATAGAAGCTAGAAATGAAAGATTACCTTCAAAACTTTGGTACTCACTTATAAGAGGTATTGTAGCAAAAGTTTTACCTAAATTAGATTCTATTAACGTATATTATTAAGGAGATTTCATTATAACAGTTACCTTGTAGAGAATCTCCTTTTAAGAAATATTGTTGTAACAAATTAAGACTGGCTTCCTCCCCGCCCTGGAAAGGTTCCCTCCCAAGGCGGTTCATAGTTACCACCATCGATTCGGGTGGCTCAGAGAACCACATTAGAAGAGTGGGGGACTTTCATTCACCTAGTCCCTTATGCTGGTTGCTCATACTTGAGCTGGGGAGGAGCGTCATTAACGTCTTGGGCTATCCATCCCCTTTCCGCTCCCTTAACCCTCATCTCTGTAAGATAAACACAATTTAGTGAAATTAATTTAAGGCTGTCTATAATTTTATTTACGTCCAATGCATTATTATAAGCTTAATAAGGAATATAGGCTTTATTAATCATGTGACAGATCCGAAGCTAATAATAAAATTGTTAGAGGATAGACAAAGACCTAGAGGTAGTAAGATAAGGGATGAAGATTTAAAGAGGTTAGCCAAATTAGGAGAAGAAAATATAAGACTATTAGAAGAGCTTGGCTGTTGGAAAATTGAAGGTGATGTAATATATTACAAGACTGGTTGCTTGGGGAACTACTTTCAAGAATAGGCGAATTAAAAGGTAGTGAAACCGACCGCTTTTTGAAATTTCTAGCTATTTTAAATACGCTAATAGAAGAGAAGCACCTTGGAAGAATAATTATTGTTGGAGGATTTGCTGCGGAAATATATTCAGGGAGAAGTTATAGAACAGGAGACGTCGATATCATAATTGAAGGTGAAGCGGAAAACCTAGTACGGCAAGTGCTGAAGAAGATATCAGATTTTGGACTCAGGATATATCTGCCTAAGATAAGGGAAATTTCGGAAAAAGGAATTGATATAGTCAACAATGTTTATAATAAACATAAACCTCCACTTAAGTTACAAGTTGACTCTTATTACGTTTATATCATTCCTCCAGAAGAGGTAGTATTAACTTACTTAGAAGCGTGGAAATTCTGGAATAGTACAGAAGATAGAAATAAAGCAGTTCTCGTTTATTGCGCACAACGTGACGTGATGGATATTAATTACATAATTTCTGAGAGTGAGAAAAGAGGAGTAAACGATTTCTTTGAAAAAATCAAGGAATACTGCTAATATGCTAAAACTCATTATACCATGAAATCGATAACAAATTTAACCTCAAATGTATAAATATTTGTTGATGAATATAACTAAGTAAATTACGCTGTTTCTCTATAAATCACTTATCTTATCGTCGATAAGAATAAACAATATTAAAAAAGAACGCCGTAATTATAAAATATTTTCATAATTTTCCTCTACTTTATTAAATTTATATATTTCTATGAATATATAAATCTCTTGAATGCTTAAAAAACTCAGTTTCTAAATTTTTAACTATTTAAATAGAAATGCTTAAAAACTCACATCCTCACTTTTTACTCATGTCTTCCATCTCTAGAGTTGCGCTCTTAGGTTTAATAGGAACAATAGTTGAGTGGTACGACTACTACCTATTCATATATGCAGCATTACTAGCCTTCCCTACATTATTCTTCCCATCAAAAAGCTACTTAATTTCAATGCTAGCTTCAGTATCCTCATACGCAATAGCGTTTTTTGCCAGACCTTTAGGTGCCACAGTTTTCGGGCATATAGGTGACAGGTTAGGAAGAAGGCATGCATTAAGCTTTGACCTAGTGTTAGTAGGAATAGCGATGGTCTCTGTAGGATTAATGCCCACATATGCAACAATAGGAATAATAGCACCAGTGGCAATATTTGCGTTCAGATTTTTACAAGGTTTAGGAGTTGGCGGAGAATGGGGAGGAGTAGCGACGTGGGTATCTGAACATGTCACCTCTAAGAGGGCTTTAATAACTTCTTTAATAGAAATTGCCTCACCCATAGGTTTCATAGGAGCAGCTACGATATTGTTGGCATTTAGCAAGGATTTTGTAACAATAGGTTGGAGGATAGGATTCCTAGTTGGAGGTAGCGTAGCTTTTCTAGGAGCTTTCCTAAGGTATTTGGCAACAGAGAGTTTACCCTTTGAGAAAATCAAGAGTGAAGGAAAAATAAGTAAAGTTCCTTCCATAGAGGTCTTCAAGTACGCTTGGAAGCCGATATTATTACTAATGCTTGCAATAGGTAGTGTATTTATGGCAGTTTACATTCCGGCAACGGTAATGCCTAGCTTATACTTGAAGGCAGTAGGAAAAAGCCTGGGATATCCAGAATATGTTAACTTCCTAGGACTACAAATGCCAATAACTTCTGCGCTAATTTACGTGTTCGCGATAGCAGGATTAGTTTCCACTCCAATATTCGGCTATTTAGGTGACAAAATTGGTAGAAAAGCTTCACTAATATTGGGTGACGTTCTAATAGCAGCATTTGCATATCCTTATGTTTACGGATTCTTGAGCGGTAATCTAGGCCTATTATTTATAATGCAGTTCCTAATAGGTTTCGCAGCTTATGGTCCTTATGCATCAATGGCTGCATTTTACCCAGAAAGCTTTCCTACAAAGTATAGGTATAGTGGAGCAAGTTATGGAATGCAGTTAGCTGCTGCAGTTGAAGGAGGTTTAATGCCAATACTACTAGTTGGTCTACTAGGACTGCCTTCACAATATTTAGCAAATTCTTGGATAGTTATTACATTCTTAGCATTATGGGGAATAATATCAGCGTTGGCTACATTAGGTTTAAAGGAAACTAAGGGAACACAGTTAGCTGAAGAGAAAGTTACAGACAAGGTAATATCATAATTTATTAACAACTTTTTTCCTTTTTATCTCATTTTTTCTATCTTTAATCTCTCTTCGACTTTTTTAATTGATTCAAAATCATTATCATTAGTCACTATTATCATGTCCCTGTTTATTGCAATAGAAGATAGAATTATATCCACCGCATTAACTGGCTCTCCTATTTTTCTTAGTTTAACCATTATCTTTATGGCAAGATCGTAATCACTTCTTGTGGGATAAATTATTCTTAACTTCTCCTTTAGATCTATTATTGGAGGGTATTCTATCACATTTAGTATGGACGTTGTTACGTAATCAATCGTAGATAGGAGAGATTTATTCTTATGAATTTTAATCAAGGCGTTCGTATCGTAGATCTTTTCTTTAATTCTCTCTGAAATTCGTCCTCACCTTGAGGAGGTTCTACATTTATATCTTTTTCATCTACACCGAGTCGTCTAAGTCTCTCCATAAGTTCATTCCCTGTAGTTATACCTTCTAATTCATTTAACTCAGATATTATAGCATTTCTGATCACTTCGCTCCAATTTATTTCCTTATGCATCTTCATTTTCTCATAGATCTCCTCAGGAACCTTTACGCTTATGACCTTCATAGGATATACTTGTATATACTAGAATATATACTTACTTGTTAGACTATATTGCAATTATGAATTTAAATGGGGTCTCTGACCCTCTCGACTGCCCACCTCCGAATCGATGAGTCCCTTCCAGAAGTCAGAACAAGCCTTGTTATGTAGTAATAATCCCTCTAATGATCGAGTTAAATACATTTTATAAAATTTAAGATAAGATACCTTAAAGAGTATTATCAAAATAAAGATGCAAATAAAAGATAATTATAAAAATTTATTTTTCAATTTATTCTTATGTTAGAGAGGGAAGTTAAGGGAACAATAGAAGAGGACGAAATGAAGATATTGTCAGACGTTTATGACATAAACAACTTGAGAGAGTGGTGGATGTTCTTGAGAAAAATTGAAAAAATTGATGAAGAGAACTATAGAGCTGAATTCAGAGTATTCATGACTTTTAAATTTCACATGAAGAGAACTTTAGGCTCTCACGAAGTTATCCACGAGGGGACTATGAGATTCCCTAGAGCATATTTTAGATTCATCGTGGAAACAATTCCGTACAAGAAGGATAAGAAAGTAGATGTAATAATAAGAGGCCAATACAAGGGACCTTTAGAAAGGCTTGCAAGACTTCCTATGGATATCTTCTTGAAAAACTTCTTCCAGAAATTGGCAGAAAGGTATAAGACAAAGACAGAGGAAGAAAAACAGAACATACTGTCTTTAATAAATGAGCAGTTAGAGGCGAGTCGAGAATATAATGGAAGGATACTACTACACATTGACGAATGTACAATAGTTTTCGAAGGAGGAAAAATTGGAGAAGTTTCTTGCAATGGATTAAAAGGTGAAGACGCATTAAAGGAGTTAACTAAAAAGGAGAATGCTAAGATTAAGGTGGAATATAAATAGTGAGACTAGTACTCCTTAATAATACGATAAAGAAACAGATCTGCAGAAAGAGAAGATAAACCTGCAAGGAGTAAAACAAAAACATATGCGTTCAATGAAATTAACACTGTAAAAATACTACCGCTTATAACTCCTAAGGTCGAGTCTAGAAAATTAAAGAACGACATTACTTTTGTGCTATACCCTATTTTCTGGAGCAATGCTGCTTCAGCTATAGGTGCTCTTAAATACTCGGTAGATTTAATTAATAAAATAAATCCTAGGAAAATTATTGGAGAGAAATAGTAAAATTTTATAAGTAAAATGTAAATGAAAAACTCGCTGAAAGTTAGCATAAGATATGACTTACTAGAAATCTTTTGCCCGTAATATAGAAAGAGAATGAGGGGCAACTGAAATACTGTAAAATATAGGCTTAAATGTTCTTTGGAAATATAACTAAATATAGATATAAAAACTATAGGAAGTATAGAGTTCGAAAAAACTCTCCTCAACGTCGCTAGTCCATCTGACTTCCTCCCCGTCAGCGAGGGTTCCCCTCATCGATTTGGGTTTACATCTCTCATCTGAGGGGCAGTAGAGAGGGTCAGAGACCCCCTCCCATTTAAATTCGTGACTGCAATAACGTCACGATCGTTCTCATAACCACACGAGGGGCAGTGAAAATATCTATAAGCCATCTCAATCATCTTCTTGCCACACTTTGGACAGGAAACGGAAGAGTAACTAGGATTAACATACTTAACAATCATTCCGTGTTTTCTGGCTTGCCACTCTATCCAGTACTGAATACGACGATATTGCATTAGGTAGAGTTTATCGTGAAACTCAGCTGGCAGTTTATTAACGTTCCTGATGAGGTTCTTCAAGTTCTCCAACTTTATAACGTTGGCACCTAATTTCTTAGCAATCTCAATGGTCCATCTGCCAACCTTCCTAGCGAAGTCCTCCATGATTCGTTTAGCCTTTTGATGGAAGGAGTGTATTCTGTGTAGGATCCTTCTATTTTGCTTCCACCTTCTAGGATACTTCTTTTGCAAATTCTCAGCCAATGTCTTGAAGTGATAAGCATCATGAAGGCGAGTGGGTATCCTAACGTAGTGAGTATCGTCCTTACCAACGACAATTTCACTCATGTTTACGTCTATGGCAACACTACCTTTGGGTTCTATCTTAACTTTTGGTTTCTCAAAAACCACCTTGAGGAAAGCCTTGCCATCCTTGATTGTTAGCCTAGCTTCTTTCATCTCCCAGGTTGAGTAATCCTTTAAGTTTCTAGGATAACCTAAAATTGGTAGTACACCAACACCTGCAATCTTAACTGTCATTTTCTCTAAGACAACATTATAACTTTGCTTGGGCGTTAACCATACAGTGGGCTTATAGACGCGGGGGAATCTACCTTTTTTCGGGTTGTTGTACCAACTCTTGTATGTTGCCAGGGCATCACGATAGCAGTCCTCAGCAACCTTTGATGGTAGATTATACTCCTTCTTTAGCTTTTCATACAATCCCTCGTGCACTTTGGAAAGTGTGCCCTTCTCGTTTGGATCTTTCACATTTTCTTTCATCCAGAACAAGGTGAAACGGAGTGCTTTAACATAGTTGTTCACGAGGGCTAGGAGGGAGTCAGATAAGCCAATCTTCATCGAAACCGTAGCTCTGATTGGGTTTTTATCCCTCCTAGCCATCAATTATTGATTAGGAAAAGAAGTTTTTAAATCTATAAGGGGGCTATCCATCCCCGCCTGCGAGGCTTTCCGCCCCCTTAATCCCCAGTTTTGTAACGTAATTAAAAATTTTCCATTGATCTTCATAAATTGTAAAAATTCTTCAAATTGAAGATCTTCTTCCTCGTACTTAAGGGATAATGAGACGAAAAGGTTGACAGAAGATATTCCCGCTAGAAGTATAATTACATATTCTAATCCAATATAAAATGAAAAATAATACAAGCCTAAGCCTAAAATGTTAGCTACAAAAGTTAAAGACATTAGCACAGAATAATCCTTCTTCTTGAAGTCTTTTTGAATAATAACTATTGAGGAGAATAATGCTTCGGCTAATCCGAGAATTAACGAAATTATGAAGAAAGACAAGAAGTTCCTCTCCGAGAGTAAAATTAATATAACTGTAAGATTTAAAAATGAAGAAATTATTAAACCTTTTCTTATTCTCACAATAGAGAAGATTAGATAAGAAACTATCTGAAAGAGGAAATTTAACGTTACAAGTAAGCTAATTTGAGTATAAGGAACCCCAGACTTACTCATAATTGCAATATACCCAAAACTCATAAAACCGAGAAATACGCTATAGATTGACCTAAACAGGGTTACTTTATTCTTATCTGTTAACATTTTCTATACAATAGCGACTTTCCTTTTAACTTATTATGAGAAAGCGGAGCTCTGTTATATTTTATATATTTCTCTTATAATGTTCTATCGAGATTGATGATAAATTCCGTTAATAGTAAAAAAATTTTAAATATGATAATTATGAACTTGATTTATGAGACTCGTAGTAGGGACAAACTTTGACGATAAATTAATAGACGAGCTTAAAAAGTACCCAGTTAGGTACATTTTTGGTAGTAAAACTAAAACGTTAACTGGACATGGTAGGGCTTCCTTCGTTTTACCTCAAGTTGACGAAGAAAGGCTGAAGGAGCACATTCAAATAGCACATGATGCAGGAATTAAATTCCTCTACACAATGAATACTGCTACATTAAACGGGAAAGAATACTCACAAAAATTCTTAGAAAGCCTAAAGAAGGAAATAGATAGCCTGGTAAATCTTGGCGTTGACGGTTTTATAGTAGCAATGCCTTTCTTAGTTCATTTTATAAAAAATGAATATCCCGACGTGGAAATTTCCATTTCTTCCTTCTCCAGAGTTTATAACATAAGGGAATTCGAGGAATACGTTAACATGGGTGCTGATACAATAATTCTCCATGAGGACGATAATAGGAATTTTTCTCTCCTCTCTTCATTGTCAAAGTATAGGAATAAGGTTGACATAGAGCTTATATTGAATAACTCATGCCTTTGGGGATGTCCATATAGGAGAACTCACGATATTATTTCTTCCGTAACTTCTCAATCTGACTCTGAAGTTAATGTGTGGTTTGAGTATCCCATTTTATTCTGTGCAACAGACGTAAGGAACGATTTGGCTAATATTATAAGAATGAGGTGGATTAGGCCAGAGGATTTAAGGCATTATGAAGAATTGGGTATTGACAGGTTTAAAATAGCCAGCAGGAATAAGAAAACAGATTGGATAATAAGGGCTGTAAAAGCATACTCGCAAGGAAGATATGAAGGAAACTTGTTGGACATTGTTAGTTATCCTCAAGGAAGAGCAGTCCCTGCAGTTATGAAGAAAATTAATGGACCCAAAGATTACGATGTCTTGACACAGGTCTACGTTGATAACACAAAGTTCCCTCCAAACTGGTTGTCTTACTTTAAGTATAACTCATGTGAAACTAGGAGTTGCGAGGAATGCAGGTACTGTGACATTATTGCTGAAAAAGTGATAACAGTTCAAGGTAAGCCTCTCTCAGAAATTAGCTTACCCAAAATTAAACCACCAATAGAATTAATACCGAGGTTTAGTAAAGATGCTTCTAACGAAGGGAATAAGGATCATTGAATTATTTGAACCGGAATTTTTTGGAACAGTACTCAATCATAACGTTACAATAGTGGAAAAAGGGCCATCCGGCGGGCTAATGATGATAGACACCGGATTGCCTGGCTACCTGGATATCATAGAGAAAGGCTTAAAGTCATTTGGTTACTCGCTAGAGGACATTTCAGACGTTGTCATTACTCATTATCACATAGACCACTCTGGTAATGCTGAAGAGATTAAGAAAATTTCTAAGGCAAAGGTTTATGCTCACGAAAATGAAATACCCTACTTATCTAAGAACGAGCAAAAATTCAACTTAAAGTACGATGACGTAAAGGACGAACTAAAAGTAAGTGAAGAAGACTTTGAAAGAACCATGAAGAGAATAAATTCTATGAAATTCTCACCAGTCAGCGTTGATGTGAAATTGAAAGGAGGAGAAAAAATAGGTAGTTTTAAGGTAATTAATGTTCCAGGTCATACGCCGGGGCATATAGCATTATACGACGGAAACTTATTAATAGTAGGCGATGCGGTGAGAAATATTAAAGGAAAAATTTTACCGCCTTTCAAGTTCTTCTGTTGGAATTACGAAAAAGCTGTTAATTCGTTTAACAATCTCCTTTCAATGAAGTTTAAATACTTAGTTCCTTTCCATGGAGATATAATCTTTTTTTAAGAAGACGAGAAAATAAGAAAGAATAGGATCTAGCTTGCAAAGGAAGTGGTCAAATTAACGTAGTCTACAATAAATTTCCTCTCGCCAAATTTACTCATTCTCTCGTTCAAATCTTTCATAGATAATTTATCTAGTTCATGCAATAACAACTTCACAGACTCAGTAATCTTAGTTAAGAATTTCTTATCTTCAGGATTAGGCAAATCCTTATCGGAATGATAATAAGGAATTAAATCATCGTTATATAAAACCAAAGAAGGAATGCCTTTTTGAACAAAAGAGAAATGATCTGAAAACGGCGTAGGCATTTCTATTCTCTTTAATGGAAATAGACCTGCAAAATCCCACAAATCCGGTGTCGACGAATAAACTACCCTACTAGGATAAAGAGCGTCAAAAATTATTGCAGCGAAAACGTCGTCTTTAGGATATTGCAAAGAACCAGTACAACACTTAGGTCCTTCCTCTGAAGAAAAGAAAACTACTTTTAAGCCATGATTCTTAACTTCTGCCAAAGAATTAAGCACAACATCTATAGAAAATAAGTTATCGTGAAAGCCGGAAAGCCAGTGATCCACGTGAGCACCAAGTAAGATGTAATCGTTTCCTTCTTTTACAGTAAACTCTAGATTGTAAGAAATCGAGTCCCTAAGAAAGGATTCCGCCTCAATCTCTACATAGCCTTCTGGTTTAAAAGGAAGAAAAATAACTGGAATTTTAACGTCTGGCATTATTATCCTTCGCGTCTTTCCCTCTTCGTAAAATATTATTCCCTCGGCACCTTGAGAAAGGGCGTAAGAGTAAAAATCCTTCACTTTAAACGGGTGATCTGGAAAAGGAAATGCAAGAATTTCTCTTCCTACCTTTCCCTTTACGTAACCCTTAGTGTATGGGGCTAAGCTTGATGCAACTTCTTTTCCGTTAAGCTTAACGCTAAAATTACTAATTACCCACTCTTTTGTTTTCACTTCAATTTTCTTACTATTTCCTTGCATTCTCTTTTCCAAAATAGAGAGAATTTCCTTCTCCTTCTCTGAACCATGAATTACTTCTCCCAGCTTTAGCAAGTCTAAAGAAATCATAATATTTAATTTAACTTTTTAATTAAGTATTTTTTGGACATACCGTACTTTAATGTAGTCAACGTTAAGTTATCCTTAATTAAATAGAGGAAGAGGAGAGAAGGAGCTACGAAGAATATACCCGATATATGAAAATATACGAACCTAAGGAAATACGACAATGAGAGTAAAATTGAAATGACGTATATTTCATCGTAGTTGTATCTGGACGTAGAATACGTTATACAACTATAAAAGAAAGGAGCCATCGTACCTAAAGCGAAAGCGTGAACCACGTCTCCCAAAAAGTAACTACCTATTGAGGTAGACACGGAAGACGAAACTACAGATAGTGCCGATAAGTTCTTTCTAACCTTCTTTGCCCCATAAAATAGCCACACGAAGTAGGCTATAATCACGACTGGAAATAAACTATAGCTTAGATAGAGGAGAGGGATAATCAGAAGCATTGGGATTTGCCTTATTCCAAACTTTGGCTTTAAGCCTAACGTTGCGGAAAATATGCCCTCATTAACCCCCAGTAAATAAAGGAGTAAAGAGATGAGGAGGAGTTTATATCCTAAAATTGGGAAAAGTAACCAAGAAATAAAGGAAAGAGGAGGAGAAGAAAGAACTAGAATATTTATAGGAAACTTACTACCATAATATTTTACGTCCTTTAAACCCCAAATTTCCACTATTGTCAGGAAGAAGAAGGACACCGAGACAAAAGGGTAAAGAGGAATAGAAAGCAGGACAAGAGTTAAAATGTGTAAAATCAAGTACTTTTTAGCAGGAAAAAATAACCTAAGTATCATTCCAGCATAAAGGGAATATGCGCCTAAAAGCATAAAATATCCGTGAACTGATGGATCTAAACTTAGTGACACTCCACCTATAGTAAAATAGATAAACGCCAAAATGAGGAAAGGTACGTTAACTCCCCAAGGTTCTATTACGTTTTTCATGAGACTTACTATGCTTCGGTAATTTAAAACGTTGTGCCTAAAATTTTAATTAGTCAAAATCAAAGAAAGCAAATATGGATGACCTGAGAGCAAAGAACGTTATAACTTTTACAGATGTAGGTGAATGTACTAATTGTGGAGTTTACGGTCCTTACGAATTCGTTTTCTGGTCTTCACATACTAGGAGAATTTATGGCTTTTGTTCACTAAAATGCTTTAGAGAATGGTTAAGAACTACTAGAGCAATCTATCCCAAAAGATGAAAAATTTATTATAGCATTTTAAGCATAAAATGATATGTCAATTCCAAAATTAATTATATTAGGAGGTTTTTTGCTATTATTGGTCTTGAGTATTATACCTTCTCATTCCTTTCTAGTGTTTATAAAAAAGGCGTCTTTCAAAGGAAATATTGCAGACCCATACGGATTTATCGAATATAAAGGAAATCTCCTCGAATTCTTCTTCAACTTTTCTTTAACAATATATAACCCAACTTTCCTAACCACTATAACGAAATATTTATCTAATGTTACGCTCAGAATATATACTACCTACAACGGAAAAGTGTTTTACAAAACTGGGGGTTAAGGGGGCGGAAAGCCTCGCAGGAGGGGATGAATAGCCCCTTATAGAAAGCTTTTTTAAACTTCTTTTCCTACCAATATTCAATGGCTAGGAGGGAGAAAAACCCAATAAGAGCAACAGTTGCGATGAATATTGGCTTGTCTAACACCCTCCTAGCCTTAGTTGATAGATACGTTAAGGCACTCCGTTTCTCCATATTTTGGATGAAAGAAAACGTGAAAGATCCAAACGAGAAGAGCACACTTTTCAAAGTGCACGAGGGATTGTATGAAAAGCTGAGGAAAGAATACAATCTACCATCAAAGGTTGCTGAGGACTGCTATCGTGATGCCCTAGCAACATACAAGGGTTGGTACAACAATCCGAAAAAGGTAGGTTTCCACGAGTTTATAAGCTGACAGTGTGGTTAACATCAAAGGCAAGTTATAATGTTGACTTAGATAGAATGGTAGTTAAGATAGTAAGTGTTGGCAAACTACCAATACTAGGCTATCCTAGAAATCTAAAGGAGTACTTAACCTGGGAGATGAAAGAAGCTAGGCTCACAATCAAGGATGGCAAAGCTTTCCTCAAGGTGGTTTTTGAGAAACCAAAAGTTAAGATAGAACCCAAAGATAGTGTTGCCGTAGACGTAAACATGAACGACGTTGTAGTAGGAAAAGATGACACTCACTACGTTAGGATACCCACTCGCCTTCACGATGCTTATCACTTCAAGTCATTAGCTGAGAATTTGCAAAAGAAGTATCCTAGAAGGTGGAAGGAGAACAAGAGAATTCTACACAGAATACACTCCTTCCATCAGAAGGCTAAACGAATTATGGAGGACTACGCTAGGAAGGTTGGCAGATGGACCATTGAGATTGCTGAGAAATTGGGTGCCAATGTTATAAAGCTTGAGGACTTGAAGAACCTAATCAAGGACGTTGATAAATACCAAGTGAGTTTCACGATAAACTCTACCTAATGCAATATCGTCGTATTCAGTACTGGATAGAGTGGCAAGCCAGAAAACACGGAATGATTGTGGAGTATGTTAATCCTAGTTACTCTTCCGTTTCCTGTCCAAAGTGTGGTCACAAAATGACTGAGATGGCTTATAGGTACTTTCACTGTCCCTCGTGTGGTTATGAGAACGATCGCGACGTTATTGCTGTCACGAATTTAAATGGGAGGGGGTCTCTGACCCTCTCGACTGCCCCTCAGATGTAAACCCAAATCGATGAGGGGAACCCTCGCCCTTTAGGGCGGGGAGGAAGTCAGAACTACGTCAATGGCTCCCCCGACAAGTAACCTTACCATTTACTTAGGAATAATAGGCTTAGTAATAGTAATTGCGTTAGTCTCACTTATTATATTAAGGAAAAGGTAAAGAGATTTTTCTTTCCCTAGACATTTTCATTTAATCTTGCGTTTGTAAGATTGACCTAAAAGTTTATAACTATTCTTTTACCACTAAAACGGGCTTCTTAGAAATATCCAAAACCTTAGAAGATACACTTTCCATGAACAATTTCTTTAATCCCTTCAATTTTCTCTTACCTAGAATAATCAAATCAAAGTCTTCGCTCTCAGCATATTTAGATAAAACGACTGCAGGATCCCCTCTAACAACTTCGTAGTCTATGTTAATTCCGTTCTCTATTGAAATTCTCTTTATTATCTCAGTGTGTTTAATTATCCTTTCTCTATCTCTCAACATGTCCTCCTTTATATAAGCCTCCAAAATTACTGGCATATGCTCTATAACTTCCAGAGCCTTAATTGAAGCACCGTGAAACTTTGCAAGATTAATTGCTAAAATTAACGCCTTTAAAGATTCCTTAGAACCATCAAATCCTACTAATATTCTCTTGAACATTTGACTCTATAACCACTTCTCATTCTGAAGATTTAAATTTTTCTAAAAAATCTCTTAATCTTCTTATTAAAAAGGAAAATGAATAAATTACACTCCTGCAGATGCTTCATTAATTTCCTCTAAACTCTTCCCTATAGTATTAGGCAGTACGAAGATCAATATTATACCCATTATAACCATTGGAATTTGGAATCCTATCCAAGTAGTTACTGCACCTAAAACAGGAATTATTGAAAGTATAATTGCTGTAGATATTGCTGCACCTAAGTGAGCGACTCCGTCGGAGAATGCGAAGGATGTTGCTCTGGCGTAAGTTGGAACGTTTTCAGTACCGTTCAAGTAATTTAGCTGATTACTCCACCCTACGCCTATTAAATTAGCTAAAACGAAGCCTGTTAACATCATTGTTAAATTAGCTGAAGTAGCACCTATTACTGCTATGGCTATGCCTAAAACCATACCCACGAAATATGAAATTGTAGTGAGTATTGGCCTCCTTACCTTATCTATAACTGCCCTAAGCAATATAGCTCCTATAAACGTTGCAATTCCTGCGTCTCCGTAGTATAACGTTATTTGGTTGGAAAGCAACCTAAGTGAATGTACAGTGGAAGTCCATAACAAGAATTCCGTTAAGTAAGGATATTCACCGAAATAGAAGAAGAATATTGAAAGCATTACAGCTATTACTCTAACTCTATACTTAGGATTCTTAAATACGTAGAAGGGATCAACTTTCTTAGTTTCAAAATTGAAAACAGTAGGCTCTGGTAAAGTAGTAACGCCTGCCTTCTTCATTGCCTTTTCTTCCATATCCTTTACAACTTTCTCCGCCTCATCTATCTTACCTTTTAATGCTAGCATTCTAACAGTCTCGCTTGCGTGACCTCTAATTGCGAAAACTATGAAGGCTAATGTTGCTCCTACTAGGAATATTACTTTCCAACCTATTGCTGGATTTGCGACATCAATATAAGATGCCATGAAAGGACCTAATCCTAAGCCTGCCCAACCTGCAATATATACTAGGTTAAAGTATTTTGCCCTATTCTTTGCAGGAACCATTTCGACAAGGTATGTGGGGACTAGTATTAGGTCTCCTCCAATTCCCATTCCGGTTATAAATCTAAATACAGAGAATTCTATAAAATTACTAGAAAGTGCATTACCTAAGCTACCAATTGCTGTCAGTAGTGCAGTAGTCATTAGCATTGGTTTTCTTCCTATTCTATCACCTAGATAGCCTAGCAATAATGCCCCAGGTATGTAACCAAATAATCCTAAGGATACTACTATTGAAGCCTCACTACTAGTTAATCCAGTATACTTTAAAGATGTTGCAGAAAAGGCTATTCCTACATCTATTACGTCATATAATGCTATGAAATAACCAAAAGCTAAAGATAGAACTACTGATAGAGGTAAAACCATTACGGGAAGTCTATCTATTCTTGCAGTTAATTGGGCTGCGATGTTTTTATTTTGCTGAGAGGAATTTTTATCAGTCATATGTAATGAGAAAAATATATCGTTTAAAAAGTTTATGTTTTATACTAATACTTATACATTTTATACTCGCTATTAACTGAGAAAAATCAGATCGAAGATAAAGAAGAAATTATAGCAATTATTATGAGAATTATTGAAGAAATCCAATAAGCAAAGTAAGAAATACCTCTAGACGCATATTCGCCCATTATCTTCTTATTCCTACTTATTATTCCTAATATAATAATTGGACCGATTAACGCGTAAACAAAGAATACTAATAGATCTAAAACAATACAAACTAAATTTGCTGAAGGAACTAATAACGTTAATATAACTGCCGGAACGCTTTCAGCTATATAAATAATATTTACGTTCTTTACGTTCAAGGCTTCTGCAACGCCCCAAGCACTTCCCAGAGAAATAACTACTAAGGCCAAAAACCCTGAGGAAATCAAGCCAAATCCAAAAATCACTGGAGACAAACTACCAGCTAATGGAGTTAATACTGACGAAAGTTCTTGGGGCGAAGCAAAGGTAGAAGGATCCACGTTTATCCCTGCGAATGCCATCTCGACAACTACCATTAATATTTCAGTAAAAACTGCACCTAGTAAAGTCTCTTTTCTCATGTGCCTTATTGCAGTATCCTTACATTTACAATATCCTATTTCCTTCAACTTTATCGCAGTTGCAGATGCTTGGAAAAACAACATGAATGGCATAACCACTGCTCCTACTGTAGCTGCCATTAAGAATAGGAATTGAGGTGATGGAGAGAAGTAGAAAGGAGAATAAGGCTTAATACCTCTGAGGAAGAGCGTTGCGAACAAACTTATGATGAGAAAAGCGGAAATCAGTAGTAGAAACCTTTCGGCTTGAATATATTTTCTCTTTGTTACAATCACTATGTGAACTACATAAATTAAGGGAATTGAAAGAATTAAGGGAATTCCGATTACTTCTAAGCCTATACCTATTCCAAGGTATTCTATTGCATAAGTTACTGCGTCAGTCAAAGCCATTGGCAATGCCATGAGAATAGCAAGTTTTTTACTGTAATTCTCCCTAATTACTTCTCCAAGCCCTTTTCCCGTGGCTATGCCTATTCTTCCAGAGACTTCCTGAACAATATATAAAGGAATCGCCAAAAGTAGCATTATCCAAATAAATCCGTACTTAAACAACGCTCCAGTCTGGGCTGCACCTATTATGCTGCTTGCGTCCATATCGGCCATCATAACTAACCAGGCGGGACCAAAGAATTTTATAAATTTAAGCTCATTACGCCCTGTCGTAAGAGAATTACGCCTCATCGTAATCATATATATATTAAAATTAAGTATTAAAAGTTTCCTAGACAAAAAGAAGAATGTTGCAACGCTTTATTCAAAAAATG
Organism: Acidianus infernus; assembly: GCF_009729545.1. NCBI lineage: Archaea > Thermoproteati > Thermoproteota > Thermoprotei > Sulfolobales > Sulfolobaceae > Acidianus > Acidianus infernus. The sequence continues at coordinate 2,099,753 of NZ_WFIY01000004.1, forward strand.
AGGGTTAAGGGAAGGGGATGGATAGCCCAAGACGTTAATGACGCCATCCCCCAGCTCGAGTGAGAGGAAACCAGCATGAAAGTCCCCTCTCTGGATTCGAATCGATGAGCCCCTTGTGAGGTAACCCTTCTAGGAGGAAGTCAGCTAGGTGAATAAAATTGTTAGATACACTCATTTTATTCTTAAACAGACAAAGCAGCGGTCCAAATGAAATACACACCAAATTAGGATTTTATTATGTTCAGAGGCATATTAAGTCCTTTTAAGATTTTAACTTGAGAATATTGAGGGAAAATCAAAATGTTTTCTATATATTAATAAAATTGTTACTTAACTAGCCGTGCATTGTATAATTCTTTTCAACATATTTTCCTCAAATCTTCACTACTTTGTATATTTTAACCACTTAGCATTGAACGTTATCATTCTCTCACATTGTTCTTTTCATTGCTTCCACAAATCTATATTTACGTCTATCATTATTCCGTCCCCAAACATTTCGTGTACTTTCATAACTAACAAAAGCACGGCCTCATCTAGTCTATAAATAAAAGAGTCTGTCGGTTAGAGCATCAGCCCTCATTTGTACTTCCATCAAATGAATTTAAAGTCTTATAACTTTGGTATTTGAACGGCTAACTTGGACAATATTGCTTTCTTCACTTGATCTTTCTCAAAACCTATACACTCCAAGGAAAATAACTTGTTATTTCTCATATCGATCTCGAGATTGCAAACTGAATTATAGTTCAAACCCCTTAGAATCACTTTTGTTATAGTACCAAACTGTATCTCGACTTTATATGTGACCAATATTCCGTTAATTAACAACCTGAATTTATCATTGTCAATCCACTGTACATCTTTAAACACGATCACCTCTCTATCACCACAGTCACGTCCTCATCTTTACAGAGCTTTGGGTTTCTAAATAGCGGTTTGAGTTGTTCTTGCAACGTTTTAGCTATGCACTCACAGTACTCCCCACCTTCCATTATCTCATATTCAAAGATATAATTAGAAAGAAAGCTTGGCGGTTTGTAGTTAGCTAAATTGCAATGAGCACAGTCTATGTATAATACTTTACTCTGGTTTCTTATTATTATTACAGTATCTTTCATATATGCATACTTACCCTTCACATCAGATGGGAAAATCTTTTCTGTCTTGTAAGGAATTTTGATTAGCATTACTATCAACCAAATATTTGTTTTTGAATCCTCCTGTACAAGTAAAGGATTCCAAGCTGTATTACACTCAGACCCATTATGATAATTATCATAAAGACAATATACGAAGGTAGAACAAAGAAGTGCAAGTATAGTAAATAGACTATGATTGCCATGGCTGACTTTACGATCCCGTATATGACTGCGTCTTTCAATTGTGCTGCTATAAGTCCAAGTATTATTCCATTTAATATTGCCGAGAACAGGGGAACAGCAAATAATAACGAGTAAATAAAGCTACCTTTAGCTAAACCTAGACTCTCTAAGGCTGTATAAAGTGAGCTGGAAAAGAATATATTAACCAGGTAAAGCACGCCACCGCTTATTCTGACCAGCCTCAATTGTCTTTCAAGGCCTTCCACTTTACCCACCTCAATAATATATATAAATCGAGTAACTTATATATGTTATGATAATAAAAAAATAAATCAATGATATTAACTTCTGTTGATTTACTTCCCGTCAGTGATGTTTTTATAGAAAAGATGAGAAAATGACAAAAAGTAAAGTGTATATTTCAAAGCATGTTTCCGTAATCCTAAAGTAACCGTTCAATTATGTTGCAGAAAAAGTAGCTAAAGCCTACGAGTATCTAATCTTTCGTCATGGAATATTCTAACAGCCATGATAATTTATCTAAGCCTTTAACTTTCTACTTAAGGATAGTAAACCTATTATTCCCAGAGTTTTTATTACGTCTCCAATTATCGACATATAACCGAAATTAACTAGATACAAAGGAAGTCCTGCAGTAAAAATTACAGCACCCCAGAAGAATAATGATGAGAATATCTTGTTTATCTTATTTGCTGTTAAGTATATGGAAATTCCAGCTATAGGCTCAAAAGTATATCCTGCAACAATTATTTCAATTCCAAGAAACTCTCTAAGAAAAGTTACTATAATAAGTCCTACAAGAGTTATCATAATAGCTAGAATAGCAAAATAGTCCATTATCTTAGGTTTCTCTAACCTTGCTAAATGATAATATGCAAAAGAAGGCAAAGCCAAAAACCAAACGATCCACATAATAAATACGAAAGTTAACGAAAGAGCGTAGCTTATCCCTTCAATTTCAAGATAAATTAGTCCAAGTAATATAATAATTGACGCAATAAGGCTAACGTAGTTACCTTGCTTCAAGAAGCTTGGATTCATATATTTCACTACGCTTCAAATATAATAAAATTGTGAAAAAAGCATTTTAATAAACTAACTCTACTTTTCTCACCTCTTTATTTATCTTAACCTTACTTAAAGCTCCGAAGTCCTCAGCTTTAACCTCATTGCCATTAATTATAACTTTTTCTACCTTGTCTGTGACAAGCATATTGACGAAGTATGGTTTTGAAAACGTAATGATATTTCCTTTTTTCTCTATTTCAATTTCGCATTTTAACTTACTATTTCCTAAAGCTATTAAGTCATTTCCATCTAAGTTTACAACAGAGTTTTCCCTTATATAGATAGGTAGATCTGCGTTAGTTTTAACCCAACCACCCCTCTCTTCTCCCGTTGAGAATTCGAACCATTTTCCGGGTAAATAAACTACTCTGCTTTCTCCAAGCTGTGGAGCATACAGTACGTATTTACCTAACATGTACTCATCGTCTATCCTATAAGTATCCTCATCTTCTGGGAATTCGTAAAATAAAGGTCTAATGATTGGATGCCCGGTCTCGTGTGCCTCCTTAGCCAAACAATAAATGTAAGGAAGGAATTTATACCTAGTATTTATGACATCCCTTACTTTTTCCTTATAATAATAAGGCAAATATATTGGCTCAACATCTATACCGTCTTTAGCTTTATGAGTCCTGAAAAACGGAAAGAACATGGCTAGTCTGAACATGTAAAGTAATATTTCGGGAGAGTTTTCAACCTTACTTAACCTTCCTTGAAATCCTCCAATATCTATCCCAACATACGGAATGCCAGAAATTGACAAGCCAAGCACGGTCTGAAGTTGTAACCTTAATTGATCCCACGACGAAGTATTATCTCCTGTCCAAACGAAGGCATATTTTTGTATTCCTGCGTAACCAGATCTAGATAATATGAAAATTTCGTCCCTCCCTGCCTTCTTAAAGCCTTCAAATGTTGCCATTGCCTCATAATAAGGATAAGCATTCCTCACTTGACTATGGGGAACCTTTTTACCCCTCAAGTAGTGAACAACGTTATCAGGAAATGTAGTGTAAAATCTATTATCTTTAATTTGTATCGGAGTATCTTTAAAAATATCAAGTATTTCTTGAACTTTAGTAAAGTCTGTGGGTTCGTTCATGTCAAGCCAAATGCCGTCAATTCCTTGAGAAAGCCAACTTGAAATAAGCCCACTCCACCAATCCCTAGTTTCCTCCCTAAAGAAGTCTGGGTAAACAGAATTACCAGGCCACAGCTTACCAACAAACAACTCACCACTACTCATTTCACAATACTTCCCCAAACCAGAGATGAAGACGTTATAATTCTGATCAACCCTAACACTATGATCAACAATAGTAATAACCTTAACACCACGAGAATGAACCTCATCAATAAACCTCCTAGGATCAGGAAACCTATTCCTATCCCAAGTAAATAATTTAAAAGAATCCATATAATCAATATCCAAAAATACACCACTAACCCTAAAACCTTCTTCTTTTAATTCATCTAATAATTTGACTATCTTATCCTGAGGAAAATAAGAATACCTAGAAATCATGTAACCAAAAGCCCAGATAGGCGGAAGAAAAGGCTTACCAGTAAGTTCTGCGTATTGCTCTAAGACTTTTTCGACCGTAGGACCTTCAAAGTAGTAAATTTCTACAGAAGGTTCTGGAATTTTTATCTTTATCTTACCGTAATCTTCGAAGCCTATGTCAAATATAACCTTTGAGGCAGAATTGATGAAGTACCCCTTAGCTACACCATGCTTTACCGTTATTATAAAGGGAACATTTAAGTAAAGGGGTTCGCTAAACTTATCATAGGCTCCTGCATCAACATTATACATTATAAACCTGCCTCTCCTCCTGTCCAGCTCGTAAGCTTTCTCTCCTAAACCTAGTACGTGCTCTTTAATATCTAAATCCTTCTCTATTACTATATTGCCCTCGCTTTCTGTAATATTTAATGAAAAGAACGAAAGGTCTTTTTCTGACTCCTTTCCTTCAAAAGGAAATTCTACTGGAGGAAACGGGTCATTAACTATTATTTTATATATTCCTCCTTTACCTTCTTTTATTACAACTTTCATATGATGAACTCTTGCTATTTTTTATAAAATTTTCTAACAAAGAACAAAAGGATAAAAAGAGGAAAAAGAAGAAGAAAAATAATACTACTACAATTTGAGTTAGTGCTAAGATGCCCGCAATAGTATGAAAGAAATTCCAAAGAATCCGAAAAATACTGGAATAGAAAGGACAGCTGCTATAATTAATAATATACCGCCTATTTGCCTATCTGAAATTAATGAGCCTAGTATTAATGCAGGAAAGGCGAAAAAGATTACCCTATGCAGATAACCTCCCATCATGCCACCGTAGTATCCTCCCATAAAATAATAGCCCATATAAAAAGGAATAACAAAAGCTACTAATAATAGAATGGAACCTACGATTCCTAAAACTTGATCTCCATTTTAGCTCACCACCAATATTTCACCGTACATAGGGGTCGGATTATCATTTAGGTTTCATAATTTAACTTCTAGTCCCCATTCTCCCTGCCCCACGCCTAGGTTAGGGAGCCAACCACGACATGATAAGCCTTCATTGAACTTATACTCCCCCTCACATTGCCCATAGAGTTCATTGTAGAACTCTCTTCTACATTGCAATGTGTGACTACGAAATTTATAAACTTCCTTAATAGCGTTGATAACATCGGATCTTATGTTGATCTATGAATAAGTTTCAAATAATTTAAATTGTTGAACACACTCCATGAAATCGAGAAACTTTAAATTAATGTAATTACTTAGACTTATCTATGAGATTACTATTATTACTATTAACGCTGACAATTACCTTACTTTCATCAGTAAGTCCGTTCACTGCCTCAGTTTTTGTGCAATATCCAAAGGAGGTAATCTTAGGTAGTAAAATTCCCATAAACTTCTCGTTAACTCAGCAGGAGATAAATAGCACTGCCTTCCCTTTCATAAGTGCAGGGGTAAGAGAGGTAAGCGAAGAACCACTAATACTTGAGGGGGCGGGAATAGCAGGATCATTCGCAGTATTTAAAATAAACAGCTCCTCACAAGTTGTGGTAATTACGTTTATAGGTAAAGATAATACATTTCTATGGTGGGATCCTGGCATAGTAGTTTATGGAGGGAATTTTAATCCTCACGTATCAGATTTGTCGCAGGAAGACTTTACCGCAGTCTTAATTCCCTTCACTGGTAGACTTTTGGTTCACACTCCTTCTAAGGGTTGGTTTGCTCTTTCTTGTTCTTTCCCTAGCATAGCTCCTCAAAGGGACGGTTGGATTAACGTTACTAAGCCTTTCAGTTACACTGCAATCTTGGAAGACGTTAACGGTTCGATTTGTGTTAAATATGTAATCCTTAACGGCGAAAAATACATTGTTGACTACCAAACTCCTATCCCTTGGAATTTCACTTACGTGGGAGTTAGAATTGACCCCTCTACGGTAACTGTATGCGGTTTTTATGTAACAATTCCTTCTCCTCATCAACCTTACGTAGTTTACGTTAACGGCAAGGAATACACTAAGGGGTATACAAATAGCCTGGGCGAAGGTTCATTTTCACTTACTGTATCTTCTCCTTTCATGATCGTTAACATAAGTTTCCCTTCAGCCCACGTCTTTTGTGTTATAACAATTTCTGCTCAAAGAGACGCCAATATACACGTTGAATACCCAATCCTTCAGTATGTGCTTTTAGGTGTTTCTGTAGTTTTGGTTGCTATCTCAATAATTTGGAGGAAGAGACTGCAGTGATGGGAAAAATATTATAATTTTAAATTAAATAAAATTTACTCTTCAACTAAAGGGCGATATTTTGAATAAACTTATGTCATCTAATGTGATGAAAACTATCAGTTACTTATTAACTTTCTCTCCCCTCACTCAATTAATTACCTTTAATAGCGAGGCTATGAATTTTAGCTTAGAAGGTAAAAAAGACTCTATTAACCTCACCTCTTCAGTAGAAATTATCTTAAATAACTTAAAAAGAACAATAACCGAGAGAAGCAAAAGGAGGTCGAGGTAGGGAGGATCTACGAAAACTTCATAAAGAGCTATTAAAGGCATTGCAGTCAGTAATATGCCCTCCCTTTTACCCAAAATAAACGTTGAAGTCCTTAAAGCGTACACAAGGATAAAAGAAGAGGAGATAACGGCGACTATTACTTGGGAAATTGCTCCCCCCATTATTCCAATTCTTGGAATTAGAAGGAAGGAAGTCAGTAAGACTACACCAGCGTTAAGCAATGAAAGGAATAAAAAGGGCCTTAAAGACTTCTTAGCAGCTATTATGAAGTTCGTTAAAGAGTTTATAGGAAAAGGTAGGGTTGTAGCTAAAAGTAGTAGGATCAAAACTCTTATACCCTCAGTGTAGTCTGGGAAAAACCTTTCCACGACCAGGATAGCAATAGGTATTGAAATAATTACTGACAGAAAGGAGATTAAGGCTAGGACGCGAAAAGAAATTGAAGACATCTTCTTTTCGTCACTACCTAAAGCCTTATAGAATGAGGCAGTAGGTAAGAGGACTCCTCCTAAAGCCCCTAAAACCATTGCAGGAACCCCAGCTACTAATGCAGAAAATTGGTATAAGCCTAGATAGTAAGAGCCTAACAAATAGGCTGTTGTAACTCTGTCCCCTTGCGATGAGAGGAAATTAGCTGAAGAAGACAAGTAGAGAGGCAAGCCTTCCTTGAAGTGCTTAAACAGAAATGCAAAGTCTAGAGAAGGTAAGACTAGCCCCACTTTTCTAGACAGAAAAGAGTAGTTAAGGAGGACTGAGAGTACTCCTCCCAAAATCCATATTTCTACGAATAAGTAAATGTTGTGAGAGAGGACAGCGATAATTGAAATCCCCCATCTTATGATTAGAAAAAGGTTCCCAGTTATTGCTGTCTCAGTAAACATGTCCATCCCTATCATTATAGCAACTAGGACATTATTCAGAAGGTAGAGAAAGAGATAAGGGATCGCTAACTTAACGTAATTTGGGAAAAGTAGGAAGAGTAGAAAAACTGGTATAGCGAGGAAAGGGAATGAGAGGAACTTTCCCACAACCCCTTTATTTACCTCCTTCTTTGCGTAAAGGTAAGATATTTCCCTAGTTATTATTTGTCCCGGGATAAAGTAAAAGAACGCTGAAGTAACTACTTCAAGAAGTTGAATTATTGCAACTTTCCCAAAGAACGCTGGATTAGAAATTTTTGCAGTGACTATGAAGAAGATTAAGGCGATTAGGACATTAGTGATGGTTACGCTGAGGCTCTTCAACGCGTTCTTTATAGGATTCATCCAATTTAGTTCTTTGAGAAAAAATATTAAAGCTTTTGATAAAATGAAGGACAAACCTCGCCCCTTCTAGGGGCGAGGTAAAGCTATTTAAACTTTAACAACGACTATCAGTTATGCCACCCTCCTCTGGTCAACTTTATGAGGATGAGGAGCGGTAGCCGACTTCTACTCCCGCAATGCCAGAGGAGGGTGTCTACGAAGTTAAATACTCAAATCAAAGAACCAATGTAGTCCGTCTTCTTCCAAATGGTTTTCAAGAGAGGAAGCTGAGGAGGTTAGCAAACCTTTCTGCAAAGCTTTTTAACGAAGTGGATTATGAAAGGAGGCAACAATTCTTCCACGAAGAGGTAGTGGACATTAAGGGAACGTGGAGTAAGTACTACGAGAAGTACAAGGCCAAATTGGGCGTTAATGCCCAAGCTGTTCTTCAGAAGAACAACGAAGCGTGGTCGTCATTCTTCTCCTTGTTAAAACTGAAGAAGGAAGGAAAACTACCGCATATAAACCGCGTTTCTCCGCCTAGATACTGGAAGGATAGAGAGACGAAGAAGAGAAGGCTAATACTAATCGTTAGACAAGATCGATATGAGGTAGATGCTGAAAATCATAAATTAATCCTAAAGGATTTCGACATGGAAATAGACTTTGTCGGCAGGCTTAGATGGTACGGTAAACAAGGTAGGCTAGAAATAATTTTTGACGAGACCAGAAATGCCTGGTATGCTCACATACCAGTTGAGGTAGGCGTTGAAGAAGCTGGAAAGAAGAGCAAACACGTCGTCAAGGGTGAGAGAAAGGCCATCCAGATTTCCAAACCGAAGGGAAATAAAGTAGCTTCCATCGATTTAGGCATTAACGTAATAGCGAGTGCAGTAGTTAACGATGGCACCTGGCTTTTATACAAGGGTGTTAGAACAAAGGAGGACTACTTCTACTTCCAAAGAAGGATTTCAGAAGTGCAATCGTTAGCTGACAGAACCAGAAACGTTAGTGAGGGTGAAGCATACCTAGAATTGTTGAGAGAAAAGAGGAGACTGTTCAAGAAACTAACTAGGAGGCTCACTCATCTATATCGTAACTTAGATTCTCACCTTATTAAGACGCTTCACGAACTAGGAGTATCAATAATTTACTTGGGTTATCCATTTAACATTGTGCAAGAGAAGGGTAATAAGTTTACAGTGAACATGTGGTCTTATCGTAAGCTAATGGAATCCATAGAATTGAAAGCACAAGAATACGGTATGAAGGTGTATGAGGTTGTTGAGTATAACACGTCCAAGTATTGTGCTTATCATGGCGTGGAAGTTAAGAGGAACCCAAGAGGAGTAGTTATCTGCCCTAAGGGGCATAAACTTCACAGCGACCTAAATGGTGCGTTAAACATTCTAAAGAAGGCAACTAGAATACTCGTCAAAGCCTTGAAAAAACCATTATCCTTCATTGTGGATCATAACAGAGTAGCACCCACAAAGGGGTGTAACCCTTAAGACCTCGGAGAACCCTCGTCCTTTAGGGCGGGGAGGAGGTCAGAGTGACCAATAGTCAGATTATAAGCAGAGAAAATTAGTTAATTTCAGACTTTTCAATATAAAGTCTATACAAGGAGGATTCCATATACATTACTGCATATATTAAGCTAATCGCTCTCGCTATCCGAACTAAAACATTTTATTATACTGAAGATACAATTTTAAACCATGCCTTTTGACTTTGAAGACCTAGGTATGGGAGTTCTGTTAATTAAACCTAAGGTCTTCCCTGACAAAAGGGGTTTCTTCCTTGAGCTGTTTAAGGCTACTGACTTCAGCAAACACAACATTCCTATGCCAGTTCAAGTTAACATGTCCTTCTCAGTTAGAGGAGTAGTGAGGGGATTACATTATCAGATAACGCCAAAGGAACAAGGAAAACTAGTATTCGTACCTAAAGGGAAAATATTAGATGTTGCAGTAGATGTCAGAAAGTCTTCCCCAACTTTTGGAAAGCATATAAGTGCAGAATTAAGTGAGTCTAACCACCACATGTTGTGGATTCCCCCAGGCTTTGCCCACGGTTTTCAAGCTCTAGATGATTCACTAGTCGTTTACTTCGTAACCCATAACGACTACTCGCCTCAACACGAGAGGTGCATAAACTACTCATATATCGAATGGCCGATTAAAGAAATCATAGTCAGCGATAAGGACAAACAGTGCCCCCCACTTGATAAGGCAGAAGTGTTTTCTTAGACCACTTGTGGAAAAAGATTTATAATTTCTATTGGAATAATAAGTACAATGCGAGTACTACTAATTGGAGCCTCTGGCCAGTTAGGCATTGAATTAAATAAGTTACTTTCTAAAAAATACCAAGTGATCAAGGTGTATAACTCATCCGAAATTCCTGACAGTCATAAAATGGACATAACCGATTTTTTCCGTTTGGAGGATTTCATAATCAAGACTAGGCCTGATGTTATAATAAACACTGCAGCTATGACTGACGTAGACAAGTGCGAGGTAGAAAGAGAAAAGGCTTATAAAATAAATGCCGAAGCAGTAAAACACATGGTAAGAGCTAGTAGGGTAGTGGAAGCTTACTTTATTCACGTGAGTACGGACTACGTTTTTGACGGCACGAAGGGGAATTACAAAGAAGAGGACTTACCAAATCCAATAAACTACTATGGGCTGACAAAGTTACTAGGAGAGACCTTTGCCTTATCATACGACGACAGCCTCGTTATAAGGACTTCTGGGGTATTCAGACACAAGGGGTTTCCAGTATATGTGTACAAAACGTTAAAGGAAGGGAAGACAGTCTTCGCGTATAAAGGTTATTACTCGCCCATTTCAGCGAGGAAACTAGCATCAGCAATAGAAGAGTTACTGGCCCTTAGGAAAACTGGTTTACTAAATGTTGCAGGAGAGAGAATATCGCGTTACGAGCTGGCTCTAAAGATTAAGGAAAAGTTCAATTTGTCAGGAGAAGTGAAGGAAGTAGATGAGGTTAAAGGATGGACAGCTAGGAGACCCTTTGACTCCTCTTTGGACTCCTCAAATGCTAAGAAGATCTTATCCGTTGATTTTTACAGTTTAGACCTAGAAGGTATGGTGTTGTGAGATGGAGGCAGTAATCCTACATGGAGGGCAAGGTACAAGGCTCAGGCCGTTAACCCACACTGGCCCAAAGCAGTTGATAAAAGTCGCAGGAAAGCCGGTTTCACAGTGGGTCTTAGAACAGATCAGGGATACAGGGATAAGGGACGTGATTATTGTACTTGGAGACAACGCGCCAACACGTGTCGTGGAGTATTACGGAGACGGTAGCAAGTTCGGGGTTAGGATAACCTACGTTTATCAAGGTAAGGCTAGAGGACTAGCTGACGCGGTTTATAAAGTGAAGGACGTGGTTTCGGACAAGTTCTTAGTCTACTTAGGGGACAACTTAGTCCCTTATGACCTTAGCAAGTTCTCCTCTTTCAAAGGCTCAGCTTCAATCCTACTAGCCAAAGTTAATAATCCCAATAGGTTTGGCGTGGCTGTAATAAAAGACGGGAGGGTCGTAAAGCTCATCGAAAAGCCTAAAGAACAGATTTCCGACCTAGCCCTAGTAGGTGTTTACGGTTTCACAAGGGAGATCTTTGACGTTATTGAGTCGTTAAAGCCTAGCTGGAGAGGTGAACTCGAGATTACTGACGCAATACAAGGGTTAATAGACAGAGGTAGGGAAGTAAATTATGAAATAATTCAGGGTTGGTGGAAGGACACTGGGACTCCAAAGGACATCTTAGAGGCTAACGCATTTCTACTAGACAGATACGCTGAAAGTAGGATTGAAGGTGTAGTAGAGAACTCTACAGTTGACGGCAGAGTGATAATTGAGAAGGGGGCTGTAATAAAGAACTCTGTGGTAAGAGGACCAACTTACATAGGGAGGGACACTAAAATTATCAATTCCTATATAGGTCCTTTCACTTCTATTGGTGACCAGAGCGAAATAACGGACAGTGAGATAGAATACAGCGTAATCCTTGACGGCGTTAAGATAAGGGGGGTGACACTAATGGACTCTTTAATAGGGAATAACTCTACTGTTGAAAAAGGTGGGAGGTGGCAAAAGCTAATTATAGGTGAGAACTCCTCGGTGATATTATGAAAATCATAGTAGTTGGTGGTGCTGGGTTCATAGGCTCCGCTTTCGTGAGGGAGTTAAACAAGAGGGGTATAAAGCCCATCGTAGTAGACCTCTTAACCTACGCTGGAAGGAAGGAAAACCTCATTGGGACAGACTACGATTTCGTCCAAGCCGATGTTAGGAGCGAAAAAATGCATGATATAATTAAGGAGTATTCTCCAGACATCGTCATAAATTTCGCAGCCGAGACCCACGTAGATAGGTCAATTTATAAACCACAAGATTTCGTAACCACTAATGTCCTAGGTACGGTAAACTTACTTGAGGCTTCACGGAAATTCAATTTCAAATACGTCCACATCTCTACAGACGAGGTTTACGGTGAGGAGTGCGGGGATGAGAACTCACCTTTAAAACCCTCTTCTCCTTATAGTGCATCTAAAGCTTCAGCTGACTTGTTCGTAAAGGCTTACGTAAGGACTTATGGGATAAGTGCGGTTATAGTTAGACCATCTAATAATTACGGTCCTAGGCAGTTCCCTGAAAAGTTAATACCTAAGGCTATAATTAGGACTTTACTAGGGATGCACGTTCCAGTGTACGGTGATGGGAAAGCTGAAAGAGACTGGATATTTGTAGAGGACACTGCTAGGATAATTTTCGACGTGGTGAGTAGAGCTGAGTGGAAAGGGGAAGTATATAACATACCGGGAGGGCAGAGGTATAATGTGCTCGAGATCTTGAAGATATTGGAGGAAGTGAGCGGTAAAGAGGTTAAGATAAAGTTTGTCTCAGATAGACCTGGCCACGATAGAAGGTATTGTATGACAACAAGTATGAAATATGAAGTAACGCCATTTAAGGAGGGTCTGAGGAGGACTTATGAATGGTATTTGAATAACAGATGGTGGTGGGAGCCTTTAATCAATGATAAGTTCTTCGTAGAAGACGAGCCGTGGTTGACAGTTTAGACAAAGGTTTTATAAGATTACCTAGGTTAATTTTAGCCTTAACGATGGTTCCCTTAACTTTACTTTCTATTCATTCTGCCAATATGTTTCACATGCTCTCATTCTGTGCACTAATTTCATGCGATTAAAGAGACGATATCACAGATTGTGCGAATTATACTTGATCTGAGCGTGTCCAACTATTTTTGTATAAAATTTTAGTAGGACGGTGAGGTGATAATATAAGGGGAAATATGAGAAGTAAGTTGGAACGTCTCACCGCCCTTGCTTTAAACATTTCCCCTCTCACTCAAGAGCTTTATCAGCCTGTTGAGGAGGATTGAGGCATTACTTCACGTTCCTAGCATTATTATTGTAGTACACTTCTTCTCTTACCCTATGCTGTTTATGAGAATTAGATCAGTTTATTGGGTTTTGATTGATTTAATCACGGTATTTGTGGTCTTAGACTAGGATTAGACTTTGAGGGATTAAGCTTAACTGGTAAAATACTTCACGACGTGGATCTTGATATGATACACTCTCAGCTTTCGATGCACTAGAAATTCGACGAACTTGTTAGAACAAGCAGAAGCCTTTAAGGCTTGTAAACACTTCCCACACAACGCTTCAATAATGAGGTGGATTAAGCTTTCTTCACATTATACAACAAGGTGAATAAAATTGTTGGACACACTCTTAATTTCAGAGATAAAGTTCTTAATATTTTTACGTCTCACTACAATATTTTCTTCAACTTGTGCCATTCCTCAAATATTAACATAAGAGTCGTCATTAAAGGTTTATGGTTCCCTTTGTAAATATAAACAAGAGCTAGGTAAGACTTAATCGTAGTATTCTGTCAAATAATGCAAGGGAAATACGAAATAAAAACTGAGTTATTTTCTTTTTACGCATTACAGCATACCTATTCTGTTCTTATCCCAGTTTGGATCATTTTTCTTGTATATGTGCTCATTTACAAATTCACAGTTATATACTCTCTTAAGTAATTCTATTAGGCTACGCACTGGTATACCAGTATTATATGCATGATATTCAAACACTAATTGTTCAAATTTAGATACTGCCTCATAGTCATTTAAAATTAGATTATATTCACAACCTTCACAGTCCATTTTTAATACATTAGTTTCTATATTATATTTTTTAATAATATTATTTAATATTTCTTTTTTAACCTTTATTCCATTTCCATCAGACTCGTTGAATAATGTTACTGGTGCTTGACTAGTTTCCACGTTAGAAATAACAGTATATCCTTCCTTATCCCCTACAGCGATGTTTAATGGAAAAATCTTTTCCTCCAGAGCGTTTATCCTAATATTTTCTACTAATTCTTCATATGCCCCGGGGTGAGGCTCTATTGCATATACTTTTTTAGCTCCCTTTAATGCAAAATAAATTGCCGTTTCTCCTACGAAAGCCCCAATATCTACTACTGATTTATTCTTAACGTCCGCGTAGCCGTATTCTTCGTCCTCAAATGTTGCAATAATTTCAGCATGTATATGTTTAAATTTTATGTTTCCCTTTTCCCAATAACCACCTCTATAATTCCAGTTATAAGAAAGGGCTTTCAGAATGGTATTAAATTTTCCACTAGCATTCAGTATTTCATCTATCGGTATCCAATAAGTATTTCCATTAACGTAAAACGCGATAGAATTACTCGAACAATTAATTATCTTTTCTTCATAGTATAAGAGCAAAAGATTCCTAAATATATCTCTTCTTACTTTAATTGTACTATTATCCTTGCATTTAAGAAGAATTACCGGATTTTTTAGAGCATATTTAATAATGGCTATTTCCCCAATTTTTCAATAAATTCCTAGACTTAATTGCGATTTTAGCTTTTTCTATATAATTAATCATGCCCTTTCACCAGCTTTCTAATAAACATTTTTACCCGCTTTGAAGGAATACTATTATAACCAGTGTGCAAAAGTAAATTAAAATAGCCATGTAAGTCATGCGTGATTAATAACCATTCCGAAAGGTCTTTAATAGCGCCAAATACGTTTTGCTTATAACCTAATTTTTCTTTAATTTCCTTTGGACTATTGTACAAGGCTATTTTATTGTTTAATAATAACATTTTAAGAACATCTCTTAATTGATTTTTCCAAGATATATTACTTATGATTAGTTCTAGATCCTTAATATACCTAAAATAGGTATTAGAAACCCTTAACTCGTCTTCGCTAGTAAATCTTATAGACGAATTCTTCTGATGAATCCTGTATCTAGTTAACCTTTCTCCGGTATGATACAGCTTTCCACATTCTGCAGAAAAGGCTGGTATAAAAAATTCAACAGATATTTCTATTCTTTTTAACAAATCTAGTTTATCACCTATACATTCCCGTCTCGTAGCCATTAGACTCGTTGTAGCAATTGCTCCATAATATTTTAGTAAAAAGTGTTTAGAGCGTTTATCAAATGGGTCAATTATTATATTCTCGTGCGGAGTTATCTTTTCTAAAAACCTTACAATGTCTTTAATCCTTGGATCGTCTACTTCATACAAGTAGTCTCGTGTATCGTGAAAATAGGATACGTCTTTATGTGAAGTAAAAACCTCATACACTCTAGCTAATTTTTCTGGCTTAAATTCGTCATCGTCTTCTAAAAAGGCCAGAATATCACCAGATGACTCTTCAACCCCTATAGCTAATCGTTCACCGTATAAGGGTGTATCATACACTATATTTTTATATCCTAGTTTATTTATAATGTCGTCAATGGTCATATCTTCAAAATTTTTTACCACGATAACCTCGTACAAATTTTTATCTAAAGTCTGATTAGCCACACTCTTCACTGCTTTCAAAAGAAAGTTTCTCCTATTATACGCTATAATGATAACACTAATCAGCATCAATAACAATAGAATTCAAACATTTAAATTTTTATAGGTATCTAAAGTTTAACACTTATGAAAATCTCGTTTGTGCTAATTTTCACCAGTATAGCTGGAGGAGTAAGATACATATTTGAAGTTGCTAATGGTTTAAAAGACAGAGGTTATGACGTTAAAATCCTATCGTTATATGGAGATCATAGTTGGTTTAAGAATCTAAAAGTTGAGGTCATATACAAAGAACCTATGAAAAATAAGTTAAATTATACCTTATATAATCTTTATAAAATATATAATCTTATAAAACGTAGGAAAGCTAGCACCAAAATTAATGATTCGCTTTTATTATTCAGCTCCCTTCTTGGAGTAAAACCTGATATAATTACAGAATTAGCTGAATTCATTCAGAATTTCGATTCTGACATTACTATAGCTACTTACTATTTAACAGCGTTCTCCGTTTGGTTTTCTCAAAAGCCAAGACCCTTTTATTTAATGCAGGACTTCCCAGAGTTAGTTGAGAATAACGAGGGTAAAATAGGCTTAAATATGTTTAAACTTTCGCTGAAACTTCCTTTCTCCTTTGTTACAGTTTCCTCTTATGCCAAGCAGTTAATTCTTGATAACAATCCTACTGCTAGAGTTACCATAGCTCACCCTGGTGTTAATTTAGAAGTTTTCAGACCGAGAAGAGAGATACTAGACGATAATAAGAAGAGAGTTATGATAATCTTAAGGGGTCAGAAGCAAAAAGGAGACGACATTGCATTAGAAGTTTTGAAAACAGTTAGTAAAAAGATACCTGTCCACGCAATAATAGTTGGTGGGAAAGGTTTGGTAAAGAAATACGCTAAAACCATTGGGATAGACTTTCCACATACTGTATTCTCATATTTAGATGATGAAACGTTATCTAAACTTTATTCATCTGCTGACGCCTTCTTACATACGTCATATGTTGAGAGCTTTGGTTTACCCCCTTTAGAGGCTATGGCTTGTGGGACTCCGGTAGTTATGACTGATAATAAGGGCTCTAGGGATTACGCAGTTCATGGATATAACGCGTTAGTAAGTCAGCCCGGTGACGTTAAATCCTTAGCAGAGAATTTGATCAAAGTCTTACAAGATGATAAGTTAAGAGAGAGGCTGATAGAAAACGGATTGGAGACTGCAAAGAGATTTACATGGAGTTCAACAGTAGATAAATTCGAAAAAGCGTTAAAAGAGGAATCTTGAATGTTAGAAAAAGAGTTCCTTATTATCCTCTTCTAAATCTCCTAGTAAACCGTGTTTTATAGCTCTTAAGATCCATTTGAGGCTTTTTCTATACCCAAGAACTTCACACATAAGGAATAAATCTCCTATAATCATCTTCCAAAAATTAGGATAAATCCTCCTCCTTAACCACAAATATATGTCATTACGTAACATGAGATAATACCTTAGGAAATTGGAGTAATACCCATACTGCTTATACCTTTCACGGTCTTTTTCATTTCCATGTAGCATGAGCATTATAGCTATAAGTAATTTCGCGCATAGACTTGAATAATATTTTGACCCTTCTCCTGGTTTATGTAAAATCATCCTCTCTTTATATACTAATGGTAAATATCCTAGTTTTTCAGCCCTATAAGTATACTCAAAATCTAATCTATCTAAAAATAGACCATTTAGGAAAGGTTGTTTCAAGGCATAATTTACACTCAAGATCATTCCACTATTAACTACGCCTTTAGCTATGTAAAAGTTAGAATTTGGAATTTCTTTTTTTACTAAGGCATTATCTATATTAACGCTCAAAATTACCGGTTCGATATCCTTTAACTCTTTAGCCTCGCGTAGGACTCTGTTAGGAGCGAAATTATCTAATATTATCGTATCTTGGTCAAGAAACATCATATAGTCCTCTCCTAGCTCTTTCGCAAACTTGATAGCATAGTTGTATGCCGCACCTAGCCCATAGTTTTTATCAAGCTGAACGAAGTAGTCTGTCAAGTCTTTTAATTCTTCTAATTCTAATTTAGAGTGATTATCCACAACGAGGATATTATACTGATCTCCTTTTTGTTTAATCGTTTTTATCATTGCCCGGACAAATTTAATGTCAGGGTTGTAAGTAACTATCGTTATAAGCATTCGTTATTTTTTAAATATTTTTAAGTTTATAAGATTGTTGTGGCTAACAATCCTTTTATCTCGGTTATAGTGACAGCCTACAACTATAGACCTTATATTGTGGAGGCATTAAATAGCCTAAGAACTCAAGAATTAGATAAGGAAAGTTTTGATGTAATAGTCGTAGCCAATTTTGATCAAGCTGAGATTTCTAGGTATTTATGTACTAAATGGAAATTTATTCAGTCCAAAAATAGATGGATAGGGCCCAAGGTTTCTGAAGCACTAAAAGAAACATCTGGTTATGTGGTAGTTTTCTTAGAGGATGATGATCTATTTGAAAGAACCAAATTAAAGGTAATATATGATATATTTAAGCAAAATCAAAATTTAGGTTTTTATAGACATAAAGTTAAGATTATTAATGAAAACGGTAAGGAAGCAAATTTACCTTATAACCTATATAATTCTGGTAAAATTGTTATCAAGAAAAGTCGAAATATTGGGAAACAATATTTATTAACTTACACAGAGGCGGTTATGCGTCCGTGTCTTCCATGGCAATCAGAAGAGAAATTTTAGAGGAATATGATACTTATTTGAAACAAATCAAATTAGCTATTGACTCATTTTATTTGGTTATAGGATTTTTATCAAACTATGATATGCTGTTTGATGATATAGTTCTAGGAAAATATAGATTACAAAAATATTCTGCATCTTCAAACTTAACTAATTAATAATTTTATAAACAATTACTCTTCTAAGTTTAGAATCCAATGCGAAGATATGCAGATAATTTATAGATTAAGTAAAGGTTCAGAAATAGAGAAATTTTTGAGGTATGACTATTTGTTCTTGAAAGTACTGCACAAATTATTTAGAAACACTAAAAAGAAACCATCAGATGATATCTGCAAATTGAATTTTTATGATATCCTTAAGGTTATTAATAATCCATACGCCGAAGACAGACTTAGAAACTTTATCCTTGCAATCGCTTCCTATTTCCCATTCACATTAAGGAAGATCATTCTAAGAAGGATTTATAATTTTAGAGTTAAAATGTACAATAATCTGTTTGGTTAAGTTGATTAATGGATATCGTTATTAACCATTACGATAAAACTTAAATTACAAAGAACGAGAAATTGTTAGAATGTTAAAGCAAATTAGACCCTTATATTTATTACTCTACTTAACTCCTTTAATATTTGATATTATACTTTTATACACATATCTTGATAATGGAATAATATACTGGTTAGACTCTAATTATCCTTTTTCTCCATTAATATTACTTAGGAAAATTTTATTTTATTATTGGAACGATCCCTTTTTCTCTGGAGCTCCATTGGGATATTCTCAAGATTCATTATTCATGGGAATTATTATTTTTCTACTATACAATATATTCCATTTTTCCTTAGAGTTATCAGAGTTTATTTACTTACTTCCCTTTATTTATCTATCTCAAGTGGGTTTTGTAAAACTCTTAAATATTATATTTGAAATTCTTGAGAAGCGATACAGTTCCTATTTTACCTTAATAGCTGGACTATTAGGGGGATTTATATATTCATGGGGATTTTATTCTTATATGCCGCCTATATTAGGAGTAAATTACCCGTTTTTTATTTTTTATATGTTATTTCCTTTAGTCCTATATTTTAGCATAAAGTATATTTTCAAGGAAAAAGTCATTTCATTCTCTTTAATAATTTTGTATTTAATTCTGGCTAGTGGGACTCAATTTACCACATTTACGTACCTACTTTGGTCTATAGTGCTCTATTTATTTACTGTAGTTCCAATATGGTTACTTTCACGTAAACCTTCTTTTGTACAGTTTACCGTAAAGAACCTCGTTATAGCTCTAATTGTCATCGTAGCTGGATTAGAACAGCTTTATCAGACATATAATGCATCAATAGGAGCATATCAAGTTGGTGTTCACGGTGAGTTGCTAGGGAAGCCAATAGTTATATCTGAAACAGAGGCACAATACAAAAACTTTCCTTTATCTTCTTTTATATCTTTATATTCGCCAGAAAAATATGAAATTATTGGGGTATTAATATTTGTACTGATTTTCGCTACGATACTCTTTATAAAAGGTAAAACTGGTAAATTCTTTGCTCCCCTTTTATTTCTATTATTAATAATAGGAGGATCGTCTACTGGAATCATAAATGTTTTACCCTTATATTCTTTACACTCTACTCCCATAGGTTTCATTGCTATAGGCTTAATGTACAGTATACAATACATCTTTTCTGGTTTTCCTGTTTCCTTTGTTAGTAGTCTAATAATAGGTTATACACTCTTGTATATCCTTGAATATCTAGGCAAAAGAAGAAATTACATTAAGATTCTTTTCATCTTAATCTTGCTTTTATCCTCGTCTTATATTTACTCTTTTAGAGCTGGCGAGGTACACCCAGAAATTAGGGCATTTAACTTGCCAGTTAATGCTACAAATATTTTCTACCCACCCCCTGAGTTAGTCAGTGTGGGAAACTATCTTTCTGTGCACGACGAATTTTATAATGTAATTGAATTCCCAATGCAGTATGCTGCGGGAATGTACGATGATAACGGAACAAAAGCTGTATGGTATACAATTTATCCTTTGTCAGACTACATTATGGGGCAAGTTATAAAATCTCCTGCTAACAGCGCGAGTTACCCCATTTATAAGTACTTTCCAGCTTTTAACATAACTAACATAACCAACTATTTCGTATTATTAGGGGCGAAGTACATTGTGTTAAACAAGCAAGAATATCCCGGCCCAGGCGTTCCTCTGGGTTACGCTGGAGGATATCCTTGGAATTACACGAAATTTATTGAGGCTTTAGCTCGTACCCCTAATATAACGTTAGTAATGGAAAATAGTTATTACAACGTGTATATGATAAACTTAAACGTAAGTCTATTATATCCATCTGAGGGGCTTGCGGAAAACCTAAGTAGTGACCAGTTGTTCTTTCTTTACGCGAATAATATGCTAAAAGCACAGAAACAGAGCGTGATTTACGGGTTAGGTGCGATTAATATAACTAATATCTCTGGCGTTCATATTAGAGTGGTTAACGATTACTGTAACGAGGTATACGAGATTCAAGTCAATGCCTCAAGACCATTTTATTTAGTCTTCGATGAGGGGTATTCGCCCTTATGGGAAGTTACAATAAACGGTGAGATAAATACCCATCACTATATAGCTAATGGTTACGCAAATGCGTGGTTAATGCCAGCTGGAAATTACGTAGCCACATTAAAACTGAGTATATTACAAACAGTGCACATAACGTATTTATTGGTCTTTCTGGGCTTCATTATTCTAGTCTTAATCTATGTATTACAAAGATTCAAGATATTTAGATATTTTAAAAACGATTGAAAGGGGTCTGTCAGATTATGGCACAAAAATTTTAGTTCTTATTGATCCGCAACCAGAGTGTGATTTTGTTATTTTAGCCGATGTAATTATTCTCTAGAAGCATATAATTTATCTAGGCTATCGCCATAACTCTTTTGACTCCTTTTAACGAGAAGTAAATAACAGAATCTCTTATCGTAGCCCCGCAATCAATGACGGTTTTATCTTTTACGTTTACATCTTGATATTCTTCCTTAATGTAAACTCCAATGATATCACCTTTAGTATAATCCTTCAAAATTATTTCATTAGTATCATAAATTATTTTAATTGTATTCTCATCTATGTCTATTATATTTATTTTTTACCTTTTTTACGAGCTAAATAGAGAAAAGCATAATAAGAGGCGATCTTATACCCTTTTCCGGTCACTAAAACCTTTTCTCCGTTTTTTAATTCAACAACAAATGGGTAATGTCTTAATAATGATTTGAGGGCTACAATTAATGGATTTTTGTATGCTTTTGCATATAAAGGGAAAAGGGTATATGGATAACTATTGAAATTACTTATTAGTACCTCTATAAATGATGCATAGTTAGCCATTATGAAGGATTAAATAGGTTATATCTATTATAGTTTTTTGTGTTAAGATCAACAGTAATCGTTACAGCGCATAGGAGGAAGGCGTTTATAAAGGACGCTATTGAGTCTGTCATGGAAAATTCATTGAAACCAACAGAGATTATAGTAGTGAAGAATTTCAAGGACTATCAGATTGACTCGTTTTTAGAAACTTATCATGTTAAGAATATTTATACTGATGATGAAACATTGGGCGGAAAGATTTCATTAGGCATATATCAGAGTTCTGGCGATATATTGTTCTTTTTGGAGGATGATGATTTATTTAGTAAAGATAAAATTAGGGAAGTTATCTATAAATTCAGTAAATATGATATAGGGTTTTATCATAACGCTCAAGAGGTAATTCATAACAAGTTAACTGGTTCTAATTTATCTACGGATAATCAAAGATTTATGTATTATACTAGTATTGACACTCGAAGGCTGAAGGAACTTTTATACAAGTTTAAAGCAGGGTTTAACGTTAGTTCCATAGTAATTAGTAGAGACTTGGCGATGAGATGCGTTGACTTATTGAAAAATGTTAATATAACTGTCGATACATTTCTATTATTTTGTGCCGTAGAAAATAACCTACCTATAATGATAGATTTTAGAAAGTTGACTTATTACAGGATTATTATGAGCCAAAATAGTAATACAGAGGTAAATGACAAATTGTTTAAGATGCAATACGAAGACTCATTGTATTTTAAGCAAATATTTAGTAGCAAAGCCCTGAGAGATTTTATTGAAATGTCTATTATTCAGCGTGATTTCTTGTATAAGATTATTTCTAAAAAAGAAATTAGTAAAAGAGACGCTTTAATTAGCATGGTAAAGATGTTAAGATATTCCCTAAAATACCCTAATAAGTGGAATTTCTTCCTACAAGGACTTTCCTTATTATCAGTGTTCTCAGCGGAGAAAAGCAGAAGTCTCTATCTAAAAAAAGTTCGGAGTAACTCAATGCTCTCTATATAATCATGCTTTTAGTTTCTCAATAATAGATAACAGCAGTTTAGTCTGATTTTGTATAGAAAACTCTTCAGCTCTTTTTCTGCTTTTCACACTAGTATCTTCTGGGTAACCTTCGTTATAAACTTTTATTGTTAGTCTATAAAACTCCTCTTCATCTGATGCTAACCAACCTGTTTCCCCATCTACTATAGTCTCAGCTGGTCCCCCAGAATACCTAAAAGCAATTACTGGTGTCCCAGCGGCCATAGACTCAACCGGTATATAACCATAATACTCGAAGTCAATAGGGTACAATGTAACCAATGCTGAAGAGTAGAGATCCCTTAATTCCTCATCAGAAACTCTCTCTAAATACTCGGCGTTAGGTATCTTATACCCTATGCTCTTCATCTTTACTTTTTCCGCGATTTTAGTTAGCAGATCTACGTGAGAAGGATATCCTCTTTTTAGAAACACTAACACGAACTTCTCTTTATTCTTAGAAGGTTTAAAGAAATCTGTATTTAAGGGCGGGTAAACTACTGCCTTAGGGGGTCTGTTGTAAAATAAAGAAACATAGACGGCTGAGGTTTTACTATTCGCTAATACAACCTTATATTTCTTAACGAAATTCGAGAATTTTATCGCATTATATAGGAGAAATGGAGACGCTAATGCTGAAACTAGCTTATTCCTTCTAATAAACGGTTCCCAGAAAAATACACTAGTTAACACTCCTTGACTCCAATAGATTAAGTCGTCTTTAAATTCTGAAACGGGAATTATATCATCAGCAGCGACTATGTATATTCCATCATCATGAAGGTATTTTTTAAAGGGCTTTAGAGGGGACGGAGAGCCTAAAAGAATTCTAAAGCTTGAAAGCAGCCCTAAACCTTTATCGATATTAATTATTTCTATGTTTCCAAGTTTGTTTACGCCTATTGAGGTAGATAATGAAATAATTACGGGTTCATATCGACTTATTTGTTTTATTCCTTTAGAAAAATTTATTATAGCCCTACTGGCCCCGTCTCTTTCTTTAAGATGACTGGTGAGGAAAAAGATCTTCATGGTTTATCACTGCTTCTTTGCATAAATAAACCCTAAGTTCTTTAGGGTGTGTTCAACTTTTACTTTATACCCGTTTTTAGTCAGATTACTTACTATATCCTTATAGTTATAATCCCATTCTATGAGCAAACTCGGTATTTCCTTGATATAAGGGGCTATGATTTTCTCACATCCATCGCAGTCTATTTTAGCTACATCAAATGGACCATGACCAATTTTGTCCAACTGATATAATTTTCATCGTCCTTTATGCCTAAGCCCTTGTCTACCACGATAACGTTATTGATACTGTTAGCCTTTAAGTTTTCCCTCATTAGTTCAACTTTCTTACTCTCTACTGCTACTACCTCTTTCGCTCCTGCAATGGAAAATTGGGGAATCCCCAATCCCTGCTCCTATATCTAACACTCTCTTTCCCCTAACGTCTATTCTCCAATAATCTGAGAAGGATAACTTAATTTCCAACCCTTCCATTAAATTAAAATCTCACACTATCTTCATTAAGTTCAACGATCTTTAGCCCAGCCAGCAAGACTATCTCGTTAGGTTTCAAATCAGTAGTTGCCCGTTTCTTAGTTTACACTTTATCCTCTCTTTATGAGTACTGAGCATTACTGAATGCCAGTTCTCGAAAGTCGTATAATTAATAAAGACACTGAGATACTTATCCGCTACAAAATTAACTAGTAAGTTCAGCGAAACTCCTCCTCGACTACGCAACTAGCAAAGCTTTACGTTATTCTTCTCACAAATTACGTTTGTTCAGCTGGAGACTTTACCGCAGTAGACCTCGAAGCCAAATACAATAAGCATGCCCACTGAAAGTGTTGCCAACCTATTATGTAGGGGTCAATTTGAGGTAGGTCTTCAGCCGGTGTTGAGTCTCATTACTGTTAAAATTCTGCTCAGTAGCTAAAATTCTCCTTGTAGATGTAAATGGGAAGAGCAGATAAAACGTTTCGTAGCTTGAGAGAAATGAATAGGTAAAAACTCTTTAATTACTTCATCTTCTTTCTTATGTGTTTTCAATTCAAATCCCAGCACTTCACGGTAAGTACTTAAGAGAGGTCTTCGAATCTATAAGACGGCAAACTTTTCAAGATTATGAAGTAGTTGTAGTTAATTCTGGAGGAGGAGTAATCAGTGATATAGTTCACGAGTACGGTTTCAAAGAAGTGAGAAAGGACGTTAAACTTTTGGAAGCTCGTTATTTAGCTAACAAGGAGAGCCGGGGTGATTACGCTTTTTTGCTTGACGAGACGAGACCCTTAAGGAAAGATGCTCTTGAGATACTCTCTAAGAACCTCCACGACATGGTTATAATAGGCGAGAGGGAGTTAGGTGACTCGTTCTGGAGTATGGCTGCCCAGTTGGATAAGGAGAACATAATGGAATGTAACTCACCGGAAGCGGTTAGGGGCTTTGCCTTGCCTAGGCTATTCAAGAGGGAGTTACTGACTGCTTCGTTAGAGAAGCTAAGGGAAAATTTGAGAGAAAAGTTTAGCCAAGTGGTTTTCCCGGATCACGAGTTAATTTATTACGAGGCATCCGGATTCTCTAACGACATTTTTGTAATAAAAGACGAGTTAGTTTACCACTACGGTGATTTTAACCTGAAGGAGGTCGTGAGGAAGTATTATCGTTATGGTAAAAGCTTAAAAATATTGAAGGATACCCAATACTCCTTCTTCCTTTCGGTTAAGAGGAGAAATATTTGCAAAGGAGGGATTTACGGTAGGTTTATGTTATATACACTTTACCTTGCAAGAGCAGTCCCATTCTTGTTAGGAGAACTTCTCTAAATGGATAGTCAAGAAAGTTTTTAGTGACTCCCTAAAGGGGCAACCTTGTTGCTGTCTCATATAACCTCTCTTTGATTTTGGGTCTTGTTTCAACTTGTCAATATCTTCACGTCACTACGGCTTGGGAATTAAAGACAAAAAATTGGTAGTCTATATTGCCTATTAGTTTTATCTTGACGCTAAATTATAAAAAGTATTTTTATCATTTTAACTTGTACTTAACTAAAAATACAGCTAACGCTATAGCTAACACTACAGCGGTAAATAATAATATCACCACTGGGTAGTTTAGAGTTTCGACAAGGGTCTCATTAATAGGACCGTTCACCACTATTACCGCATTTGGCGATACGTTATAAGTACCTTTAAACTCCCCCACTTCATAGAACGGTACGTTAGCGCTCAAGGTTATTACCGAGCCAGCGTTATACCACTTAGAGACTCCGTTGATAGTTACCAAGTACTGTTTTTGCGTAGTTATGTTAAACGTTACTGGAGAGGACAAGGTAACGGAAGGTGACGGGGATATTTTTACTATCACTTCCCTCTCCTCGTTGCTCACGTAGTAAGTGTAGTTATTTATAACTATTGTTGTACCTTTATTAAACCAAGAGGAGTTTAAGTTCTCCAGAGTGCCATTCACACAAGCCTTTACTGGAATTGGGGATATCACTTTTACAAAGTACTGTAACACAACGTTTATCGTGACATTAATTGGAGATTTGACTACAAAGGTGGATTGAGGATTTATCGATATAATAATTATTCTCTCCATAGGTGCTGGATATTGTGTAATGTTCTCTATTTTTATTTTTGTATCCTCATTGTACCACCCAGAAGTAAAGGTCACGTTTTCACCGTTTACTAGCGCGTAAACCTTTATTGGGGAGACGAGATTGACATAGTACTGTTTTGTAGCGGTAATTAACACAGTTACCTCGTTGTTTACTGCGAAACTCTCAGGCTTTATACTAGTAATAACGTAGCGGACGCCTTGTTGAGGATAGTAAGTTATATTTTCTACCACAATGTTAGTATTAGCATTATACCACCCAGAGCTCAAGGTTTCGTTACTACCGTTGATTAATGCGTAAACTGGAATTGGTGACTTTAAGTTAACAAAGTATTGTGTTACTGTAGTTATTTTAACGTTAATGGGACTGTTTACAGTGAAAGATAGCGATGGCGAGACCTCTGTGATTACGATCCTCTCACCACTTGATGGATACTGCGTTATGTTCTCTATCTGCACCGAAGTCCCCTGACAGTACCAACCAGACGTGAGCGTGTATTAACTCCATTTACTAGTGCATATACATTAATTGGTGAGTTAACAGTGACGTAATATTGGTTATAGTAGTATACGCAAATAGTCCCTGGAGACGTGACTACTCCACTGTATGAATTAGCTATCCACCTCTCTTGTGAGTTAGACCCGGGCAAGGTCTGAGAGTAAACGTAATGAGAGTCCGCGTCTGCCCACACAGTGCCAGGGTATGTGGTTTCTATATTTCCGAAGGAAACGTATTGTATTGTTGGCTCCCCATATCCTGTCCCTCCTTGGACTTTATAAGTGAACGTGACTAAATATTGCTCGTAGTAGATGAAGTACAGCGTTTTTGAGCAATATATTACTCCAGAAGTCGTATTTTCTGTTGCCCACCTTATTTCTCCACTGCCGATTATACCTTGCACGTTATAGATAGTCCCGGGAGGTAATAGTAAGGTAAGTGACGAGGTTAATGGAATAGTGGTTATAGTACCATTCGGAAATTCAAACGTTATTGACGGAGACTGTGGGAGTTGTTGACCTATAACATTGTAACTAAATGTTACATAATACAAAGGTTGCCTTACGCAAACTGAAATGGTGTCAGTTTGATATAAGCCCGGGATTAAACAAACGGTAACGCAAATAGTGTAAAGTCCCATAGAACTGGCGTTAAGGGTTAAGGCAACTGTCCCCACGCCGTATATGTAAACTGGGCTTTGAACTACGTAGGTTATTGATGGCGGAGCCCTAACGTAAATATTTACATCACCGTAAGCGTCTATTGTAATATAAATAGTTTTCTGTATGCCCTCCTGCATTGTTACTGAAGGAGGAGCAAATACTTCGAACTGTGTTACTCCAGTGCTGATAAAACCATAAGTTGCTGGAACTTCTGCCTCACCTACTAGTTGATATTGTGAATTGTATATTAGCACTGCGTAATCCATAGGCACTAAGGTTAGATTTATGTAACCATTAGTAAACGGCATAAAGTTGTTGTAAGGTGGTGGATAACCATAACTTTTATTGTAAACTATGAAGTAACCTTGGCTAATGCCAGGGTTAATTTGAAGAGTCATAACAGTATTCTGATTCCATAACCCATGCAAAGTATCATATCCTGCATGTAAGCCCGCAAGTAATAGTCCACAGTAGATGTAATAGTAGCAACTTACTTTAACGTTATTTACTGTTTCTCCAGTGTCACTACCAAAGTTGTAAGCATTTGTTACTTCTTGTAAGTTATGTCCGTTGAAGTACATCAACATCATGTAAACCGAAGAATTGTAAACATAGGCACAATATCCTCCAGGCGGACCGGCTAAAACTAGTTCAGCGTCATAATACAGCCCATTTCCAGTGTACTGATATCCGTCAACTAGGATGTAAACGTTGCTCGCGTCATAAACATTAGTTACTACGACAGTGTCGTAGTTTATCCAACCGTATCCATCGTCATACCAAAACTGAATAACCGGCTGTCCAGCAACGTTTGTACTTACGTTAATAAGTAGGCAAATAGTTGCAGGAAGCGACAGTGTAGTGGGACTCCCGGGATAATTGCATGCAGCATAAGCATAATACGTCGTTGAACCCCAGCTATATATATGACCATTGCCCTTTAAGCAAGTCACGTTAGCGTTATATGACGTAAAGTTCCAAATATTATCAATAAAAATAATACTATGATTAATAGTATTATATACTGCGACGTCTTGGAGCCATAGGGAATAAGTATTTCCGTTATACTGATAGCTCAATACTACGTTAAGTTGGAAAGTTACCCAATAGCTATTGGCTTGTGAACTATAAGCTAACAATCTTTTTAGGTAAATGTGCCCTAAGAACTCGTTAGTTCTTATAATGTACGGTCCATTGGGTCCTATACCATAATCAGCTATACCCATGGGAGCGGGTTCGTTTTCGCCTAGAGGTAAAGTAACTCCGTTTGGTTGGAACTTGTTTGCTAAGGCTAGATTGCCCTTAGCCGGTACGTCAACTAAAGGGTGGAAGCTATTTTTGGTTACCGCGTTGTAAGCGTTAGGTAAGTTTGGCATTACACTTAAGATTAGCAAGGATAACAATAATGATAGTAATAACTTTTGTCCCATAGGGTATATTATGAAGGATAGTAATATAAGTTTTACTTTTTTTCCATAAAATTAGAAGGATTTGGGAATGTATAATTACTTACATTACTTTTTAGGAAGAGTGGCTTAAAGTATTGGAAGATTTAAATAAGCTGTAGTTACGTTATTATCACCTTTAGCGAAGTACTTTATGTCCTCTTTTACAGAAGCGGGGGTTAAGGGATGAAAGCCTCGTCATTCACGGTAGATCCAAAATCTTTCCACAAAAATAATTCTGATAGAATAATACAGTATTCATGAAAGATAATGGAATTTATAATAATATGAAAGATTTAATAAAAGCTTTTTATCGATGAACAGTTTAGGTTGGTCGGAGAGAATGTAACTTCTAATTTATAAGATGACGTAACGGGCTAGACCATATATGGTACTAGAAATTGAAGGTTTTGTATAACGTTATGACATAAGATTTGGAGAAGAAAGGTTTGCTGCGAAAGTGGTTCCAATCTAAAATTTAGTAATTAACTCGTTGATTGTTTTGAGATTTTTCTTAAGTCACACACCTACGCGTATCTTGACCAATGAAATAAGATGCATAATTCTCTATTTTGCAAACATATGTGTTTCAGTTTGAATTATTCTCATGAAAATTTTAGGCTATATTAGCTAAGATTAGCCTTTTATTTTTGTCTATCGTTATTTAATTAAAGTTATGTCAGAAGGAATTATATTCGAAATTGTAGGTGGTTTCACTTTCACCATATTTACTAAAAATGTGATATTTTTTCCAAAATCTGTATTATCATAAAGATATGAAATCCTCGCCCTTTGGGGGAGTAAAAAAGTAAAGTTTAATTGCGAATAAGCTTTCCGCCTCACGTTTAACTTCGTTAAACACTCTTTTTAAAAATCGATCGTAGGATTGGGGGAATACGCTGTAAATACATGTCTTACATATTCGTAAATCTTATAACTTACGCTGTCTATCATTAATTATGCCAACAATAAGTATAAGGATTGATGAAAAGTTAAAGAGGAAAATGGACGAGCTAAGCTACATAAACTGGAGCGAAGTAATAAGGAGAAAAATAGAAGAAGTAGTTGAGGAAGAGGAAAAGAAAAGGAGAGAAGATGGAAAGAAAAAGAAGGATCTTGAAAGGATTAAAAATGCATCATTGAGATCATATGAGTTCTTCCTTAATTACGGGGGTAGAAAATCTGAAGAGACTATTAGGGAGTGGCGTGACAAGAATTGGCAGTAGTTGACGCTTCAGTTGTTATAAAATGGTTTGCTAAAGAGCAAAACAGTGAACAGGCTTTATTACTCAAAGAGGCTTACGCCAAAGGTCTGGAAGATTTATCAGCTCCATGCATTTTACCTTTTGAGGTATTAAATGGACTAAAGTACACATATAATCTAGGGGAGAAAGAACTTAAAGAAGTCAGTAAAATACTTTCTGACTTCCAGATAACGCTTTACGATATTGAAAGTATGCGAGATGAGATTGTGACGATTTCTCAAACTTACGGTATTACAATGTATGATTCAGCTTACGTAGCTTTAGGTAAGGTATTAGGAGACAAAGTCTACACAGCCGATGAGAAACTGCTGAGGAAAGTCAGCGATTTACCTTTCGTACTTCACATAAGGGATTTCAAGATACCGGAAAAATCGTAGTCAGAGTCGTTAAGCATTTGCCTGACCTCCTTTAAAACATATTAGTCAGATCTGACTGGGGTGCAGACCCTCCTTGAGCTTAAAGCTTAGCCAACCTCCAATTGAGGCGAAAATTGGGCAAAAAGCCCGAATAAAACATAAATGCGCATGAAGGTCCCAGTTAGATGCATCAAAAGATAAACTAATAGCGTATTTTCAAGGTAAATTCTACGAATTTCCTAACGATAAAGCAAGGTTTTAAAGCAATGCCGAGAGGTTGTAAAGTAAGTACTGGAGTTTACAACATTAACCTTGGTATTATCTAAGGGTTTCTTTTGAATGAGTTAGAGGGATTGAGGATGTTGTTCCTAGGGATAGTTTGATTGGGAAGGTTTGATAAAATGGACGACAAGCCTCGCCCCTTCTAGGGGCGGGGTAAAGCCTTTTAAACTCTGGAATACTTTAAGGTTTTGTACAACTAGCTCCCTATGCGGGGAAGCCCATGATGATGGACATGCTAAGTGTGGCCTCTATAGGTGTCCACGCATGGAAACGCAGACTTGAATGGTGCGATAAATATCCTACATATCCCCGAGTCCCTAGGAGCTGAGAGTTGGGGCAACTCCTAGTGAGGGATAGGGGTAATGGGCTGAAGGCCCAGCCCGCGGTCTACCGCTGGACGAATGGAGTGGGTGTCATCACCCACTAGCTATGAAGTGATGAAAATGAAGGCGGTAAACCGCAAACCAATGAATCGCCCTAAGGGAACCCTAGCTGGCGGGGAGGAGGTCAGAGTAGTATTTGTTCAATTGGGTTTAAGGGGTGGAAGTTTCTCCTGTTAGGGTAGTTCACAAACTTTAGAAATGAACAGTGAATATGTTTAAATATTTACTACACCATTTTATTTTATGAAGTTAGCAATCAACTATAAGGTAAGAGGCACAAATTATAGGATTACTATTAACGTTGATAAATATAATGTTTATGATGAACTTGATAAGGTACTGAATACGATTTGTGAGAGATTTGGTAAAGTTGATGAATACACTGTGAGTAGGATTGTTGAGGAAATACCTTAGGTAAAATTGTTACACCGATAGTTACTAACGGGGCAGATGTTAAGTTTTCTGATGATGATAATTTAAATTTCATTATAAAGACTGTATTAGGAACGTCTATAGGATTAGTTATAGGCCATTTAATAGACTCTGTTTCCTCAAGAGAGGAAATGATAATAGAAGTAAGAAACCCATGTGAGAAGAAGGAGCCTAAAATGCTTCAAGCTGAATGGAATAAAGTAATAACTGAATGGAATGATTAATGATAATTCTGGATACATCGTTTATTTACTCATTTTTAAATAAAAAGGAAAAGTATCATAATGAAGCCTTAAAATTGATGAATGAAATTTTTTCGAAAAATTTGGTCAACCGGTAATTTTTGAATACGTCTTTGATGAATTACTAACTCTAATGACTAATAAACAACCTTATTTCTTTTTTCTTCTTCGCTTAGTCCTCTCCTCATTAACTCTAGAAGTATTTGAACGTAAGAGTATCTTTTCACTTTAGCAATCATCATTAGCCCTACCTTACCATATTTATTCAAGATGAACGTGAGGAGTTTTTCCTTAGTTTCCATCCTAATTTCCTCTACTTTATCCTTTTATATATCGTTTTCCTACTAATTCCGCATTCTCTTTCTAATTCACTGTCGCTCTCCTTAAGTTCTCCTAAAAGGTTTAATACTTCGGAATCGCTTAAAGAGGCCGAAAGAATTTTGCTAGTTGATTCTCTGCCATGTGTAACTTATTACACAATCCCACTAAAACATATCGTCAAAATAATGAGAAAATAGCTATCTGGTTTATCTAGATACGCCGTCTCTTGAATTTGGTGTAACACAGTATCCTTATCTCAAATAGTAGAGATAGTCTATCTCCCAATTCCACTCTTCTCCTATTTTAATCTCACTCCTTATTCTATCCATCCTTACTTTCTCATATGTTTGCCAATTTTCACAAAAAATTTACCTTTTAGACATAATTGTTCTCAAAATCTCTTCTGGAGTAGTTGGAGTCTTAGTAAATCTGGCACCTACAGCATCCTCTAATGCTCTGATTATAGCTGCAGGACCCACTATAAGTGCAGCCTCGCCTACCCCTTTACTACCTGTGGGATAATTAGAAGGATGATAATTTTCCGCAAATATTGAGGTGAATTTAGGTGCTTCAACTACTGTTGGAATATAGTAGTCTGCGTACGTTACTATTAACTGACCATTATCGTTAAGTAATGCTTGTTCATATAAAGCTTGACCTACTGCTTGTAATCCTCCTCCATGTATCTGACCTTCAGCTAATGCTGGATTAATGACCTTACCTATATCATCATATGCCCTATATTCTAAAACTCTAGCTATTCCAGTGTCATCAACCTCTACTACAGCTATATGAACACCGTATGGGAAAGTTACGTCATTTTCATACATTAGCTTTTCAACTAAACCTGGATCATGACTTCTATATGCTAAATTAGCCACATCATCCCAACTCATTCTTTTACTGGGATCACTTTTTAGTCTAAATTCTCCCTTTTCATATTGAACTTCTTGAACGTCAACATTCCATGTAGAGGCAGCGATTCTTTTCATCTTATCTAATATCTTTTCCGCTACTTTCATGGCAGCTGATCCTCCAATAGTTATTGATCTTGATCCATAGGTTCCCATACTTGCTGCAACAGTATCAGTATCACCCCATATTACTCTAACTCTATTTATATCAATTTGGAAAGTATCCGCTACCAGTTGGGCAATAGCAGTTTCTGTACCCTGACCGTGTGGAGTCGTTCCGGTGATCACTAATACATCTCCTCTTTCATCTACCCTAATTTCAGCGTATTCCCATGGACCAAAACTACATATTTCTAAGTAGAATGCTAATCCTACTCCTACTCTATGACCCTTCTTCCTCTCTTCCTCAGCCCATTTCTTTAACTCGTAGTATCCTAGTTTTTTAACACCCTCCTTTAGCAAACCTATGTAATCTCCACTATCATATCTTAATCCAAAAGGATTAGTATACGGCAACTCTGTAACTAGATTTCTCTCTCTAATAGTAACATCGTCTAGTCCCAGCTCATCTGCTACCGTACTCATTATCCTCTCAATTATATATGTTGCCTCAGGCCTGCTTGCTCCTCTATACATAGTAATCGGCGGAGTATTTGTATACACTGCAACGCTCTCTAAATCTAAATTGCGTATTTTATATGGTCCAGGTATCATCATAGGAATTATTAATGGCTGTAGACCAGCTGTAACTGTCATATACGCACCTAAATCTAACAGTAGCTTTCCTTTAATTCCTAGAACCGTTCCATCTTTCTTCACTGCCACTTCTCCAGTAAATACGTTATGCCTAGCCTCACTGGCTAACATTTCCTCACTTCTAGTAGCAGTCCATCTTACTGGTCTACCTAATATTATTGATGATGCTACTACTGCTAGGTCTTCTGGCGTTAAGTGAACTTTGCTGCCAAATGCTCCACCCACATCTGGCATTGAGACTTTTATTTTGCTTTCTGGAATACCAAATATTCTTGAGAATTCTAATCTCATATAATGGGGAACTTGTGTGGAATACCAAATGGATAAAGTTCCTCCCTCATATCTGGCTATTATTCCTCTGGGTTCCATGGGGTTTGGTATGAGTCTTTCGTTTATAGCTTCGACTTTAACGATTTTATCTGCCTCATTAAATGCCTTATCTATTTCTCCTGCTTTAAACGGTATTTTATAAGATATATTAGTTTTTAATTCATCGTGAACTATAATTTGATCTTTCTCAGCCTCTTCCATACTTGTTACTGGTTTTAAAGGTTCATAATCTACTACTACTTTATCTATTGCATCTCTAACACTATACTTATCTTGTCCTATGACAATCGCAATCGGTTCTCCTAGGTATTTGACCTTATTTTCTGGAAATGCCTTTCTCTCTATGTATCTGAATGATTTGAGGTCAATATAAGTAGGCCAGGGTCTTATTCCACCCTTTAATAATGGATTTATCTCTTTTGAAGTAAATACTGCGACAATACCGTTAACCTTTAATGCATCACTTATATCAATTCTTTTAATATATGCATGAGGATACGTACTTCTCACGAATCCAGCATAAAGTGCTGGCATTCTTATGTCGTCAACATAAGTACTTTTACCTGTAACAAATTTATCATCATATAATCTTTTTACTGGTTTTCCTACATAACTCATGCTCTCAACCTTCTGGAGGCATCTAAAACAGCTTTAATAATATTTTGATATCCAGTACATCTACATATATTTCCGTGAAGACCATCCTTTACTTCTTCTTCTGTAGGATTTGGATTTTCCTTTAATAAGAAATAGGATTGCATTATCATTCCTGGCGTGCAAAATCCGCATTGTAAAGCGAAATTATCTTTAAACGCTTCTTGTATTGGATGAAGTTTAGAATCTACAGATAAACCTTCAATGGTTGTAATTTCTGCCCCATCAGCCTGTACTGCGAACACCGTGCACGATTTCACGGATCTTCCGTTTAGTAATACAGTACATGCCCCACAAGTAGTAGTATCACAACCTACTTTAGTTCCAGTAAGCCCTAACTCGTCTCTTATGAAATCAACTAGTAGCATCCTAGGGCTTACATACCTTTCATACCATATACCGTTTACCTTTACCCTAATTTTTACCTTTTCACCCTTATTTACAATTAACATTTAACCCATCACCTCCTTTATGGTATTACGAGTTATAATTTTCATAACTTCCCTTCTGTACCAAGAGCTCCCCCTTGTATCTGATGGGGGATTTACTTGGTTAGAAACCTTACTTACGATCTCTTCTACGAGTTCATTATTTAATCTCCTTCCTATAACGTTCTTTTCAACCTCTAAGGCTCTAAATGGCTTATCTCCAACTCCCCCATAAGCTAGTCTTATATCTTCTATTTCATTACCCCTCAATTTTATTGCAAAAGCCAAAGAAACCAAGGCGAAATCACCAGCCCTTCTCACGACTTTTTTGTAAAATGTTCTATACCCCTCTAAGTTTGGTAATACAATTTCAGTTATTATTTCACCCTCTTTTATATCAGTAGTAAAAGCACCTTTAAAGAAATCTAAGGCTTTTACTGATCTACTACCAGAGGATGAAGTTAATATAATATCTGCATTTAATGCTGTTAATACTGTTGGTACGTCAGCTGAAGGGTCTGCATTAGCAGTACTTCCTCCAATTGTACCAAGATTTCTAACTTGCATATCACCTACTACTTTTACTGCCTGGTATAATAAAGGAACATTTATTTTAACTAAATCATTTTCCAATATCTCGTAATAACGTGTCAGTGCGCCAATCCTTGTAGAACTATAACTACTACTTATATAGCTTAACGTGTTTATCGGATTAAGATCTACTATATAACTTGGAGATATCACTCGCAACTTAAGCATGGGTATTAAACTCTGCCCTCCGGCTATTGGTCTAGCATCGTCATGAGACTCTAAGAACTTAGTCGCTTCTTCCACAGTAGTAACTCTAACGTAACTAAAATCTGGCGGATACACAAAATATAATAGATGTTTAACTATTTATTTTATCGTATTAAAAAATATTTAGTTAAAATTCGTATATTATAAAAAATTTTATTAACACTTCTTGCATTGTTAAACAATGAAGAGTTGCGTAAAGTAATTAATTAAACATTTTTTATTAACATGACTTAAAAAGAGTAATAATTCTATATAGAAATATTTCATTTTATCTTAAATTGCCTTAACACGTTATTCCCATGGATATATTTACTGACTTCCTCCTAAAGGGTTCCCTCCCAAGGGTTCATCGTTCCCACTATCGATTCGGGTGGCCCAGAGAACCACATTAGAAGAGTGGAGGACTTTCATCTATAAATAATGGTTGCCCTTCACTCGAGTTGGGGAGGGGCGTCATTAACGTCACTAATAGATAATAAACGAATAAATCTATAAGGGGGCTATCCATCCCCTTTCATCCCTTAACCCCCATCGCTGTAATTGTAGGAGGAGCTCTGACATCCTTCCCGCTCTGGAAGTTCTCTTACCTATAATGCAAGGTTCTTGTCCTTTTTCTTCAACTCCCCATAATGATATTTTATATCGATAGTTTACTCTACGTATTTTATGAGTCAAGTAACTTAATCAAATTACATAAATTTTGATCTCTTGACAACACATATTGTTTAAAATTAACTGCTACGTAAAATGAAAAAGAGCTCAAATCTGTCCATGTTTCATTTTGTGCCAAATGTTTCTTAAATAAGTACATAACTAGATATGTTTTTAGTTTAGAATCAGAATTTTCCTCATTTTCCAGTAATTGTTTTGCATGTGTAAATTTTGATAGTACTTCCTTAGCAGTCACAAAAATGAGCTCGTCGAGATTCTTTTCATTTAAATAAAACATCCATCCTATATTACAATTAATATTTTTAGCATCTCCATCTAATAGTATATAAACTTGAAAGTCTATATTTTTTAAATTTAAAATTTCACTTATTTCCTTAGCTCTTTTACATATATTATCTTTACCTCCTCCTTCACAGATTAGTATCTCTTTCTCGTAAAAGCATCTATATTGTGTAATGAGTTTCTTAGCATCGTTAGATGCTTTATTCAAATTCTTCATACTCAATAATCCTGCAATCAGTTATTCCTTCTACTAAAACAACTTTCAACGTATTCCTCACTTTCAACACATTCCTCTTAAATCCTCTGAAAGTTCCTGGCTCAGTTTTTTCGCGTAACTTCCTTCTATTTGCCTAATATGGATACTATTTCCTCTCCTCATGAACTCATAAACCATAACGTTATCTCCGTCAGTTTCAGTTAATAAATAATCTAGGAACTCCGTACTTTGAGTAGTTATAAACCATTGCGAATTACTTTCCTTCATTAATTCTATAGCTTTAAACATAAGTTGCGGGTGTAAATGGTTCTCTATATTAT
Source organism: Acidianus infernus (assembly GCF_009729545.1). Classification (NCBI taxonomy): domain Archaea; kingdom Thermoproteati; phylum Thermoproteota; class Thermoprotei; order Sulfolobales; family Sulfolobaceae; genus Acidianus; species Acidianus infernus. The sequence continues at coordinate 2,137,453 of NZ_WFIY01000004.1, forward strand.
CATAAATTACTATATCATTACTTGATGCCAAAGTTAACAATATAAGTGAGACAAATCCACTGCCTAGGAACTGAATTTCCACATCATTTTCAGTTGCGACAATGTTAGGTCTACCGAATTCATCAGGCTTCATGCCTATAAATTCAAGGTTTAGCAGTTTCTTTAATCTATCCTTTACGCTGGCAAAACTAACGCTGGATAAAAAGTTATTTATGAAGTCTGCAGATATTGGATTAGGAATAGAGAATGCTACAAATCTATAGTTAGGTAACCTCTTTGTCTCATCCTGAGCTATGTCTCGTATGTTAAGTACAGAATTTTGAGGAACTGTTATATCTATTCTCAAAATCCTTATCACCTTATCATCTCTAGTTAACTTAAATCCGTTAGGTAAGGCTAGATCTTGAAGAGGCTGAATAGGGCTCACCTTGGATACTTCGTCCAAAGAAGCATTAGTAATCCTATATTCATTTAATGAAATATCTATGCCCTCTTTAGCTAAGAAATAGTGCCATAAGGGATCCATCCTTAATGTAGAAGCTAAAGTAGTAGATCTAACGTTATATACATTTGGAGAAATTATTAATAACGCGACTGTTAATGCTTCAAGAAAAGTGGTCTTGAGTGTTTTATTGCAACCCACAATTACGTTAATCTTCCGAGGGTGTAAATTTGGAATCTCTCCTTTTTCGTGGTCTATTACGTTAAATCCTCTAAGTTGGCGTACTGTTACGTTTTTAACGATATTCCTTTTTAGTTCTTCCATACATCCTAATAAGTTGTTAAAGGTAAAAATATTATACTATCTACAAGATGTATTATTCTCTTTCATAAAGGGCTTTATGGAAAGCACAGATTTTCTAGAGGAGTGATATTCCTCTGACCTCCTCTTCGCCTGAAGGGCGAGGTTTGTCGATTATTTTGTCATAAAAATTAATTGAGGGCATGCAATTACTAAATTAAGTCAAAATCCTTTTAAATTGCTTAAGTTGTTATTATTATATGAATAAAGTTCACGTTAGTGCTGTAGGAACTTCACTATTGAAGAACTCATTATCGGCAGACAACGTGAGGAAGAAAGTGGAAGACCTAGGCCTTAAAGATTGGGATAGACTTAAGTTTGACGACGATAGACAAAATAAGATTAGAGATAATTTTACAACTCTTGAAGGTCTCTTGCTTGATTTCTTAAAAAGTAAAGGAAAAGTAGCCTCTGCTGAACTGGATTCGCTACTTTCTGCTATTGATAAATTACAACATAAAAAGGAAGAGCTTTACGTGTTTCTTTACACTACTAATACGTGGAACTCTAAACTTGCAGGAGAGGTAATTAAAAATTACTTAGAGGAAGAAGGGATAAAGTCTGAGTTAGTTACCGTAAAGTCCATTTCCTCTGAGGAAACCTTCTATGAAGGAATAGAAGATCTATTTGATAAAGTAGTCTATAAAATCTTAAAATTTAAGGAAGAAGGAAAAGAAGTTTACATTAATGCAACGCCAGGCTTAAAACCCGAGACCACATTCCTCACGATAGCAGGACTTTTGGCTGGGGCGGATTTGATTTATTATAAATATCAAGAGTTTAACGATGTAGTTATTCTTCCTTCACCCCCAATAACTATCAGTCCTAGATACCTGGAATGGCTAATCGATTTTGCCAACTACGGCTATACTCTCTCAGAGAAAAAGGCAGAAGAGTTGGGAATTCCGGTAAGGCTTCTCGAGGTAAGGAATCTTGTTGAAAGAAAAGGCGAAGATGCCTATAGATTAAAAGATTGGGTGAGAAAGATGTTAGGTATTTACTTACCTGCAGGAATTACTAGCTCATACTATAAGGTGATTGTGGAAGGTGAAGAAGAGAAAGTGTTCAATAATGAGACTGAAGCATATAATTATATGGAGAAAAAGAAAAAGGAAGGAAAGAGAGTAAGAGTTGAAGTTCCAAATAAGGTGTATTTCCTTTGGACTTTGAGTTAGAGATTGAAGGTGTGAAAATTAAAGCTAAAATAGATACTGGGTTCGATGGAGATATAATAGTAAATAAAGAAGTTTTTGACAAGATTCCATATTATCCTTCTCAAGGGCCTAGAATCTGCACAGCCTCTATGGAATGCTATTCCACGTACGTTAAATTGGCTAAGATAAAGTATTTAGGGAAAGAAGTCATTTCAACTGTCCTTAACTCGCCGGTTATAGAAAAGTAGGAGAGGGACTTTTAAGGAAAGTAGGAGCGATAATAAATTATAAAGATAACACAATAGGGGATATGTAGATAGATATATGTTATACAATTGTTAAAATCGTAAAACTTACAAGTATAATCCAATATATATTACTTTTTCTCTTTAATTATTACTCTAAAGAATCTAAATAAGTACTCATCGTATAAACCTATTCGTTCAAAAGAAGGCAATTAAGCAGATATCAAAAACTGAAGAGACCTTATCATCTCAATAAAAACTTCCACAATGGCTCTAACTCGATTTTCTTACCGTTATAATCCATTATTTCCTCCATGTCCCACGTTACGATTTTGGGTTTAAAACCCAATGATGAGGAGGCTTTAGTTAAAGCACTTAACTCCCTCTCCTTTATCCCCTCCTCATCATAAGTTACCTGTATTAACTCTCCATTTTTCTCATCTAAAAAGTCTACCTCGTAGTCCTCCCCTTTAACGAAATAAACTCCCTTGTTCTGGTTTTTCCTAAGCAAATGTATTGCGACTAAATTCTCCATTAATCTTCCCATATCCTTTTTTATAGAGACTTCTTGAATAATACCCATGTCAACTACGTAAACCTTCTTGTTTTCTGCAATTCTGCTTAACTTTCCTGTATACCTTTCTACGGAGTAAATTAAGTAACTTGAAGTTAGACCGTAAAACCACTCATCAACAGTTTTATAATCAATTCTGAGCATTCTAGCAATTCTATTTAGAGAAACTTCAGAAGAGTAAAGGGAAATTATTGCTGAGGAAAAGTCCTTGAACCTAGATATCCTCTTTATCTTAAGCCTCTGAACTACGTCTTTGAACAGTATATCATTATAAATGCTGTTGACTATTTGCCTGCTGTTTAGCAGCAACGCTTCAGGAAAACCCCCTATGCTCATGTAATCTCTCAAGTAGTTCTTGATCTCAGCCCTCTCCCTTGTGGTAAGCGGTTCGGAGTAATTAACTCCCTTAAACCTTAGAAACTCCTTGAAGGAAAAGGGGAAGAGCGTGAAGTCCACATGCCTTCCGGTTAGGCTTGTGGCCAACTCACCGGAAAGTAACTTAGAATTACTCCCAGTTAATATTATCCTTTTAGTCTTCCTCAGCCTGCTCACGAATGGCTCCCAACCTTGAATGTTCTGTATTTCGTCAAACAGGATATAATCCACGTTACCGTAAAGTTCGTAAATTGCTTGTTCAACAATATGCAGATCGTCAGATTTTAAATTTCTCAACCTCTCATCATCAAAATCGACATAAGCGAAGTTTTTGTCTTTTAATAATAGGAGTGATAGAGTAGATTTACCGCTTCTCCTAACCCCTAATATTGCTAGGATGTTTGGTATTGATAGGTTTGTTAGCAACTCCTCTTTAGGCACGTCTCTGGGTATTGCCCTACTCATTAAGTTTTCTGCATCTTCTCTTTGTTCCTTTATAATGCTTTTTATTTCCTCAACGTTCACGCATAATAGGGGTTTTTTGCATTTTTAAACTTTTGGAGTATACTCCATAAGTTAATCGAAAGAGTTTTGGAGTATACTCCAGAACTAAATCTGGGGAATAGTTCATACTCTTTAAGTTATAATGACGTCACATACGGTAAGCCGTGTACGTATTTACAAGTTTTAGAATTGAGGGTAGAATTTTTCATTCCGACCAGAGAAGTAATATTTCTTAATACTATTATATCAAGAGGTGTATAAGTTATTCGTTTTAAGGGCCCTAAGGGAAAGCCTCGCCCTTAACGGTAGACCCAAAATCTTTCCACAAAAATAATTCTGATAGGATAATATATCATTTATAGGAAATAATAGAATTTATAATGATATTAAAAATTAATGAAATGGAGTTATGATGGAAGTGTGTTTATAATCTTTAACGCTGAGCAACTTCTTTGCCCTCTCACCATTAGCCAGTTAGATAGTAAAACGTTTACGTCAATGTATTTTCCCTTACTAGAGCTCAGTTAACGCTTCCTTTAGTAAATTACACGTTTCCCAAATCTTTCCTAAATATTCCATAATATTTGTCAACGTCTACTACTATGGGCTCTAGTACTATTTTAGAATCTTCCACACTCATAATTAGTTCTCTCACTTCTTTAGGTATAGTAATTCTGCCTCTGTCATCAATTGTTAATATAAACTCCTTACCCATACCTTCCCATCTAGTAACCCATGGATATAAATCTTTTCTTTAAATAGTGAAAGTGTACCATTCAAGGCTATTTCATCAGTTCCTTCTCAGCAAGGTTGTAATGTTCTTCAATTTCCTCATCCCAATATTCCTTAAAGAATTCTTTTATAACCTTCATAATTTCCTTAGACAAGTAAATGATGTCATTAATAGCTTCTTCCCTTTCGTAATAGTAGCTCGCCCCTTTATAAAGTCCATTATAAGCATACCTATGTAATTCTAACGCAACTGAAGTTAGGGAATTTACCTTATATCCAAGTTCTTCAAGCCTCTGTGAAATTCCTTTTAATCCAGTGGTAGGGGCAAGGAATCCAGACTTATAATACCACTCCTTCTCTTTTTCGTTTCTAGGCATTTTCTCAAGGTTTATGACTGTTAATGCACTTATTATTGCCTTCCAAGACTGAAATACTTTATTAGCGGAGTTCCTGCTAAACCCTTCCTTTAGTAATTTTAATCCTAAAGCTAGTTCATCTAGGCTTTCTATTATCCTTATCTTTACGTAAGCATCTCTGTGTTTCTCTATGGCGGGTATTTTTGACTCCATTAATCTATCATTAACTATAGAGCTAAAAAGCTTGAGAAGTTGTTCAAATTAACGTTCTTGCGAAAGATCTAGATAATGGAGGTTAAGGGGATGGATGGCTCCTAATGGGAAGGTTCAACTGGAAAACGAAGTACTACCTATAGTGAACTCAGATTCTAACCTAAGAACTATTTTTTCTAGTTCGCGAATGTATTTATCTTTCTCATCTTTTGGTGCTTTAACTATTTTTTCCATTACTTCTGCTGCTTTGTTGGCAAAATTATTTTGCATATATGTGCCAAATCTTCTTATATCCTCCACTGTTCTTATTTCTTGTACTCCTATTTTTCCAGCCGCTTCTTTCATTAATTTTCTTACATCAAGATATGTGAAGTATACCTTATTTTCTTCAGCTATATACGCTGCCACACTTGTGTATTTTATTTCCACATCTAGAGTCTCTTTTACGCTCATATACGAAAATATAGTGGGGGCAAGGTCTTGTGGTGAGAATGTACTATCTATCTTTTTCATAGCTATTATCTCATCTTCTGTTAGATCCCCGTAGAGTTTTTTCAGTGAAGAAGTAGAGGTTGGGCGTGTATGAAATTCAAGTATAATTTCACTGACCTTCCCCCTATACTTATCATATTCAGTTATTCGGTTATAGAGTTCTTCATATAACGGTTCAGCTTTTACTCGACCTTCTTCACCTTTTACACATATTTCTTCAATACCCTTGCTGTATTTGACGTAAAAAAATATGCATCTAATTTCTCTGTTTTCCTTTTCCGATTCTATTGCGTAGTTTATAATTTTCTGTTTAATCTCCATAAGTGCGTAGTTTAGATCTGGTGGTAATGATGTTGGAAACATTAAACCATCAAGTACTTTGCTACATTCGAATTAAAAAACATTTCACTTAGCTTCTAATACTTCCGGTATGCCTTCCTGGTCTAGCTTGGCTTGGAATTATCCTTTTGATATTTTTCTCAGTGATGCATTGTCGCTATGGATCATTTCTTCAATTTTTGTGCTAATAGTACGTCGTCCAGTCCATCAGTAATTCTCTATGACTATTTTTGTACATTAGATGAGTTTAAGTTCTCAGAGTGCTATTCACATAAGCCTTTACTGGAATTGAGGACACTAAAGAATTGGAATATGACGTAAGGTTAATTGGAGAATCTTCAATTAACGTGTTCTTAAAGATTTATTGTTATACTATTTATTTTTTAAGCCTCCCACTTAAAATGAGAGTATGGAGTGTGCAGTAATTCCGATAAACCGTTCAGACTTCACGTTTGAAAGTGCTTTTTCATCAGTAGTTAGGACTTACGAGTTAGTTAGGTATAAGAAGTTACTAATCTTATATGCCGATTTTAACGATGTGCACTTGAGAAAACTAGAGAGGCTTTTTGAAGAGTTTAAGTCCCACGGCGTAGAAGTTGTGAAGGAAAAGCTGGGCGTCATGAAATTCGATGAATTTAAGAAAATGATAGAAGATGAGACGGGGGGCTGTGATAAGGTATTTCTAGTCCCTACTTCTGGGGCCAACATAATAGCTGTTTATTTAACTTTATTACACTCAAGTGATAGTAATAAATACCCCTTAATCAACTACTTGTTTGCCTTTGGTCCTTGGATAAGGTACTACTATCCCTTTGTTCCAAGAAGTTTGGAGAAGGCGTTATTAATAGGACATTCTCAGCTACATGGGGTTAACCTCGACTTAAACCTTGAAGACTACGTGGAGAGGGATCTAGAGTTTACTGCACTTATACAGCTTACTGCTTATGAGCTGAATAAGTTTAACCTAGAGGAGACAAACATCTCACTAAGGGTTAATGGGAAGGAAATCCTAAACACTTCTAACGTAGACTACGATAAAGCTAAAAAGTATCTTGCCTTTGCAATCCAAGATTCTAATATTAGGGAAAGCGTATTTAAACTTGCAGGGGCTTATAAGATCCTCGTCGATGGGGAAGAAATAGAGAAGGTTGCGTATGGGAGGCCGTTGTTAATAGACACTAATCTTATCTATTTTGGGATACATACTCACGAGATAAGGGACTTAGTAATTCCATACTGCGTTCATAACGAAGTCTTAATGACTGTGAACAGGAAAGACGGAGAGGAGACTTTCAGTGATGCCGTCTTTCTAGTTTATGATACCTTAAGGGCTAAGAGTAGGATGTTGCCAAGCGAGTCGACGATTTGTGACATTGCGATACCTAAGATAGAGGCTGACCTGATTAAGAACTACCTAGTAGTTACCGCAGATAAAAGGGCTTACGATAGGTGGAAGAGGTTAGCGATATCAGAATATGCGGAAGTGAAACTTGCAAGCGTTAGAGAAGAGAGGACTTCTTATGCAGAGGTTACGAGTGTTATATTTAACCTAGCCTCAATACTTCATTTTATGAAGTTTAAGGACGTGGAGGTGTGCATGGATAACAAGTGCGTTAAAGTTGATGAAGTTGCCAAGAAGTTACAAAGGTAGTGACAATCTGCACGCAGGTAGCGTAACTTCTTGAGGGATCATACACCCTCCGAGGGAAAAATCACTACCCTAATGAGCAATTGGGAGATCATTAGTAAAAAATACGGTGTAATACTGTATAAACATAACTATTCAAAAAGGCATTTAGATGATTAAAAATAACGAGAAAGTGTTACAGTCTTAACTTAACGTAGCTAGGCTTAGGGATATAAAAGTAATTTAGTACCATGCTCCGGTTGTTCTATTATAATCCTCTGGGGTTCAAATATTATTAAACCTGATCTTCTATTATTAGTTATTCTAGTGTGTCCAACAATTTAAATTATTTGAAACTTATTCATAAATCAACATCAGATAGACATTATCTCTTAATAAAAATATTATCAAGTTAACAAAAATTCCACTCACGTTAGGAAAGTTTTACTCATTTATTTTGTAAATAGTGATTTAACAAAATAGTTGGACACACTCAATTCTTCCTTTATAAACTTCTTACTTTCCTCTTTCCCAACCCATTTTATATATCTCTTAGGAAAGAAACTATTAAATACCGTTATGCTGATCGGATAAAAGAGATTCAGTTATCTCGTGTGCTATACTCCTTTATCAGCTAAATATCCAGAACCCCCTGCATGATCTAAATGTGTGTGGTAAATTATTGCATTCTTAGGGGGTTAGCTCTAATTTATCTGAGGTGTCCAAAAGGTAACTATTTTTCTCTATATATAGTAGATTAAGATCTACATCGTGATAATCAGTTGCTATCAGTTTAACTCCTTTATCGATCTCCTTTAAATCGAACATGAATTACCTTATTTAACTTTAAAAAATAATATATGTTAGAGAATGTTTTATACATTATTAGTTTATATACTCATGTAATACCAAACTACTATATATGTAAGAGATAAAATTAATAATCTGATTAACGGCTTATTAAACGATGAAAAAATTCCTAGAATGCGTATAGCCGAAATATTGGTAGAAAGCTCTCCTACACCGTTCTGGGATATTTTAAAACAGATAGGAGTTGATGAGGCTACTGGTATATTACCTAGATGGTATCCAGATTGGAGACAATGGAGATCTGATAACCCTTGGGATTATAGTTCATTATCTAATTATAAAAGGATGATTGAGGAAGCTGGATTTAAGTTAACAGTTATTGAGGACAATCCACCCATGGATAAGATAATATATGGCTTACCAGGTAAGGAAGAACAGTTAGAAAATGTAGCTAAATTAATTGAAAACATGGGGAAGCTAAAGATTCCAATATGGTGCTATAATTGGATGCCTGACGGCTGGCTTAGGACTAGGACTGCCTTAAGGGGTAGAGGAGGAGCATTAACATCTGGTTTTGATGAAGAGGATTTAAAGGAGGCACCTCCACCAAAATTAGGGAAAATTGATAAGGCCACACTCTGGAAGAACTTAAGGGAATTCCTTAAATTTATTCTTCCAATAGCTGAGGACGCTAATGTAAAATTGGCAATTCACCCAGACGATCCACCATTAGATGAGGTCAGAGGCGTTGCCAGGATAATGAATACTGTAGAGGCTTTTGATAAGTTAATAGAGGAATTCCCAAGCGAGTATAATGGTATAACATTTGACCACTCAATCTTCTCCTTAATGACTAACGATTTAGTATCAGTAGTTAGACATTTCTTAGAAAAGAAGAGAATATTCTTCGTCCATTTCAGAGAGGTTATAGGGAATAAAAGTAAATTTGAGGAAGTGTTTATTGACGAAGGTATGACAAGGCAATTTGAGGAAATGAGGGAATATATAAAACATGGATTTTACGGACCCTTTAGAGTAGATCACACCCCTACGCTATTAGGAGATACTATGCAGTTATCCGTACCTGGATATTCCGTGCTGGGTAGAATTCATGCAATAGGTTACCTTCAAGGGCTATTTAGGGCTGCTGCTGAAAGCTTAGGCTATTATCAATAGATAATATAATGAATAATATTATCTTTTATTATTGTATTTCTTAATAAATAATAATTTAATATAACTCTGGAAATTTAATCCTTCATTAACTTATCAAGTGTGTAAATCTAGATAATTTTATATTTAATTTTAATATGGTATTATACTAATCCCTAAAACGATAAGAGAAGAGATCGGAATTAATAAGGATGATATCGTAACGATTAGAATTGAGGGGCTAAATCCTTTTTCATGTTAATAGAAATCTTTTTATATTTGATAATAAATTTTCAATAAATACTCACATCAATGTATATAGAGATGTTAGCCCCATGCCGTTGGAGTCCTAGATTGAGGGTGACACTCAATCATGAAAAAGTGTAGGGACAAACGGTAGAAATTATCTGGTAAATATATTTTGTAAAAATGAGAAGAAAGAGTAAAGTGTAAACTTATACTCTCTGTTTATCCTACCTTTAAGCTCAGATGTTATCAGAGCTGAAAGTTAATGAATAAAACTATAAATGAGAAAAATTCGAAAACTTGTACATTTTTCGAATTATATTAGTGATTCCGTTAAGTTTTTAGCTTTATAATGGTAGTGATTCGATACCAGAAGAGCTAATGCAAAAATATTAACGTTGAGCTTTTTATTTGGCAGCTTTAAGTGCAATTAGGGTTAGGTTTAACTCCTCTTTACAACTATTATGAAAATATTAATGTCTTGTAATTTTAAATCTTGACGGGCTTGATCACTAAAAATTTAATTAAATACTAATCATTAAATAATTTATTTGCTAGCTGATCACTTATATTTCCTCCAGTTATCATTAAAACAACTTTCTTCTTACTGGAAAATTTTAGTTTCATTGCAGCAGCTAATGATGCTGCACCAGCAGGTTCTGCAATTATTCTCTCTTTTTTAAATAATAGTTTTACAGCATTAATTATTTCTTCGTCACTTACTAATATTACATCATCAATTCTCTTATTTAAAATAGTAAAGGCTAACTCATAAGTTCTTCCAGTAGCTATTCCCTCAGCTATTGTGTTGGCTATTCCAGTACTAATTATCTTTCCTTGCTTAAGTGATTGATATACACTAGAAGCACCTTCTGCTTGAACACATATTACTTCTATTTTTGGATCAGCTGATTTATACACAATTACAGCACTACCTGCACCAGATCCCCCACCTATTGGGTTAATAACTAAGTCCACATCTGGTAGATCTTCTAAAACTTCCAAATGCATAGTACCAACTCCTTCATATAATAAAGACTCATTTACACTATGCACGAAATCTAAACCTTCTTTCTCAGCCAAATTCTTAGCATATCCTAAACTTTCATCAAATATTTTGCCATAAAATACTACCTCACCACCTAATTCTTTCACTGCCTCTATTTTATTTGTAGGAACTCCTTGAGGCATTACTATCACTGCCTTTTTGCCTACTAAATTTGCAGCATAAGCTGTTGCTTGAGCGAAATTTCCAGTAGAGGCTACTACTATACCCTTCTTAACCTCTTTAACATTAACGTAATAGACCATTCCCCTAACCTTAAAAGCCTTAGTAGGTAAAGTATTTTCGAGCTTAAGATAGACATCACAACCCAGTAAGGATGACAGAGATTTAGAATAAACTAGTGGCGTCTTATAAAGAAATCTAGAAATAACCTTTCTTGCTTTAATTACATCCCTTAAAGTTGGTATTCTTAACATGATTTAAGATGTTAGGTATATGCTTAAAACATTTAATATTATGTGTTAAAAAATGTTAATTAATGAGTTTAATTTTCTTTATGAATTATTTAACTTATATCATATTAAGATTCTATATCCTATGTTTTAAACTAAGGGTGGTTTTCTGGACCACCCGACTGCCCACCAGATGAGGGATGCCAACAGTTTCCAACAAACCATGAAGTTTAAGTACTTTGCGTAATTATATTATTAAGGATACGTTATGCAGGTTATAGAATATCCGATATCAACATATCTACCCAGAGACGTAGTTTACTTTGACGGAACCTCCGCTACGTTACCTCAGGATTATGTAATAAAGGAAGGTAATTTAAGACTATTTGTTCCAAAAAACAAGATTAATGATGTAGTTAATGCTTTAAAGAGTGAAGGGTTTAAAGAGGAAAAGCTGGAATTTTACAAGGGTGAGAAATACTCTTTATCGACAAAGTTTTTCAACATCTGGGAACTTCACGTCAGAATATATGATGATGGCTTTATTGACGGTCATTTTGAAGTCAGTAGGGACTATCTTGAACACTTGCCGTATGACACAATCCCTTCAATTTATGAAGTATTTGAATTCTACAGAACAGCTTATGATAAATTACACATCTTTGACAACGGTGCTAAGAAATGGATTAAAGAAGTGAAGACGCACTACTTTGTAACCTTAAACCCACCAAAATCAATAACAGCTTGGCAGCCAATAATAGTTAGTGTAGGAGCTTTAAGCGCAATTGGAATCTTAGCTTATCTTCTATCGAGACTAGATAAAGGTGAAGAGTTAGTTGAAACCTAAGATAGTGAAAGTTGATCCGAAAGTAGTGGAAGATGTCCTTAAGGAAGAAGAGGAGGCTGAAAGGAGAAAAGAAGAGGAAATATTTAATGATAGTTGACACTGGGGTTATAATAGAGTGTATAAATGAGGCGGGGAAATATCATGAAAAGGTTAAGAAGTTAATTGAAAGCAATACTTCACTTTTCGTCACACCAATTACTTTAAGTGAAGTGATTTACGTAAGTTATAGGGTTTATAGAGCGGCAGGGTTAAACGATGCTAACGATTATGCTAAGGAATTTGTTGAATGGTTATTAAATAAACTTAAAGTAACGGAGATTAACCACGAAATAGTGATAAAAGCGGGAGAAATTAAGAAAAAGTATGGAATAGCTTTACCAGACTGTTACGTAATAGCTACTGCAGATTACTTGAAAGATAAGGCCCTTTTTAAGAAGGAAAAAGAAATCGTACAAGCTTTAGATAGGATTAGAAAGGAACTAGGAGATATTATCAGTTTTATTGACAAATAAACGACAAACCTCGCCCATTCTAGGGGCGGGGTAAAGCTATTTAAACTTCAGCAATAACGATTAGTTATGCCACCCTCCTCTGGTCAACTTTATGAGGAGCGGGAGCCGAGTTCTACTCCCGCAATGCCGGAGGAGGGTGTCTACGAAGTTAAATTCTCAAATCGAAGAACCAATGTAGTACGTCTTCTTCCAAATGGTTTTCAGGAAAGAAAGTTGAGAAAATTAGCAAACCTCTCTGCAAAGCTCTTCAACGAAGTTAACTATGAAAGAAGACAACAGTTCTTTCACGAAGGGAAAGTAGACTTTAAGGGAACGTGGAACAAGTACTACGAGAAATACAAGGACAAGTTAGGCGTTAATGCTCAAGCTATTCTTCAGAAGAACAACGAGGATTGGTCGTCATTCTTCTCCTTGTTGAAGCTGAAGAAGGAGGGAAAACTACCGCATATAAACCACGTTAGTCCGCCTAGATACTGGAAGGACAGAGAGACGAAGAAGGGGAAGCTAATACTAGTTGTTAGACAAGATCGATATGAAGTAGAAAACCACAAATTAATCCTCAAGGATTTCGACATGGAAATAGACTTTGTCGGTAGATTGCGGAGCCTAACCCGAATCCCATTGAGACTACTCCAGTAGCGAATCCCATTCTATCCCTAAACCATTTCATGGCTAAGTTTGCAGCTATCCCATAGAGTATCCCCTCTCCTATGCTCCACGTTATGTAGAAAACGTAAATATTAGGGGATAGGTAAGTTCCTAAAAACCGATTGCAGATAAAATAGAGGAAATTGTTCCTATTGTTCTTGGACCAAATTTATCCGCAAAATGACCTCCTATGGGTTGGAAGGCTGAAGAAAATATACTAAATAGTGTAAAGCCTAATGCTATCTGAACTAAAGTTACGTCAAAACCCGATTTAAGTAGAGGTTCTAACGCGTTCCACGAGTATTGATATAGCGAGTTAAAGCACATTACTATGAAGCCTATTATGATTAACTTATTCCTATTCATAAGGTAGATTTTAAGTAGTTAATTAAAAAACTTAATACTTATTGTCTCTTTACAACATATCTACTTAAAATAACAAAAATGAAACCGAAAACTATAATACCGAAACTCCAAAGCAAGGATTCTATGTTGCCTGCAAATGAGTAATATAAAGCTTGTGAAACATAAGTGGTTGGTTCAAGGAATGTAATATATCTATAAGGCAGTGGTATGAAGGTTATTGGAAAATATACTGGTGCAAAGAAAGATAGGACAAATCCTATTATTACCGAATATTGATTAGCTGCATACATATTTTTTATTCCCAGGCCTAATGTCATTCCCATCATTGAGCCCATGAATATTGAAGATATTAAGGCTACTATTAAATATGGTATCGATTTTATTTCAACATGAAGTAAGTATTCTCCTAAGATTAGAATTATTGGAATCATTATTAGGGTTGCAAGTCCATTACTTAATGCGATACTTATAGCGTATAGCTCTCTAGGAATCCCAGTTGCTACCATTAACGAGAATCTACCAGCATTTCTCTCAAAAGCTAACGATTGAGCTACTGATGTTAAAACTCCAACTGAAATATAAAATGTTATAGTTCCAGCAACTATATAAGGAGTTAATGAGTGGATTGAAATATAGCCGAATACCAGCATGAAACCTATTGGGAAGAGGATTGAGAAGAAAAGGAAAACTGGCAAATATGCCTTAATCATTTTTATTTGCATTATTATTAGGTTAACGAATTCAGTCAGCATTTCTAATCACTTGAAGGTAGATCTCTTCTAAACTTGGCATTCTGACCTCAAATTTCCCGTTTAAGTTCATTATTAATCTTTTCAATTCTTCCTCACCTTTTACTTTATATACCTTACCGTTGGCATAGTCTATGACTTCATACCAGTCTGCGAATTTCTCTTTTATTTCTGCAGGTTTCCCTTCAACTATTATTCTTCTACTTAAAAAATATATCCTATCTGCCAACCGCTCAGCTTCATCTAAATAATGTGTGGTTAATAGCATACTTCTACCCTCTCTTTTCATGTCTATTAATATTTCCCATACTTCTCTTCTTGCCTCCGGATCTAAACCCGTAGTAGGCTCATCTAAGATCAAGAGTTTCGGGTCATTTATTAAGGCCATTGCAATTAGCACTCTTCTTTTAAGCCCCCCAGATAAATCCCGCGCTAAAGTATTTCTCTTACTCGATAAATCTAATCTCTTTAATAGTTCTTCTCCCCTATTTTTTATAACCTCTTTAGATACTCCTTTTAATCTTCCCATATAATAAATGTTATCCCATACTGTAAGATCTCCGTACGGTTCACATTCTTGAGGAATAACCCCTAATAATTTCTTTATTTGTCTGTCTGTAGGCTTCTTTCCTAAAACCTTTATCTCTCCCTTATTTGGGGATAACTCTCCATAAATCTGTTTTACTAGTGTTGTCTTTCCAGCACCATTAGGACCTAGAAGGGCTACTATTTCTCCTTCATTGACTGTCATGGAAATATCCTCATTTGCAACTAATTTTCCGTACATCTTCCAAACGTTTTTGACTTCAATCACATTCATATGTATTCCTATTAATTCCATGGCTTTTTTAAATTTTTTGTAAAGTAGCGTTCACAAAATGTTAATAGAGTAGATCGGTTCAATGTGCTGAATAAAAATTCTTTGCTAAATATTTGTATAAGATTATTAACTACTAAAATATTAATATATTTTTGCAAATAAATTGTTATTATAAAAAGCTTATAATGTATGCTCTCATTATATTTTATGATAAGGATAGATTTACCTCAAGACGAAATACCAACAGAATGGTATAATATTTTACCAGATTTACCAGAGGAATTACCTCCACCTATGGATCCTACTGGAAAAGCTTTTGATTTGCTTAAAAAAGTCTTGCCTAGTAAGGTCCTTGAATTAGAATTTAGTAAAGAAAGATATATAAAAATTCCAGAAGAGGTCCTAGATAGATATTTACAAGTCGGAAGACCTACTCCCATAATTAGGGCTAAAAAATTAGAGGAATATCTAGGAAATTCTGTGAAAATTTTCTTAAAAATGGAAAGTTATACTTATACTGGATCTCATAAGATTAACAGCGCTTTAGCCCACGTTTATTATGCAACTTTAGATAACGCTAAGTTCGTTACTACTGAAACTGGTGCAGGTCAATGGGGTTCTGCTGTAGCATTAGCTTCTGCACTATTTAAAATAAAGGCTCATATATTCATGGTTAGAACTAGTTACTTTGCAAAACCATATAGAAAATATATGATGCAAATGTATGGTGCTGAAGTGCATCCATCTCCTTCAGATTTAACGGATTTTGGGAGGGAATTACTATCAAGAGACCCTAATCATCCAGGCTCTTTAGGGATAGCGATTAGTGAGGCTGTAAAATATGCTGAAGAACACGGTGGAAAATACGTGGTAGGCAGTGTTGTAAACTCAGATATAATGTTTAAAACTATAGCGGGTATGGAGGCAATGAGGCAAATGGAAATAGCAGGGGAGGATCCAGACTATATTATAGGAGTAGTAGGAGGTGGTTCAAATTACGCCGCTTTGGCTTATCCATTTTTAGGAGAAGAGCTAAGAAAAGGAAAGATTAGAAGAAAATATATAGCCAGCGGTTCCTTAGAAGTCCCTAAGATGACTAAAGGAGTTTATAAATATGATTATCCAGACACTGCTAAATTACTACCTATGCTTAAGATGTACACTATTGGCTCAGACTTCATTCCCCCACCAGTTTATGCTGGAGGTTTAAGATATCATGCGGTTGCCCCTACTCTTAGTTTCTATTGATGAGCAAAGGAATAGTTGAAGCGAGGGATTACTCTCAAGAAGAAGCATTTAAATGGGCAAAGCTATTTTCAGAAATCGAGGGCTATATTCCAGCTCCAGAAACCTCTCACGCATTACCTATAATAAAGGAGATAGCGGACGAGGCTAAGAAGAGCGGAGAAAAGAAGACTATACTGGTGAGTTTCTCTGGTCATGGTCTCTTAGATTTAGGGAATTATGCCTCAGTATTATTTAAAGAGTAGTCTAACTTTATTTATTTTTGTGAAAAGTTCTCCAACCTTTTAATATGTAGTAGTTTATTATTAACACTAATTCGATGATACTCTTTCTCTCTCATTTCCCAGCTTTCCTTATTTTTGTTTCCCACTATTTTAGGTTTTATAGGCAGAGTGTTTACCCGTGGCGTAACTTATCCTTGCTTCTAATTTAGCAACGGCTTAAGGGATCATACACAGTCGCCCTCTGAGGGAAACAACACTACCCTCCCAACTGGTTTTATCACTCCCAAGTGAGCAGTCATCAGTTGGGAGATCATTAGTAAAAATACAGTGTAATACTATATAAATTAACTATTCAAAAACGGTATTTAGGAAATGATTTAAAACAACGAGTAGTTTCGTAAAAGTGTTACAATCTTAGGCAGTATCGTATTTGGATACTAGGGGATAAGATAAGCAGGAAGTTTTTTTTTAACTGCGTTAACTTTTCTAGTAATCTCAGTCCTATTAATAAATCTTTTACAAAATGGGGATTAAGGGTGGAAAGCCTCGCCAATGGATAGCCCCTTATAGATTTAAAAACTTGTCCAACTAGGCGACGTTAATGACGCTCCTCCCCAGCTCAAGTATGAGCAACCAGCAATAAGGGACTAGGTGAATAAAAGTCCTCACTCTTCCAATGCTCTGAGCCACCCGAATCGATGAACCCCCTTGGAAGGGAAACCCTTCAGGAGAAAGTCAGATCTCTAAAAAGTGATGACTCCTCCTCTCACGTTCTGCACCGACATAATGCAACTCCCTCTCTGCGTCTATTTCCCTAATAGTCAACTTGAGTGGCTGATCAACCTTGATTTTTACTTCACCGTGTTCTGGATGACTTACAGTCACGTACTGGCCCCCTGGTAAATAGTATGCGTCATCCCATAAAATCAAATTAATTCGCGAGATAATGTCTAAACCTATCGGGAAGTCCTCTTGATCGTCTAACGAAGGTAAATTAACCATAACCGGTATTTGTCCAACGAAGACGCTCATACGGGTCTTGAGCTTTAATGGAAAAACGCTGTAGAAGTAAATAGAATGTGAACCATGCTCAACCTCTACGCTCTCTGGCTTCTTAACTCTCCTAATAACGTCCAACACGTCGTTGACGCTTATGTTAACTAGCGGAGAGTCGAAAACGAGCACCTTCCGGTTACCCTCGTCGACTCTCCTTTTTACAGTGTTGTTTAACAACATCTCAATGAACTTCAACTCATCCTTATCAATTGACTGCAACGCTAAAGACTTGTTGTCAACAACTTCAATGTGATTGTCCAACATTATCGACAATATATTTGATGCCTTTGTTAACGCAACCTCCTCTAGCTTCCTTTTAGTCGAGATTGCTATATCACTTATCATCTCGTCCTCGTTTCTGTAAGCCTTAAAGTCAAACACTATCTCTCCTTGAACCCTAACCCTTAGGCTGTCAAAACCAGAAGGTAGAGAGTAGTTTAACTCCCCTATGAACTTGTCAAAACCAATTGTCCTCCTCACCAGCTCATCAGTTGAGTTATCGCTTATCATCGTTCGTGGCTTAAGTACGAAGATCTTATTACCGTCAACGCCTATAACGTAGCTCTCCTCCTTACGAGGGCAAGTGACCACTACGTACTCTTTGAGGACAAAGGGGGTGCAAACGCCTTCCCTTACCCTGTCCATTAGCCCTATGAATGCCTTGTACATACCATCGTTTGAGAAACTCCTATAGTCGTAATTCAGCTTTTCCTTACCTTTAAGCACGTTGTATATTTCATTTAGCGAAGGCATTATGCAGATCTAGAAACGACATATAATATCTTTTGCCCACGTGCAGTAACTACCACTTTTCTTAAACTTTCTGTGCTAGTTATTGGTATTACCTCCGTCCGTTGACGAGAGGTAATACTTATAATATACAGGGAAGATTTACTAACATGCAAAAGCAAATCGAAAAGAAGAGGTACGTAGACGCTAAAGAGTCAGTGACGACTGTGATAGTGAGGAGAAGGTATGAGCTGGACTAAGCAGTGCTTGTTTTTTCTCCCTTATATCCACACTATTTTGAAGATCCACGTTAGTTTGCTTCGTATAGGTCTTCCAACTTCTTCACGTTTTTATCCAAACTGTCCTTTGTAAGTTATGTTACCGTCAGCCTTATCGCTATCGTTCAATTTTAACTCTATTTGCCTCTCACTCTAACTATGACTTTATGTTAATCATACTCATAACGTCTTGAGTCATTATCTGCAGCTTAACTTCGTTTATCAACTTATGGAGTTCCCTCAATATCACTTCATCTCGTCTAAAAACAAACCAACAAGTTCTGAAGGTCTTCCAAAAACTCTAAGTCCAGATCCTTGTTGTACTCCATATAATACAACCTTTCCGCATAGCCGTAAACTCTATCCCACGCCTTCCTTTAGCACATGTGCCTTAACCAGTTCGGGAATTTTTCACGAAGCCAATATAGCCTATTTCCCCTTTGTGGTCATAAAGAAAGTTGAAAGCGTTAGACCTAACCCTTCAACGGCTAATGAGTTACTTTCAGTTCTTCCTTATTTCAACACTAATTACGGGATTTCGGTTTATCTAGCACATACTTTCAGTTCTTCCTTATTTCAACACAAGAAGGACAAGTAATACAGTCCATAAACGAATCTTTCAGTTCTTCCTTATTTCAACAAAATTATTTGTGGACTGACCTGATGCCCCAATTCCTTTCAGTTCTTCCTTATTTCAACGCATTAGTAATTGTAAGGAGAATTAGCATTGCCAACTTTCAGTTCTTCCTTATTTCAACTTGATTACAAAGTATCCGATTATGTAGTAGAATTTCTTTCAGTTCTTCCTTATTTCAACATTACGTTTTCGTTCAGACAACACTGAATACAACAGCTTTCAGTTCTTCCTTATTTCAACGACAGGTCAAAATTTTTGTTTTCACAGGTAAAGGACTTTCAGTTCTTCCTTATTTCAACAGGAGTGTGATGCACTAACATTCGCAATGGAAATAATCTTTCAGTTCTTCCTTATTTCAACGACATACTACTACGTTTTCTTGTCCGAGAAAGGACTTTCAGTTCTTCCTTATTTCAACACTATTTTTTTATCTACGTATAAACAGGGTTTATCTTTCAGTTCTTCCTTATTTCAACCGACTATGAAGTGAGCGACTATACGGTGGAGTTCCTTTCAGTTCTTCCTTATTTCAACCACTAACACTGAACCCACAACCGCCCGTGGACTTCTTTCAGTTCTTCCTTATTTCAACAAAGGATTCCCTGGGTATGGTTAGGATCATTGCAACTTTCAGTTCTTCCTTATTTCAACAAATATAAGGGCTTACTGGATTTCGTTAGAAATAACTTTCAGTTCTTCCTTATTTCAACTACGATTTGTACTATATTGAAAGGGTGAGTTGAAACTTTCAGTTCTTCCTTATTTCAACTCAGAAGAATTGAACCAGACAAGGCATGGTATCTCTTTCAGTTCTTCCTTATTTCAACAAAATCAACAATCTCCATCAGATCAACAGACTCCTTTCAGTTCTTCCTTATTTCAACTGTGGTTGTGCCTTGCATAGGGGTTGAATAGAATCTTTCAGTTCTTCCTTATTTCAACCCAGACAGCTACGTTTTCGATGGAGAAGTACCAGACTTTCAGTTCTTCCTTATTTCAACGATCCAGAACTTTAATAGCTTTGCCTGCCCCCCTATCTTTCAGTTCTTCCTTATTTCAACTATTTCTTAGCCAGGTTGCATAGGTTAGAAAAGAGCTTTCAGTTCTTCCTTATTTCAACGACAGCGTAAAATGGGAAGTTTACGCCTTGACCTCTTTCAGTTCTTCCTTATTTCAACATTCCCGGCTATCTCTGATATTTTTTGGGATAACTTTCAGTTCTTCCTTATTTCAACAGACAAATGCGCTGAGGGCATGGCGACTTGGGAACTTTCAGTTCTTCCTTATTTCAACTCTTCTGCCCGCTCTGCAGGAAAAAAATAAGACCGCTTTCAGTTCTTCCTTATTTCAACAAAATGAGAAATGTAAAATGGGGAGTGGGAAAATCTTTCAGTTCTTCCTTATTTCAACGGGAGGATTATAGTCTATGGTAGGTTAGCATTTACTTTCAGTTCTTCCTTATTTCAACGTATACACACAATTAAGCCAAAAAAAATCAAATATCTTTCAGTTCTTCCTTATTTCAACATTGGTGACGATATTGAAGTAAAATGTGATCCACTTTCAGTTCTTCCTTATTTCAACTTTACAAATTTACAATTTAGGTCAGAAATGTTTACCTTTCAGTTCTTCCTTATTTCAACAAGTTCAACTGCCACGGCACAAATTGTATTGTCGGCTTTCAGTTCTTCCTTATTTCAACACATATTCATCAAATGGCATTAAGATTTTCAATTTACTTTCAGTTCTTCCTTATTTCAACATTTATAGAAGAACTGCCAGAATCCGAAGACGAAACTTTCAGTTCTTCCTTATTTCAACATTCGCAATTTTTACAAAATGACGCATCACCAGTCTTTCAGTTCTTCCTTATTTCAACGAAACTGGAATTCTTGCGACTTTGTAACCTTCATTCTTTCAGTTCTTCCTTATTTCAACTCGTATTCCTTAAAAACGAAATTATACCTCTGATCTTTCAGTTCTTCCTTATTTCAACTTTTTCTCCAGTCCGTGACCCACAATCCTCTTGCCTTTCAGTTCTTCCTTATTTCAACCCAAGGATTTAGGTCTAATGATCTGGGGCGAGTACTTTCAGTTCTTCCTTATTTCAACGGAAGTACAAAAGGCAAAGGTAGTTAAATTATCCTTACTTTCAGTTCTTCCTTATTTCAACTCATTTTCGTAATGATATTTGTTTTGAAGAATCTTCTTTCAGTTCTTCCTTATTTCAACTGTAATAATTGTAAAAACTTGATGGAATATTCAACTTTCAGTTCTTCCTTATTTCAACATACGTGGACGATTATCAAAGAGCCAGGCGGAATCTTTCAGTTCTTCCTTATTTCAACGGATGCAATGAGAAATGTGCCAGGGACTATAACATCTTTCAGTTCTTCCTTATTTCAACTTTACTTCCTCGTAGAACTTCTCCTCATTTTTCTTTCTTTCAGTTCTTCCTTATTTCAACATATTTGATTACTTGTGGATCGATAGCAAGTTAGCTTTCAGTTCTTCCTTATTTCAACTTGTCCAAATGCAATTTTCAATTCCTGTCGATAACTTTCAGTTCTTCCTTATTTCAACTGGTTTTGGTGCGTTTATCAACAAACGATAAATAGCTTTCAGTTCTTCCTTATTTCAACTATCATTATTAACTGTCTTAACAAGTTTATCTACCTTTCAGTTCTTCCTTATTTCAACTGGTGAGAAAAAATGTTGTACCTATTAAATTCTTCTTTCAGTTCTTCCTTATTTCAACCTTACCGATATTAATATCTTATTTTCTCCGGACACTTTCAGTTCTTCCTTATTTCAACAAAATGGCAGAAGGAAACCAAATTAAAACCTTTACTTTCAGTTCTTCCTTATTTCAACATGGCTGTAAAATGGGAATGGTAGCGATTGGCTACTTTCAGTTCTTCCTTATTTCAACAGGTTACTGACTATACCATTGAATACTGGAACGATCTTTCAGTTCTTCCTTATTTCAACAGCAAATTGCTAATGATGGAAGCAATGAGCCCAACTTTCAGTTCTTCCTTATTTCAACCGTGCGTTGATTTTCACGGCTTTTTCACGTTCTTTTTGCGTTCTGTGTAGATTAAACTACTTCATTTTAAGATAAAAACTTTACTTTTCACTAAAATTGATGGAAGGTAGAGTAGAAAAACTCTATCTCTCGATTTTTTGAAAGTAAGTTTTCAACACAAAAGTTTTTAAAGGGTATTTAAACCCCGGTAAAAGACGTAAGCGAATTTACGTAAGAATCTACATGAAAAAATTTCCCAGATTATGAACATTTTCAAATCCCCTTGTTTTTAGAAGAAATTGAAAGAGGGTAAATACTCAAAGTAGATAGAAAAATTCTAGAGAAGGTGAAAGAACGTCCACCATTTTTATCTTCACGCTTAATTGAAAGAATTAAGGGATTTTAGGAATAATCTTAAAGTGTCGCTAACAAATAAATAATTCCTAACTCCCCTACTTTCTAGGTGAAATTGAAAGAAAGTCATTTAGTAAAAAGAGTCAAGGTAGATAGAGAAATTGATGAACTCAAAAATCTACCTGAAAAAATCTCTAAGTAATGCATATTTTTCATTTAATAACAAATTGTTCAATATGCAAGCAGATCTGCTCTAACTAATGCATATTTTTCATTTGGTTATGACGTTGAGAAAATGTCAGCTGACGACTCTAACTAATGCATATTTTTCATTCTTCTAGTTAATTCGTTTTAACGCATATTTTACCCATTCTTCTTGACTACGGAAAGAGTCACTCAGCGGAGGAGACAGGTAGAATAAACTCCGCAGCTAGTACGTCAACATCTTTCTCAACAACACTGTAACCGATATGAATAAACTCCGCAGCTAGTACGAAAGGTTACTAGTCCCCCCCTTTATAGGCAGCAAAAGCTAAGGCCAGAGTTATCGTTTGCCCCTGCGTTACACTGGCGCTTTATAGGCAGCAAAGGCTAAGGCTTAGGCAACGTCGCTTTTTCCTCCTTCACGTCTGTCTTCCCCGAATTTGCTAATCTTTATTTATTTCCTCTCCCATCTTTATTTAATGTTCTCCAGTTATACCCTCACCGTTAAGATGAAATACGAAAGAAATGGGGACAACAAATTCAATAATTTTACTGGAAAAATAAGTAAGATAGTAGTCCTAACCGAGCTCCCAGAACTAGAGGTCTTGTTTAGACCCACAAAGGGGTTTTTTAAGCCAATCCACGTCTCTCCCCCAATCAACAAGGAGGCCGTATACCCTTACTACGAGAGGGGGGTACTGAAAGAGGTTCCACTAGATGGTGAGTACAAGATAAGGGTTGGCTTACCCAACGAGTTGTCCAAAGGGTTTGAGGAAAAGGTAAAGGGCGACTTGGGAGTTAGGACTAGGATAAAGGTCGAGGGAGGGCTATTGGAGTTCGTCATTGAGAGGATAGAAAAGGACACGTTCAACTTTGGGAACAGGGTAAAGCTGTGTTTTTCTCCAACGCTTCTGGCAAACCCCTTCATAACTAATAGGGACTATAGGAAGTTCTTCCCTTCACCTTCTGCAGTCTTTTGGATCCCTTACGCCCTCATGAAGAATAAGAACAACTTAACACCTCAAGAGCTAGCTGAGATAGAGAGTAGGATTACTGAAAGCTGGAAGACTAGGATAAAGACGATCTGGATACCATACGACAATGGGAAGGAGCCAGTGATGATAGGTAAAGTCGAATACAGACTGTTAAAGAACGACGATGAGACTAGAAAATTAGTGGAGACAGCGCTAATCATAGGGGTTGGGTCTTCTAGGGCTAGTGGTTTTGGTCACGTGGAGCTCTGCTAACTGACGAGGTGAAGAAGGGCTAGGTGAATTTACCATCATTGGATTAGCCCTAACCTTGCTGGATACCTATCGTGCATGTCTATCACTTAACAATCGCCGAAAGGTCAATCACGCCAGTCGTGCTATCACTCTTTCCTCATCTTCGCCTACAACTGTGCTATCACTTAACTAACCTTAACGTTCTTGATTATTTCGTAAAGTTCCCTTTTAGATCCCTCTTTTTAAAGAGGTAACTATTACTTTACCGTCCTTAATAACGACATAGTATTCCTAATCACGATCTCTCTCTAGGGCATTAACGAGATCCTTTTGATGCCCTCTTTCATAACCGTGATAGCTTTTCTCAAGATCTCGTTTATTTGCCAAGGAGCAATTTTAGTAAGAACTTCCACTAACGTTTTCCTCTTCCTCTAAGACGTTTAGTTTCGCGTAATCCCCACTGGCAAGTTGTTATGCTGGCGTGAAACGGTGGATTTTCCAAATTTGACCGCCCACTTTCTGGCAAGTTGTTATGTTTACAATTTTTTCACTGCAGGTTTCACGTAATTCCCCACTTTTTAAATAGCTTTATAGTCTCACTTAACTAGGCTTAGGGATAATGGGCTTTTCAATGGCTTCGAATTTGATAAAGGCTGGTTAAGAACTCACTGAACTATAGAGAAGGCTAAATGGAGCTAAGGTAGGTCTCCTAAGGAAGTGGTTAAAAACTCCGATATAGTAATATCAATGGTCATTGACGCTCCAGATGTAGAAGGAACGGAATCGTTGAGAGCAGGTGGCTTATCCTTGTGGACATGAGCACTAACTCTCCGGTATCGAATTCCTAGACGCGCCAGTAAGCTAGAGAGGTGGTAGGGAGAACGTGTTTAAACGAGTCGGGGCGATGGGCAAAACCATAATTTACATAGGCTAATCAAGTCGTAGCTTCGCTAAATCGAGGGCCAATCAAGCCGTGCCAGGCCCTTGTCGCTAAATCGATGGACTTTTACTAGCTAGGTCTTTCGGCATAGACAACGAGAAGTTATTTACTGCGCTGCAAATTGCTTCACGGTTCAATACTATTTGCCTAAAATAATGAAAGGGAACTTCGAACCAGGGTTTAAGGCTGCACACTTAAAGAAATTGAGGTTAAGGGGGATGAAAGGGGATGGATAGCCCAAGACGTTAATGACGCTTCTCCCCAGCTCAAGTATGAGCAACAAGCAATAAGGGACTAGGTGAATGAAAGTCCCTCACTCTTCCAATGCTCTGAGCCACCAGAATCGATGAGCCCCTTGAAGGGAAACCCTTCAGGAGAAAGTCGGGTTCTAGAAATAGCTATCTCTTCCCCTACTGGGCTTAGCGTTGCATTGCAATGGTTTCAATTGGAATGGGATTCAAGGATTAATAAAGGTATACGAAAAAATCAGAGCTTCTCTGCCAAATCATTCATCAATAACAAAGCTTAATTAATATAAGGTATACGAAAAAATGATAGGTAAAGATTAATATTTTTCTCTCTTTCTTTTTCTTTTTCTAATTATGT
Source organism: Acidianus infernus (assembly GCF_009729545.1). Lineage (NCBI taxonomy): Archaea > Thermoproteati > Thermoproteota > Thermoprotei > Sulfolobales > Sulfolobaceae > Acidianus > Acidianus infernus. The sequence goes on from NZ_WFIY01000004.1 coordinate 2,163,001, forward strand.
GTGCGTACCTTAGTCCTCTCCTTCTTCTCTCTCTTTCTTTTTCTTTTTCCCTTTCCTTTCTCTCTTTCTTTTTTATCTATGACCAAGGGCAATTTGAGAGGAATGGGCTTCAAGACCCCTTAAACGCTTTGAATTACTTATTTAAAGGGCACTTAATTTAGAGAATAAGCCAGCCTTTAAATGGAGGACGCCATCGTTTACTGACAGAGGAATGTTTTGAGAACGAGGGAGGGAAAAATTACGCAAGCGGAAGATATCTAAGAACGCCTTACTAGGTAAGCGCGACCAAACTAATAACGTGCGATTGGCGGAGTGCTTTAAATGAGTAATACATGTTTTCATATGTGGCGTTTTAAATAAAGCTCAGAGAGAAGGGGGAATTCCCGATGAGCGAAGGCCACTTGACTCCAGCCACTACGAGGCACGAGGGAATTCCCATAAAGGGTTTTATTACTGGTGCCAGAAGAGGCTTAGGCTTTAACCCTTTCATTACCCCATATAAACACGACCACCAAATAATGATGTACGCTAGGCTAATACAAGGTTACATCGTAACCACTGACAAGGTGTTGGATTTCATCAAACTGTTGTTTAGCATTTCAGTTACATCGTAACCACTGACAAGGACTTCCGCAAGTGCAAGAGGACAATCATACTAAGGGTGGACAAGTACGGGAAGATGTACGTAGAGATGTTGAAGCAATTACACGAGAAATTAGTATCTCCCTAGCTACTTGACTCGGAAAACCTTTCCCTGACGATAACTTGGGTTCTCTGAAGGCCTTACCCTATCCGTAGTGTGAAAAATGATGAAATGCGTAATTAAACGAATTAACAAGTTTACTACTATTAAGGTATCGTTCAGAGCCTCAACTTCTGTGCTAACTCATCAAACTTCTGATACTGGTCAAAGTATCGTTAAGGGATTTTTACAATTTCTCTATCTACTTTGAGTATTTTGTTGTATAATGTGAAGAACTCTTAATCCTCCCATTTCTCTATCTACTTTGAGTATTTATCCCCTTTCAATTCACTCTAGAAATTAGGAGAGTTAGGAATTAACTTCTCACTCTTGAGATTATTCCTAAACTCCTTCCTTTCTTTCAATTAGTATGTTGATAAAAGGCGAATACGTTATTCCCCCCTTGTCTACAATTTCTCTATCTACTTTGAGTATTTACCCTCTTTCAATTTAACCTAGAAAGTAGGGAAGTTTGTAATAATCTCTTTTTTCAGATAATTGTTCATGTAGATTCTTACGTAAATTCACTCACGTCTTTTACCGGGGTTTAAATACACTTTAAAAACTTTTGTGTTGAAAAATTTCTTTCAAAAAATCGAGAGATAAAGTTTTTCTACTTTGCCTTCCCTCAATTTTAGTGAAAAGTAAAGTTTTTATCTTAAAATGACGTAGCTTAATCTACACAGAACGCAAAAAGAACGTGAAAAAGCCGTGAAAATCAACGCACGGTTGAAATAAGGAAGAACTGAAAGTTATCGCTCCGCCGGAAGCCCCTGCACTCCCGCGTTGAAATAAGGAAGAACTGAAAGTCTTGTACGTGAGTCCCATTAAAATGAGAATGAGTTGAAATAAGGAAGAACTGAAAGACAAGCGTATCCGTACGTTGGTCCTCCGTTATATGGTTGAAATAAGGAAGAACTGAAAGTGACATATAATGCAAACGAAATTAGAGCGAAAATAGTTGAAATAAGGAAGAACTGAAAGCCTCAGTAAGTTTGTTATCGGGCGTGCCATTACTGTTGAAATAAGGAAGAACTGAAAGCAAAGGCAAAGGAAATAAACATAGAGCAAGCGAAGTTGAAATAAGGAAGAACTGAAAGCAAAGTGCCGAGAATGCAAGATCGTCAACGCCGAAGTTGAAATAAGGAAGAACTGAAAGAGATGAGGGCTCAGTTCATAAAACGTTTGATAAGGTTGAAATAAGGAAGAACTGAAAGCGTTATCATTCTATTATGCTCAGTAAAGAAAAAGTTGAAATAAGGAAGAACTGAAAGGGCACTGTTTGGCGAGTCTAGCAATAAAGACTTTAGTTGAAATAAGGAAGAACTGAAAGTTCTTCTAATCTAAACGTATGCAAACCAAACCAAAGTTGAAATAAGGAAGAACTGAAAGGTTCTCCTACAACGGACCTATCTCTAACGTTAGCGTTGAAATAAGGAAGAACTGAAAGCTGCTACCTCTTCGTCATAATCATCTGCTTGATAGTTGAAATAAGGAAGAACTGAAAGCTGTTGTCCAAAATCAAGACTATCTGTGATCTTGCCTGTTGAAATAAGGAAGAACTGAAAGCTGAAAATAGCAAAAATCGTTGCAGATAGTTATGAAGTTGAAATAAGGAAGAACTGAAAGTAAACAGCGTCAAGATAGTAAAACAGAGATTCGCGTTGAAATAAGGAAGAACTGAAAGACTTGATCAGAACACAAAAATATTCGAATTCTAAGTTGAAATAAGGAAGAACTGAAAGGCGATAAATAAAGAAAAAGGAATAATACTGGATAGTTGAAATAAGGAAGAACTGAAAGACCTATGTATCGGAACCGTTCATAGAACAAGGGCGTTGAAATAAGGAAGAACTGAAAGTAAAGTATAAATTGCCACTCCAATATCTCTGTTGAAATAAGGAAGAACTGAAAGATATTTCTTTGCCTGCGCAAACTGTTTAACCAAGTGTTGAAATAAGGAAGAACTGAAAGTTTGTTTTATTTATTGAAGGTCTCATTACTCTTCGTTGAAATAAGGAAGAACTGAAAGAGTGCCAGGCTCAAGGACTCAAGCAACGCTTATAGTTGAAATAAGGAAGAACTGAAAGACGCCACTAGGTCTTATATAAACGTCAAAATCAGTTGAAATAAGGAAGAACTGAAAGACAACCGCTAAAAATCCATCTAGTGCTATTTCTTGTTGAAATAAGGAAGAACTGAAAGTAAAAATAGATGAAAATGGAGAAATAAAAACAAGTTGAAATAAGGAAGAACTGAAAGAAATATAAACCATAAATCGTCAACAATTAAGCTAGTTGAAATAAGGAAGAACTGAAAGCCAGAGTAAGAATGTGCTATGTCGCAAAATTATCCGTTGAAATAAGGAAGAACTGAAAGTAAAATGGGAGGAAATAGAGGAAGTTGAGTATAGAGTTGAAATAAGGAAGAACTGAAAGCTAAAGAAAGATGAAGGTAATCAAACATAAATCAGTTGAAATAAGGAAGAACTGAAAGATTCTCGGTCCATTCCTCTGAGGAACGACGTCGGGTTGAAATAAGGAAGAACTGAAAGAAAAAGCCGTTATTTGGTTTGTGGGGGCTATCTTGTTGAAATAAGGAAGAACTGAAAGACAGGATTGGTATTGGGCACACAGGGGGCTCTATACTTGTTGAAATAAGGAAGAACTGAAAGTATCTTCCCTCTTCGCATCTCTCCATGAACATTTGTTGAAATAAGGAAGAACTGAAAGCGCAGAGTTCTACTTGCCAGACGACGTGGCATTAGTTGAAATAAGGAAGAACTGAAAGCTTGAAGGTCTAACATTTACATATGTTGCAGATGAGTTGAAATAAGGAAGAACTGAAAGGAAATTACAAAGAAATGGACATTTTTAGCAATATCGTTGAAATAAGGAAGAACTGAAAGCGCCTTCCTGTCTGCCTCTTACGACAACATATCCGTTGAAATAAGGAAGAACTGAAAGTAGCCTGATTGAATTTGGCGAATCTAATAGTAGGCTTGTTGAAATAAGGAAGAACTGAAAGTTCAGATCTCTTTTGTCAAGAGCATTATCGAATTTGTTGAAATAAGGAAGAACTGAAAGTCATACTCGGAATAGTGAGACTCTGTTTCTTTAAGTTGAAATAAGGAAGAACTGAAAGCATTAGGGTTTAAAATATGTTAGACAAATATTTTCAGTTGAAATAAGGAAGAACTGAAAGAGGTCATCAACTACGCATCAACGAACATATTAGCCCCTTACCAGTTGAAATAAGGAAGAACTGAAAGGGCAGAATTTGTGGCAGAAGCAATAAGGGAAAAAGTTGAAATAAGGAAGAACTGAAAGATTCAGTATCACAAAGAATCAAAAATTATTTTTTAGTTGAAATAAGGAAGAACTGAAAGCTCTGATAATGTATCAATTGCTATGTTTGAATTTCTGTTGAAATAAGGAAGAACTGAAAGCAATTCCTGATATAAACAAAGTGGCAGAGATAACAAGTTGAAATAAGGAAGAACTGAAAGGTGTGGTATGAGCAAACATTCACTGAAGATGAGAGTTGAAATAAGGAAGAACTGAAAGGAAACGATCTTAAACAACTCATCCAAATTATCTTGTTGAAATAAGGAAGAACTGAAAGCGAATGAAACCGCAAATTAATTCATTTTTTCTCAGTTGAAATAAGGAAGAACTGAAAGACACACGCCAATATATCATCCACCCGACGAAGTGGGTTGAAATAAGGAAGAACTGAAAGCTTTCAGCGATTACGGGAACAACAGTCGTCCCATTGTTGAAATAAGGAAGAACTGAAAGCTGATAGTCCTTTGTCGTAACAATAGTCACTATAGTTGAAATAAGGAAGAACTGAAAGTTCTACTATTACATGGATCTTATCGACAACCTCACGTTAAAATAAGGAAGAACTGAAAGCTATTCCTTCTGGTTCACCATATGGTGTACGTCTGTTGAAATAAGGAAGAACTGAAAGACAATTGCACGAATAAAATATTTTAAATTCGGTAGTTGAAATAAGGAAGAACTGAAAGCTTCTTCACTCATTTTTCTCGCCAAGAATAATTGTTGAAATAAGGAAGAACTGAAAGCTTTTTGTCTGTTCCGACGGTATATATTTGTAGAGTTGAAATAAGGAAGAACTGAAAGGAACCTGCCGACAGACCAGACATCTTAGGGAAATGTTGAAATAAGGAAGAACTGAAAGTCCAGGAGAGACTGCCTAGTGAGGAGGAGGTCAGGTTGAAATAAGGAAGAACTGAAAGAGCGCACAAACTCGCTTTGTGATATGCCTAATTGGTTGAAATAAGGAAGAACTGAAAGTCGTAACCGTATATCCTTCCTACGAAATATAACAGTTGAAATAAGGAAGAACTGAAAGTCATACTTCTCATAAGGAATGTTGAAATCCTTGAGTTGAAATAAGGAAGAACTGAAAGTTGGTAGGGGTGGGAGAAGATGACTAACGAAGAAAGTTGAAATAAGGAAGAACTGAAAGAGGTTATTGTTCCTGGTGTGTTTAAATAGCATGTGTTGAAATAAGGAAGAACTGAAAGGCAAAATATGAAGGGGAATTTATAAACGCATATAGTTGAAATAAGGAAGAACTGAAAGAACTATCCTTACATCCTCTAATACCTCACCGCCGTTGAAATAAGGAAGAACTGAAAGTTTCTTAGGTAGGTAATCTTTGCAATTCCGAAATCAGTTGAAATAAGGAAGAACTGAAAGCTACAAAAGATTTTTAGAGAGTTTCGAATAATGCGTGTTGAAATAAGGAAGAACTGAAAGCTCAATATTGTGTAGTAGAATAAATTATAATTGGTTGAAATAAAGAAGAACTGAAAGCTTTGTCTGATATGAAGAAATTTTGGAGTTTTTGTGTTGAAATAAGGAAAAACTGAAAGGTCACCTTAACCAAACTCTCTGTATTTCTTTAACTCGGTCAAAATCCTTATCTTCACTTATTATTTTACTAATTGAGTTATTTAACATTACGGCGACGTGAAATGAGTCAGAAGGCTTTAGGTCGTATTTTAACATTATGTCCTTTGCCTTCTCATAATCTTCCTTTCTTATAGGAAGGATAAGGGAGTTAGGTAAGACAATCTCGTCTAGAAAGCTTATCGTATCGTTAAAGTTCACGTTATACTTCTTCTTTGAAATATAAATCACCTCATCTATAACTAATGGGTCTAAAGCTAGTCGATCTTCTTGTAATATTTTAATATAAAAATTTTCCACTTCCTTAACACCCAAATTCAAATATATGAGAAAGTTTGCGTCAAGAAAAATCATCGAATTCCTCCTCAAGGCTTGAATGAGCCAAGTCTCCTAATTTAGCGCTTTTCGCATAAGATGATATTTTAGCGTAATGCCCCTCGAGTCTTTTTAAAATCTCGTTTATGTCAACATTTCTCTCAGGCTCAAGGACGATTTTTCCGTCACGTATGCTAAGAATGAGCTTATCACCTTCCTTTATGCCTAAGAGGTCCCTGATATCCTTAGGAATAATTATGTAACCTTTCTTTCCAACTTCCACCCTCAGAGTCAAACCAACTTCCCTATGGTTAAACTAGCTAAACCAATATTTAAATATTTATAGCAACATCCCATGCAAAAAAGGCTAGACTAAGGAAGCCTACCTTTGACAGACTGTTCTTCTCATATTGATCGTGGGTGTCGGATCAGCTTGATGCAATTCCACACTAAACTTATAAGGATTGAAGAATAGAACTTTTTATGGAGAGATCACTAGTACTCCTAATACTTTCGTTTTCCATCTTCTTCCCAATACTTTCACTTAATACCACGAGCTCTATATATCCTTGCCACATACTCAATTTACCGCCTTGCACTTACAAGTCAGCGATGGTCTCTTCGTAGTCTACTACTCTTCAGCCCCTATATACTTCGTAGTAAATAATTTGGAAGGAATAACATTGTTCTCCATACAATCATCTTCCTACTATGGCTTTGCCACCGGGAGAGTACAAAGTCCTCTTCATAAATAACGTCTCAAAGACTTGCGTCACGATCCAGATTTACATTGGAGATGGTAGGCCTTATCCAACTGGCATAGCTGACTATGGTATACAAGTAGTGAACGGAGTGGTTAAACCTTACGTTGAAAAGTTCGACGAAGTGGTAGCTCAGATCTACTCAATCTCGGCCTACAACGCCTCGTTAAATAATTATGGCGCGTCCCAGTCCTCCAAGTTAATACTTTGTACGGCAGTCAAGAATATTGGTTACAGAACGTCATCAACTTCATGACAAATACTAGTGAGTACAGGTTTGTCGATAACATTTGGAACTTTACGTCTTGTTATAGCGAGTTGAACTCTAGCTCTATCATAGGAAAAGGGGGTGTAAGCTGGTTCATTGAAGGGTTAGGAATAAACGACTACTACAGTTATGCAACAGAATGGTTTAATATGTCTTATCCCTTAAACGTCGCTTTATTTATAAGAGTGTCCACTGTTCCACAAGGCGTGGAAGTGCTCTTTGGCTACATCAACTCTACCTCGTGCGTTATTTACGATAATGTAACTATCAAGGTGCCTTGCGTGACCTCAGCTTACCTCCTAGTTAGCGGTTATAACACTACTGGCAGTGGGAATGCATATGACACTGAGTTCGTGTTTGGTGGCGAAAAGTGTGTAACTTCATTCAACTCGCTCAACGCAATAATCTACATGTTTTACGTTAATGGTAAAGACATATTTACTCCCAAAACCTTATTCCCCTTTGGCATAGACACTGCCGAAGCCTCTAACAACTTGTTCACAGTCCCCTACAATGGGGCTTATAAAGTAGAGGTAGGGGAATGCAATGAGGTCGTTTTGACAAATTCCGGCTCCCCCATAGTTGTAAAAGTTAACGGGTCTAGGGCTAGGGCAAACTGCTAGGGTAGAACTAGACATCAGCGGGGGTACACCACCTTACTTTGTAGAGATAGGGAACGAGAAATACCTAGACCTTTTCTTGGGGAAGACGTATTACTGCGTAAAACCCAACATAACCGGTGAAATAACTTACCCAATCAAAGTAGAGGACGTATGTGGCAATGTCATTGACTTAGTATATTCACTAAAGGTCAACCCAGACCCAGTAGTTATCATAACCCCCTCTAGGAACGCTACTGACGTGGGGATTCCAATATCCTTTAACGCAACAGTAATTGGCGGTACAAAACCTTATATTAAAGTCTGGTACGTCAACGGTACCCCTGTTTCTAATGAGGATGTGTTATACTACAACTTCACCTCGCCCGGAGTCTACAACGTAACCTTAAAGGTCGTTGACTCGGTAAACTTCACTGCAGTAAATTCAGTGACAATCAAGGTAAATGATTACCCAACACTAAATGTGAGCTATAACTTACACTACGACTTTTTAGTATACGCCTCATCTGTAAACTTATCTAGTAAAGTATTTGGGGGCACACCGCCTTACACCTACACAGTTTACGTCAATGGGCGCGAGTATTACGTTGGTAACAATCTCTCGATAAACGTACCAATCGATGCTGGCAAAAATAACATCACCGTAGTCGTTAAGGACTCTCTAGGTCTAACCAAGGCAGAGACTATATTAGTGTATGGCGGTTTTAACTGGTTTCTTATCTTGGTTATCATAACTTTAATCGTTGTTATAACTATAATACTAATGAAAAGGAGACGTTAGCTATTGTTTTTCCCTTGGCTTATTGAAGGACTAACGACTTGGGGAATTACCCTAAGGAAGTACAATGAAAGAGTGAGTACTTAAAAAAGGGGTGACGCTAAGGTAGCTGAGGAGTTCAACCTCGAAGAATAAGGCAGGCAGTATACTCACCTCCTATCTCCCAGAACTTGCTGCTTCACTAAGCTCACAATAAGCGACAATGGAGAATGCTGGAAGAAAAACTACTTAAAATTGACTAAAAAACCTCTTTAAGGAAGAGTTGAAATAAGATATTAGCTTTCAGTATTTCAACTGATAGACAAGAACTTGCTGACCTAAGCTTTGACCTTTCAGTTCTTCCTTATGATTATGGGCAGGAAAACAAGGTCCTTAGTCTTGTGTAGTTAGTGGGTTGTCGTGATTGATTATACTCTCTTGACCCACAGATTGTACTCTAATGTTAGAAAAATTATGCAGAGTAATCTGGTATTACTCTTGCTACCACAGTTGCGGTCTCCACTATTTTGTTTCTCTCTAGTTATAAAATTACTAACTCTTACCTTGTAAAAGATCCTTTATAGGTGAAGGACAACATACACATGAGCTCTCCCGTGCATCATATAAAGGCTAAGCAGTATTTGTCACTATTCTTAACCCCTATCCCCCTCCCAGTGTTTATGATGTAATCTGAAAGCTTCTCGTCCCTCACTACTAAAAAGAGTTGTTTACCGATGCTGACCGGGTTACCGTTCTCGTCCTCAAACTTACAGCCCAACAGCTCAAGGAAAGTTGACGACACGATTTTGTTTGCCAGCCCCTCAAGCTTCTTTTGGTCACAGTTAGCAACTACAGCAGACCTTCCAACGCCCTTGAGTTCGAATATGTTATTTTCGACCTCAAAGGAGAAGTTCCTCATGATGGTGCCCAAGTCAGCTTCACTACTTATACTCCCTAACTTGTACTTCACTTGTGGACCAGTGAATCTAAAATAGTAAAGCAGGGAGAGTGAGGAGATGTCGCCTATGTACGGGATTCCTTTATTCCAGCTTTCCATATTCATTTGGTGCCCAGTCAACCTTTCGTATACCGCTATCGCAGAGTTTATTAGGAGGAACTCCCTAAAACTCTGGTCTCCATAGTCTATTTCATTGATCGACGGGTAAGTCTTAATTATCCACTCAACGAACTCCTCGTAGGTCATCCCATCTTTCAAGCCATTCCCCACCTTCGGTAGGACTAGGTCTATCTTACACTCCTCCATCTTCCTCCCCACTCTGCCTATAGCTTGAATTACAGCCTCTGAAAAGAACCTGGCAATTAACCCGTAGGAAACGTTAGGATAATCTACGCCTTGAGTTATTGCAGAACTGCCTACTACAAAAACATCATCTTCCCCGCAGTACTCACCCTTTATCGAAGTCTTACAAACTACGCGTATTCCAAACCTATCGTGTAATGCCTTAGCTATTTCCAAGGCTTGAGAAACCTTGTCCACTACTATAATCCCCCTCTGCTTCTTCTCCTTAAGTTCATTATAAACATTGTCCAGGAGGCCTTTGTGGATGAGATCTGGTATTTCATCACCAGCATTAACGAAGCGAGAGAGCTTCGTTTTCCCTTTGCTATCTACGAATATTAACCTAACCTTCGCCCTCCCCCTCACTAACACATTCCCTTTCCTCGCGTTTATCCTCTTAAAATGAAAGTTGCCCCCATATTCCACCTTAAGCCCATCCTCTATCTTCTTTATCTTTTCTTCAGAAGGTGTAGCAGAGGACAAAATTAGGGAAAAGTCGTGGTCGTGTATCCTCTTTATTATTTTCAGCGTTATTATCAAGGAAGAGAGCTGGTAATTATCGTAGAGGTGGAACTCGTCTACAAATATCATGTCACCTTTAAAAAGGTTGAGGAAGAGGCCCAGCCTTTTTATTATTTCCTTCCTCTTTATATCAACGTTTAGCAGTTCGTCAACCTCAGGATTGCCGTAAATTACTGCTAGGGCTGTGTGGGAAGGATAAGTAAGCATTTGATTATAAATGTGAAAAGAGTCAGGGGTCGTGAAAACTATTTTCCTGTCAACTTTCCTGTCTTCCAATACGTTAAGCTTAACTTCCTTCCCTTTAGCTAGAGTTGCACTGAACTTGATTAAGGCCAACTTCTCTCCTCCTGCCCTGACTATTTTAATAAACTCGTCCTGGTACTCAACGTCTTTAAATAGAGAAGAAACGCTTCTGTATTGATCTTCCAAGAGTTCAAGGACTGGATATAAACCCACGGAGTGTTTAGAGAGTAACAAGGAGAAAGTCTTCCCGGAGCCGGTAGGAGTTTGTAGCACTACTTTCTCCTTCCCCTCTATAGAATCTTTTACCTCTTCCTGGAATTTCCTCAATTTGAAGCCGAGGTATTCGCTCGAACCTCCTTCCACAGTAACCTTATCAACGTTAATTGTTAAAAAATCCATGAATAATTAATGGTAGCCTTAGGTTAAAAAACGTTATTGTTATAAATATCTCATCAAATTCATCATTATATTTTGTTAAATCACTATTTAAATAAATGAGTAAAACTTTCATAACGTGGGATTGTTAAAAAATGATAATATTTTTAATAGGAGATAACGTCAATCTGATGTTGATCTTGAATGTGTTTCAAATAATTTTTAAATCATTGAACACACTCATAGAAGCTGATAGCAACTCTTATTCAGACAATATTCGCTCTAAAGGTCTATATTAAATTCTTGTTCTTTGTAATAATTCGCCCGGAATCCCGCCGATAGACCTCTTGTATTCTTTTGTAATAATTCGTCAGTCGCTCTAAAGGCTTAAATCCATAACGTCTTTCGTAGTTTAGGATTGACGACCTTCTTAAGCCCCGACACAAGTTTTGAAAAACTCCTTTACCTTCCTCAATAAACTCTTTGTCTATGATGACGTAATAGAGTATTTCTTCGTCCAATCGTAGTACTATAGCCCCAGTCCATTCCTTTCTATAAAATACGTTTCGAACGTTCTTCTTTCGTTAAATAATGAAAATTTAAAATATCAACCTTGCATTTCCTTCTACTCCTTGTTTTTACCATTTAACCGCATAATCTTATCCTAGCTGGCATTGCGTGACACTATTAGAAAGCCCGCAAATTTGCATATTCACACTTTCACCGTGATGACTTTCTAATCGTCATTAAACGTAATATTGTAAGACAAGATCACACGTGCACGAAGTTCATAAAATCTTTCTCTGAAGTCTCCAACGAGGTTTACTGCTTATACCTAGTGTTTTACACGTAACATCGTTTACATGGCATTCTTTTACGTCCTTTCCATCATCTAAAGTCATTTCTCCACTTTCAGTTCTTCCTTATTTCAACTTCGCTCTTTTCCACGCTTTTTTACGTGGTTTTAGCTTTCAGTTCTTCCTTATTTCAACAAGCTCTTCTAAGCAAAAGTGCCCGGCATCCAAGCCTTTCAGTTCTTCCTTATTTCAACCAACCGTGGGAATACGTCTATAAATTACTACTGCCTTTCAGTTCTTCCTTATTTCAACCGGCTTGAGACAAACTGGGCACCATGGAATTCCGCTTTCAGTTCTTCCTTATTTCAACCTTCTTTTCCTTCTGGATCACTACGTTCTCGTTATCTTTCAGTTCTTCCTTATTTCAACGTAAAGCTATCATCGGAAAAGATCATAAACACATACCTTTCAGTTCTTCCTTATTTCAACTCTCAAACGTATACACAAAGGGTTTCCCTACTGCCCTTTCAGTTCTTCCTTATTTCAACAGAGTAGTGACCTTCAAGTTGGAGGAATATCTACTCTTTCAGTTCTTCCTTATTTCAACACTGTTACCATGTGCAGTATTGTTGCACCAACCTGACTTTCAGTTCTTCCTTATTTCAACAAATCAAATAGTCCCAAGGTAAAATACTTGTAACCTTTCAGTTCTTCCTTATTTCAACAAGTTTCAAATTTTAAAGAATGCATTTCATTTTTCTTTCAGTTCTTCCTTATTTCAACGCCCCTGGAGATGAAGGTATCGCAATAGTTCTAACTTTCAGTTCTTCCTTATTTCAACCCTATGCCACACCCTTCCATGAACCCGCTCTTGTCTTTCAGTTCTTCCTTATTTCAACGTGCCGGTAACTGATGGGCTAGAGCCTGTGGTTACTTTCAGTTCTTCCTTATTTCAACTGGGAAAAATGATATATAAGCTTTTTTGTAATACTCTACTTTCAGTTCTTCCTTATTTCAACTTTAACGGATGTGCCGACAGTTAGAGACATATACGGCTTTCAGTTCTTCCTTATTTCAACGTAGTCTACAAGATGGATGATGATAACGAAATTATGCTTTCAGTTCTTCCTTATTTCAACCGGTATACAACACAAGTGTGTTGGCAAAGGCAGTGCTTTCAGTTCTTCCTTATTTCAACAATTGTCTGTGAACTTAGTTATTGCCCCAATTTGCTTTCAGTTCTTCCTTATTTCAACGTGTGTATCTTCTTACACATCCGCCTGTGCGAAAAGCTTTCAGTTCTTCCTTATTTCAACTTCCTCAAGTCTTGTTTGTGATGTTACGTAGTCTGCTTTCAGTTCTTCCTTATTTCAACCTGATGCATATAAGGAATACTTGATGCGCAATAACTTTCAGTTCTTCCTTATTTCAACGAGAGTCTTGTCGGGATCGACTTATTCGACTCAAACTTTCAGTTCTTCCTTATTTCAACAAGAGGAGTTGTTTATAGAAAATGGCTAAGGTATGGCTTTCAGTTCTTCCTTATTTCAACAGGAGGGTATGGTGAGATTTGTTGGTGTTACAAACTTTCAGTTCTTCCTTATTTCAACGACAATAATTTTGTTTTCATATTCTTTTGTTTTTTTCTTTCAGTTCTTCCTTATTTCAACGCCCTAGTTCTGTATTTGAACATGATAGAGAAAGACTTTCAGTTCTTCCTTATTTCAACTAAGCCTTGAAGAAGGAGGCCGTGGCTATGCGCACCTTTCAGTTCTTCCTTATTTCAACTTGTTTTAGAAGATCTTGGACATACGGATGTTGTCTTTCAGTTCTTCCTTATTTCAACAAGAAGTAATGGTCAGATTCGAAAAAGAGTTAATCTTTCAGTTCTTCCTTATTTCAACGACAAGAAGGTGCCGTATCCAACTTTCGATTTAGTCTTTCAGTTCTTCCTTATTTCAACAGAAATTCTCTATAAGTCTGTTTATATTTTGAATCTTTCAGTTCTTCCTTATTTCAACCATAATTGATAGCGGAGTCGCACTTGATGTGGCACTTTCAGTTCTTCCTTATTTCAACCCTTCTTCTTCTTTTCAGATCTAGCTAAGTAATCTCTTTCAGTTCTTCCTTATTTCAACTCACCAGATGACCTGGCGCTCTTTTTGAGGGAGAACTTTCAGTTCTTCCTTATTTCAACGGGATTCGTAAATTGCAACTTGTTGCTTTAAAAGCTTTCAGTTCTTCCTTATTTCAACAGATCATGTTTAATCTTCAACAAATCGTAGCAAGCTTTCAGTTCTTCCTTATTTCAACCCGATTATCAGCTACGTTAATTGGATAACAACATCCTTTCAGTTCTTCCTTATTTCAACTGGCGTGGCGCATGCGAAAGGAATCGTGGAGATTGCTTTCAGTTCTTCCTTATTTCAACAATTCAGTGCGCCTAAAATTAAGGGCATTTTAGCTTTCAGTTCTTCCTTATTTCAACATCGTAAATGAGGTAAAGTTCTTCAGCTTTTTTTCCTTTCAGTTCTTCCTTATTTCAACTACTAGGGGCAACATTAGTGCTGTTAAAAATAATACTTTCAGTTCTTCCTTATTTCAACTTGAGATAAGCAGAAAAGAGGCAATCGATGTGGCTACTTTCAGTTCTTCCTTATTTCAACTATGCCCTCAGCCTATTTCTTAGCGCCACGTCGTCCTTTCAGTTCTTCCTTATTTCAACCCTGGCGGGGGACTTGGCGGGGTGTGAAGCGTTGGCTTTCAGTTCTTCCTTATTTCAACAAAACTCTTAAATGAAGCGTCAAAAAATCCAACAGCTTTCAGTTCTTCCTTATTTCAACTCGCATTGTTTATACAGACTATTTGCCCGCTCAGATGCTTTCAGTTCTTCCTTATTTCAACTTTAAAGAACTACAAAAATTCCCGCCAGAAATCTTCTTTCAGTTCTTCCTTATTTCAACAGAAGAAGCTAAGGGAATTGTATAACATTATTTTCTTTCAGTTCTTCCTTATTTCAACGCATATTTTCACAAACATTATTGGTTAATTGCTAACTTTCAGTTCTTCCTTATTTCAACTGCCGAATGGGAATCTTTGTCTTTCCAACAACAACTTTCAGTTCTTCCTTATTTCAACTGTCATCTGGAAGCTCATTCGCTCACCCGTTAATACTTTCAGTTCTTCCTTATTTCAACACAAATATACGCCTTTCTCTAGTAAAATTGGGTCACTTTCAGTTCTTCCTTATTTCAACAACATTCCCCAAAGATTATGTGAGAATAGGAACACTTTCAGTTCTTCCTTATTTCAACCTGGGCGTTTACTATTGGGACGGTAAGCCTGAAACTTTCAGTTCTTCCTTATTTCAACCTATGATAGAAATCACAGATTTTCCACTGCCAGTCTTTCAGTTCTTCCTTATTTCAACTTATTAATTTTTTGCATTTCTCCAGCAAAATATGACTTTCAGTTCTTCCTTATTTCAACTGAACCCCTTCAAGTGGGGGCGATAATTCTTTTTCGCTTTCAGTTCTTCCTTATTTCAACGTGTGGCAGTTCGTTTGCCATGCACCACCTATCTGCTTTCAGTTCTTCCTTATTTCAACGATCTAAATGCTCTACTAATTCGTGAAATTCTTGCTTTCAGTTCTTCCTTATTTCAACAGATACCAATCACGGTAATAACGTGTTTGAATGTCTTTCAGTTCTTCCTTATTTCAACGAATTGAGAAAAGAAATAGACGAAGCATGCGAGACTTTCAGTTCTTCCTTATTTCAACTTGAATTCATCTAGAGATGCCACGATAAATTATTCTTTCAGTTCTTCCTTATTTCAACTGTACAACAGAATGGCATTTATGATGACTTCAAGCTTTCAGTTCTTCCTTATTTCAACATAATATGGTGATAAGAAAAATGGTTCAATTGAACTTTCAGTTCTTCCTTATTTCAACCAGAGACTGTTGTCATTCCGCCGTAAATCATTGACTTTCAGTTCTTCCTTATTTCAACTCCATTTCTCATTGCGTATGGCTTTCGAATCCGGCTTTCAGTTCTTCCTTATTTCAACACGATTGGGCTGACGAAATTAGACCATTTTGCAGCTTTCAGTTCTTCCTTATTTCAACTAGATGGGGGCTTCAAGATTGCTAACGAATATAGCTTTCAGTTCTTCCTTATTTCAACATAAATATAGGCAAATTGAATTAAGGCAAGTTAGCTTTCAGTTCTTCCTTATTTCAACATAAATTGTCTTGGCGGGATCTTGTATATCTTCCCTTTCAGTTCTTCCTTATTTCAACCGAAATAATAAGAGAAAACAGCGTAAGGATCAGGCTTTCAGTTCTTCCTTATTTCAACCGTGCGTCGATTTTCACGTTCTTTTTGCGTTCTGTGTAGATTAAACTACTTCATTTTAAGATAAAAACTTTACTTTTCACTAAAATTGATGGAAGGTAGAGTAGAAAAAGTTTATCTCTCGATTTTTTGAAAGAAATTTTTCAACACAAAAGTTTTTAAAGGGTATTTAAACCCCGGTAAAAGACGTGAGTGGATTTACGTAAGAATCTACATGAAAAAATTTCCCAGATTACGAATATTTTCAAATCCCCTTGTTTTTAGAAGAAATTGAAAGAGGGTAAATACTCAAAGTAGATAGAAAAATTCTAGAGAAGGTGAAAGAACGTCCACCATTTTTATCTTCACGCTTAATTGAAAGAATTAAGGGATTTTAGGAATAATCTTAAAGTGTCGCTAACAAACAAATAATTCCTAACTCCCCTACTTTCTAGGTGAAATTGAAAGAAAGTCATTTAGTAAAAAGAGTCAAGGTAGATAGAGAAATTGATGAACTCAAAAATCTACCTGAAAAAATCTCTAAGTAATGCATATTTTTCATAAAATCCTCCTGATTCTTCAATGCCAATACTTGAGTCTAAGTAATGCATATTTTTCATTCTTCTGAATAGCCCAGATAATTTAGCGCAACGAGTCTAAGTAATGCATATTTTTCATTCTTCTAGTTAATTCGTTTTAAAACATGTTTTACCCATTCTTCTTGACTACGGAAAGAGTCACTCAGCGGAGGAGACAGGTAGAATAAACTCCGCAGCTAGTACGAAAGGCTACTAGTCCTCCCTTAAGGCTAAGGCTTAGGCAACTCGCTTTTTCTCCTTCACGTCTGTCTCCTGTTATTATTTAATGTTCACCAGTTACACCCTAACAGTTAAGATGAAATACGAAACAATAATAATTGCCCTTCTAACCGAGAAATAGGAGGTTGTTATTATGCATCAAGACTAGGCGTAACAAAGTTCTTAGAATCTAGAAGAAAACGTAACAACACAAAGAAACTAAAACAGCGATAATTTGATTGGCTTGCTTTTGATAAGTATGTAACAACACAAAGAAACTAAAACACAAGAAATGGGCGGGCGAAAGATGGGTTTTACTGTTTGTAACAACACAAAGAAACTAAAACATGAGTAAGCTTTAAATAAGTAGTACGCATAAATAGTAACAACACAAAGAAACTAAAACAAGTGATAAGCAATGATTTATGACATTCTTCTGTTTATGGGAATGCAATTTGACGATCTTTTTAGCACACTACTAGGGTTCAAAACAAAGAAAGTGAAGGAGCTCAACCCGCTACTCCCTAACGATCCGCTTTTACTGTCTCAGGTCAAAATAGGTATCGCGTTTCTAGTTCTCCTTATAATTCTACTGACAATTTGCCCATTCTCCAAGTCTTTCGCGCAGGATCTTTTCATGTTCGATTCGATATTGGAGGCTATTGTGACACTCAATAATACTTTAGTTATAGCGAAAGTGAAACACAATCTTTAGGAGTAACAACACAAAGAAACTAAAACAGCGTTTTACAAAGTTTATGTGAAAGGGATAACACTGTTAAGCCATAACATTATCAAATAAGCTAAAACATAAACGCTTCTAGACTATATTTTAATTTTGTGGAAATTTATACATCCTTCTTACGCTTTGCATAAACTAGTACTCTCAATTCCATAGACCAATTAGTTTCTTCAGGGAAAGTTGGGCTTATACATTTTTAAATATAAAATACTCTAGTATAGACTGAAGGTAGATGTTTAGGACTCCAGGCGCTATCCAAGACTACTGATAAGTTTTGAGCCAAATATTGTGTGAATAATTTCGGATCAACCCAATCTGGAACTTCTGGGTTATACATAGGGTCTTTGTCTAAATGATAATAGTAATAAAGTAAGGCTAACATATCGTGTATGTATTTTCTCAAATTTTTTGCATCAATCTGGTAATTTTGGTTTAAAGGATGTTCTAAAAAGAAACCTGGTAACGGATATCCTAATATATATCCATTGCTATCTATAATATTAGGATTATTATATAAGTACGAAAAAGAGATTTTATTACTATTCTTGTTAAAATCGATAGATGAAATCAAACATTTCTCTACGAGTTGTCCGGTTAAAATAAATGCAGCGTACTCACATAGTTTCTCGTCTTCTGTGTCATAGATTTTACCAGAAGTTCCTAAATCTAGATAAGTAGAAACTCTCATATCTTCTAGCACGTGGTGAGTTAGTTCATGGAAGAAAATCCACGATAAATACACTGGAGTTATATCTACTGGGATGTTCTCTTGCTTCAGTATATCGTTTAGAACGTTAATATCCTGCATTACCTAATTTTTTATAATATAAATCCCCCACGTATTTGGATTCCAAGAATACGGTATATAATAGGCAAGTATTTTACGGTTAATTATTAATCCTGTCGTTTGGTCTGGAATTTCCACATATTCTACTATTTTCCCTCCACCTGCTATATCTACATCAGCTTTAAGTTTCCGTTTAGATCTATATATTTTATAACCTGCTGTAGATATTGGAAATTTTATCTTACTACCAGGCGAAAAATCAAGCTTTATGATGGGTTCCCACAACATTATAGCTTTACCTATACATTAAGTAAAAACATGTTTAATATTTGTTTTTATTCTTGACTACTTCTAAATGTTATAAAGAATACCCATCATTATTTGTTTCGCTATAAGAGATTTAAATCAAATGATCTCGAGCTAGATAATGAATAACCTTCATTTAACAGACCGCTTAGCGTACTAGTTTCACTTTAAAAAGTGCAATTATTGATCTTCGAGTAAATAGTATGTATCATTTAATAAAATTAGCTCAAGGCGTGCGAGAACGCCGAGGCGCAAACTAAGGAGAGTGTGTCCAACTATTAGTATTTACAAAATAAATGAGTGAAACTTTCATAACGTGGGATTGTTAAAAAATAATAATTTAAATTAAGAGATAACGTCGGATCTGATATTAATCTTGAATGCGTTTCTTAAATTGTTGGACATACTCAGTTACACCATATACCGGAAAGGTAAATTCAAAAGCTTAACCATTAGACGTTAGTTAAGAACGTATTAGCCAATTTCCTCCAAGAGTGAGGACTTACACTAAGGCCTCAATTCACGTAATGAATTTATGTTGAGTTTCTTTCTAATCTCTGAAGGAATAGTTATCCTAAACTATGGTAAAGCTCTGCTGTCCTAAGTCCTTTCGTAAATTTGAACTATATTTCGCATATCGTTACAGTGTGCAATAAGTTGTGGCATGTCAACTAAGAGTTACTTCTCCTGCGTATTTATATCGACGAAATGGGGCTAAGAAAATTTCGGCGTGTTCATAGTTCCCGACCTTGAAAGAAACTGGAAAACTCCATATAGCCTAAAGCTGCTCGACAAATTCCGGTAAAGGCAAATAAATTTCCTCGTCTTCATCTTTAAACCTTATCCCTCTTCCTGCACTACCTCCAAAAACGACGTCTCCTTCCCTATGCCTCAATAGAGTAAAACCTCCTTCAGATTTAACGTCCTTGTTATTATAAGCAACGTTTGGAGAAAAAGACGTCTTTAATTCCTCATAATCCTTAATCTCCTTTAGGTAAACTTTCATTATACCCCTCTTAACCCCTAGCCTAATATACTTAACGTCGAGTGGCGATGAAGAGATTACGTAAGTTGTAGCCTTAGAACCTACAGAAATTACGTTATTAGTCGTAAGTATAGGCACGGCCCACCTGGTCTGAGGTTTATATAAAATGTAGTCGGTTTCGCCCATCGACATCGTTAACCTCATGTAGAAAGTCCTATCGAAAACAGCAGGATAAACGTAAATCCCCCCTTCTTCATACAGTGCTTGAATTCCCTTATACGAAGGTCTATTATAAGGGCCTACATAGCTATCCTCGACCAACTTTCCTAAAAAGGCTATCGTCAAGGGGTAGTTATGAATTACCGGCATTACTTTCTGTACATAACCGGTGGAGTGAGGATAAGTTAAAGAATTGAACCAAAAGATGCTGTGTACAGTCAACTCCGCCTTATATATCATTCCTCTCCTCCTGAAGACTTACCTTTTTTCTTTTCTTTCCCTCCAGTTTTATTTTCCACGATATTAATGAACTCCCTTATTTTCCCTGCGTAATCTAGGCTGTCCTCCCAGGCTTCCTTATAATTAACTTGATAAGAGTAATCTGTAAAGCCCTTGCCCTTTAGAATGTCACTCACTTCTCTAACGTAGTCCTCGGGATCCATCATTTCTCCCTTATGTTTGCCAACTATCTCCCTCATTATATCGTAACTGCTTATAGTCTCCTTTTCCGAGAACTTAACGCTTAATATCCTAGTCTCCACACTACCGTACTTAGTCTCTCCACCTCCTAGCCTAGTTATACTAGCCAGCGCGTCCAGTACTACTTCAAACTCGTTCTTTGTCAAGTCGTAGGCTGTAGACTTACCTATGAAAACTACTCCAGGGGCAATGTGGAGCTCTGAATACAAACTTTGCCCGGTGTAACTTACTCCGTCTGCTACTTTGTTATGCGTTAGCTCCATTATAGCCTTCTTGTACTCAACTAAGGAAAAGGCTATATCGTGGGCTACCCTACTCTTTATTCCGTATGCAGTGTTTATATCGTTCATCATACTATCGTCCGTTATATTCCCTAGTATGGTGCAAGAAGGACAGTAACCGCACATGCCTATGTCTGTCGAAGATTTCCTCTCTTGGGGCGGGGCAATGTAGCAATTCCACCCATCGCCGGTCCTCTTATACCCTAGGTTCTTGGCTGTGTCCAATATCTTCTTCTTAAATTCGTCATCAAATTTCGCATACTCATCCCTAAGCTTTTCCAACATTACCCTCCTTAGCTTAGCTTGAATCTTTTCCGGCAAGATTACGGGCAGTTCGTAGTTCTCCTTGTTAATAACTACGCTTATGGTACTAATATCTCCTACCCCTTCAGTCCTAAAAAGAGGGATTCCCTTTGATATTATAACGTATACTATTTCTGCCTTTACTCCTTTAGAAAATATTCTATCTTTTTCTCCCCTTACCCTAAACTGAGTCATGAATGGTCACCTTTCAAAATATTCCAGATTTTCTGGCCAAAAGTCTTTGAGTAAAAAACTGCATTATTATATATCCCCTCGAGGACCATGTTCATTAACTTCCTAGACTCCTGAGGGTTCATCTTTGAAGATACCTCAGCAAACTTCTTCAACAAGCCTTCAAGAGCTTCCCTATAGAGGTTTGCCAACTCCTTCTTTTGAAAAGGTGAATCTTGTGAAATCATTATCTTTATAATCTCCTCAAGGTTGCCAGTAGGGTTCTTCCTAACTTCCTCCAAAGCTTCCCTTACTTCCTTAGTTACAGAGTGCATAGAAGGAGAACTCTTTGCCCTAAATGACAGTATTTTGCCCATTATTGTTACGTAGTCTCCTAGATCTAATTTTTCTTTATTATCCAGGTTTAATTCCTTCCTTAACTCCTCAGCCATTATAATACACCTTCGGTTTGGATTTAAAACCTTTAATAGCCTCCGCAATCCTGGGGTTTACGGAGGAAAGGAGAGTAGTAGTCAAGGAAAAATCGAAGTCCATTAAATCAAACCTATCCTTCTCCTCCAATAATCTGGAGGAGAAAAGCAAGGAAAGGCTAAAGGGAGGCAACTTGTCCTCCATCGCTGGGTCGTAATCGATTATAGGGAAAGGCTTCCCGAAGGTCAATATCCTCCTTTCAATAACTTGATCTGGGTGAGGGGTCACCTTTACCGGGTAAAAGGACGAAATGAGGAGGAGAGCAGACAAGGAAGGGATTAACTCAACAAAGCCTTTTATAGGTTGTTCCCTTAAAAGATAACTCCTTTTACCTTCTCTATATATGGAGCCGAAGTCCCTCAATATCATTGCAGAAGAGTAATCAAGGATAGTCTCCATCCTATCTCCAGCCATATTTGGGATAACATCGTGTACGAAATCCCTCCAACTATAAAGATCGTTCTCTATCTCGTCCAAGCGGACATTGCCCACTGTCTTAAAATCAACGTTAATGCCCAATAGGATAGAAAAGTTTTCGGCGACTTCCTTAGGCGTAGGCCTAGTAAAATACCCAACTAGAAAATACTTAGTTTGCCCCCTACTCGCCGCAAAGGAGTGTTTAGAAAGGTACAAGGCGTCGTAAGCGCACCAAAAACATATCCCATATTTCTTATCAAACTTGTAGTGGAGGTTTGACAAAGGCTCAACTTTAGGGCTCCACTTCTCATTGCTAGCCTTAGAGTATAAAGCATAACCGTAAGCCTGAGGAACGTAAAGCTTAGGGGATTCAATTCCACATAAAAAACACCTTTCTCCGCCTTCCTTGTGCTCTATATCATCGACCTCCACGTTATAAAAGAAACCCTTAAAATTAGCCGAAGGCTTTCCGTTACCGAAAAAGTCATTTATTAGCTCTTTGTCTCTCTTCTCAATCTCTGCCCATTCCCCTCCATCCCTCGGAATTTTAAGTTCATCCCAGTTTACTCTTATGGGTAATTCGATGTCCTTATTCGTTATTACCACTACCCCATCCTTAGTTAAAACTATGAGGGAGTTATCTGTCATTTCTTCCACTTTCTCCACAACCTTTTTCATTATTGCGCTTCTTGTACCTATTTGAGGTAATGAGACGGTAAAGAAATAAGCATTTAGTGAAGGGTCTACTTTCTTCACTAGATTAAATAGGTCTAGAAAGCTCATATTTGAAGACTGCATCATGTCTGCAAACCATACTATCTTACCGAATTTAGGATTCAAAGAAGGGTTTTCCGCCAAATTGTAATTTATTCCATCTAAAACCTCCTTATCGTCCACAAACATTTTAACTACTTCCCTTAAGTCCTCAACCTTCTTGCCGAACTTCTGGTAAAAATCGTGAAAAAGCCCTATGAAGAAAGCCTTCTCCGCGAAATCGTCGTCGTTACCTAGGACTAAGGAAAGCTTATATGCGGAGTATGCTGCGGAAACCGAGTGAATAAATGCAGTTAGGACGTCGCTGTACTTCCAATTCTCTGAGCCTATAAAAGGGTGGTAAGCCTCAAGGGCGTTCATGAAAAGCTCGTCAATATTTTGAGACATAAAAATAGCTGGATAAAGGAAATTATATGTTTTATGGTTACAATTTCAGTAGCACCTCTTTCCGTTAACATCTAGGCAAACATGACGAAATTCCACGCATTTTACTTTTCCACGTGACGGAACATAGAAAGAATGATGAAATAAGAGAAGCAGTAAGATGATTAACATAAAAATCTCAGCTTTAAAAGGTAAGTACGCACACTCTGTTGAGAAAGTGTGACGTATGGCGAAAAACACAGACAATCGTTCGTCTCTTGAAGTTCTGTTGAGAAAGTGCGTTCAAGTAATACGTTCATTTTCTTCGAAAAGACGAGAAAGTATATTATGTAGAACCATATTAGGAAAGACAAGTACGCTTCCTTATTAAAGAAAGTGACCTTACGAGGGAGCTATTTCTCTGCATGAAGGGCTAAGCACGAGATGAGAAAGGAGGCCAGAATTCACAGTTAACAAACTTACTGAGAGAGTAACCATTAGC